>NZ_JAMPKA010000039.1:0-50790 GCF_039961855.1 Trichocoleus sp. Lan | reverse complement strand
CGGTGTCGCTTCACTTTCGCTTGCTCTCCCGACCGCTTTATTAATGTAGCAACCACGAACCGCTTCTGTCAACTGTTTTGAAAAACTTTTTTGGAAAACTCTCAAAATCCCCAAGGGCGCAGCTTTTGGGCTAAGTTGGTTGGGCAAGCTTTTAGAAAAATTAGGGGAAAACTGAAGTGGTGAGTCCCAGGGCTGTTCTACCTCCCTCGATCGTATTAGACCCGCTCCTGCACTCCTGGTTGTTGGAAGATGTCGGTCGCGGCGATCGCTCGAGTCAAAGTACGCGATGCAGATGGGAGGAGCGATGAACCACCGGATGGAACTAGATGATGCTGTAATGATTAAGGATAATCACATTGCTGTAGCTGGAGGAATTGGCGAGGCGATCGCTCGTATCCGTAGGTAGATGGTGAATAAAGTAGCGACCTTGACTGACCTCCACTTTGATATTGGATCTTCCTGGCTACTCAATCGTTAGAAAAAGCGGCTTCTTTTGATGAGCGACCAGCGCATTACTAAGGAGGGGCTAGTTCTGAATTAAGGCTCAAGAACACCGCCGCTAAGAACTGAACGGAGGAAGTGTTGAGCCGATTGCAAGCCCTGACTCATTAGAAGTGCAATCGTGGTACCCAAATGATGCAAACTCAACAAACCCACATGTAGCTCTCAAAGTAAGCGTTTTGATAGCAAAAGTAGCAGATTAAGAAGTAGCAGATGAAGACAATGCGGGGGAAAGCCACGGATGAATAAGAGTTTCTGCTTTAACCCTGTTGACCGCAGTGTAAGGCGACTTGAGTAAAATTGTCAAAATTGAACAAACTCCCAAGAAGCGGGAGAGCATTGTGAAGAGCTTAGCTTACCCCATCCTTCTTCAGATATTTTGTCCAAATGTCTGTTAGGATGAGTTTCTGCCAGTACATTCCGGTCTGTTGCTGGCGCATTGGAAAAAAGCTCATTTAAGCCATCCAACTGAACTACAAATTTCCTGCTCTTAGACTGGCCCCAGGCACTTGATTTGGGATAGGGGCATTACTAGGAGCGATCACATCCATGACATTTCGTAACCTCGGTCTTTCAACGGACCTGCTTCGTGCTGTGGCTGACTCTGGCTATACTGAGCCAACCCCCATTCAGCAGCAAGCAATTCCCGCCATCCTGAAAGGGCAAGACATTTTCGCTAGCGCCCAAACTGGAACGGGCAAGACTGCTGGCTTTACCCTGCCTTTACTGCAACTCCTGGGTACTGCCAACGCCAACCAGGTGCATCGCAGACCTCGTGCCCTCATCCTCACCCCTACGCGCGAACTGGCAGATCAGGTCAAAGATAGCGTCAAAACTTATGGAAAATACCTGTCGCTGCGAGCAGCAGCGATCTATGGCGGCGTGGGAATTAAGCCGCAAGTTCAAACGCTGCATCGGGGAGTTGATATTGTAGTCGCTACGCCCGGTCGCTTGCTCGACCACGTTGGGCAAAAGACGGTCGATCTCTCGAAGATAGAGATACTAGTGCTGGATGAATGCGATCGCATGTTAGATATGGGCTTCATCCGCGACATCCGCAAAATTTTGGCAGTGCTACCTGCATCGAGGCAAACGCTGATGTTTTCTGCCACCTTCTCTAAACCGATTCAGCAGCTTGCCAGCACCCTACTAAAGTCTCCGACCCAGATCGAAGTAGCTCCCCGGAATACCGCCGCACAGCAGGTAGAGCAGGTGGTTCATCCGGTCGATCGCAATCGCAAGCGAGAACTGCTTTCTCATATGATTGGGTTCCACAATTGGCAACAAGTGCTAGTCTTCACCCGGACGAAACACGGAGCCAACCGTCTAGCTGAGCAACTTGCTCAAGATGGGCTGAAAAGCACTGCAATTCATGGCAACAAAAGTCAGGCAGCCCGTACCCGTGCTTTGCAAGACTTTAAGCAAGGAAAAGTGCGAGTATTAGTTGCCACCGATGTAGCATCACGGGGTCTAGATATCGATCAGCTCCCCCACGTAGTCAACTTTGAACTGCCTAACGTACCAGAAGACTACGTGCATCGCATTGGTCGCACAGGTCGCGCTGGTAATGAAGGAAGAGCGGTGTCCCTCGTCAGCGAAGATGAATACTCATTCCTCAAAGACATCGAACGATTGCTCAATCAAACCCTTGTGAAAGACGTGATTCCAGGCTACGAACCAACTGCCCCAGTCCGGAAAGTGGTAGACCAAGCGAAAGGTCAGGGCGCAAATCAAGGGCGCAGTAACCGAGCAAAGTCCCAGGCACCATCCGCACCTACCCGCAGCAAAAAGCCCAGCGCACCAGGACGCGCTCGAAAAAGTCTGCACACTGCTTAAATTTCTGGCGATTGCCGCCTAGTTAAGGCGAGATACCCGGCTTTTTTAAAAAGTTGGGTATTTTTGTTAAGGGCTGACAATCTGGTTGGCAAGGGGTGCGGTGCGAAATACAGGTTTGCGATCGCTATTTGGCAATCCCTGTCAGTTAGTCATCAATGATAATTATGGGTGAATGGGGAGTTACGGTTGAAGAAGCTACCCCAGCAATCGATGGAAGAACACCAATGACCGTTACCATTCCCATTCGTGCCATTGAACTCACTCCCGGTAGCATGATTAGCATTCATAACTTGTCTTGGCAGGACTTTGAACAGATTCTTACGGAACTGGGAGAAAAGCGCAGCACCCGCATTGCATACTACCAAGGAACGCTGGAAATCATGTCCCCTTTGGCATTGCACGAACGCCCCCATCGCATCATTGCTGATATTGTCAAAGCTATCTTAGATGCTCAAGGGCGGGACTGGGAAGATTTTGGCTCAACTACTCTGAAGCAACCAGAAATTGCCGGAGTCGAACCCGATACTTGCTTTTACATCCAGAATGCCAGTCGTGTCCGGGGTTGCACCAATATGGATCTAGCGGTTTACCCACCCCCGGATCTCGCCATTGAGTCTGATGTCACTTCAAAGACTACCTTGAACGCCTACGAAGCGCTGCGCGTTCCGGAAGTGTGGATCTATCGGAATCGCCAACTCAAAATTTACATTCTACAAAATGGTGGCTACGCCGAATCATCCATCAGTGCTATCTTTCCCGATTTGCCGATTACCGAAATGATTCCCCAACTGGTGCAAAAAGCCATTGATGATGGAACCAGTCGGATGCTGCGCGAACTGAAAATACAACTAAGTTAATAACTGGAAAGATTAGAACAAAACTAGACAAGCAAAACATGGATAGTGCCACTCGCCTCCAGAAGATTTTAGTTGATTCGCCGGTTGGTGTTGTGTTACCTGCGATCGCGCTTTTGAATCTCCCCGATTGGTGGTTAGCTGGCGGTGCAGTACGAAATACGGTTTGGCGATCGCTCTTTGGCGATAACTGTCAGCTACTCATCAATGACTTTGATATAGCCATTTTTGAACGGATGATTGGTATTGGAGACACACGAGAGGAGGAATTTCTCTCTCGTGTGTCTCCCTCAATGTATCGAACCTAGGTCAATCTAGGTGGTGCCAAATTGACTTTAATTGCCATAAACCTGCCGCCGATTTACAAGTATGCGGTAGAACAACCCTTCTGGGTTTCTTACCACCTCTCGTTTGCGCGTCTCCTCAACAACTTTGAGAGCATAGCGAACATCTTCTATGCGAGATTGACGGATCAACCTCTCTAAATTGGTGTCTAGCGTGAGTCCTGATGCTTTGACTTGGGCACGAATGAACTCATGAATCAGTGTCAGTAAAGCATCCCAGGGCTTGTTTTCTGGCAATTCTGAGTTATCATGGTTACTATATGAGTCTGCCATGTGGAAACATTCCTCCTGTTTGGAAGTTTTTGGTGGATTTCAATTGAATGAAGGACGGATCGCGGGCAAGCAAACCCGTCCCCAATATATTCTGTACAGTGAAGGCTATCGATATCTACGTCGGTAGCCTTCACTGTTTTCAGTATGGACCATACAACTCAGTTTTGGCAATATCTGTGCGGCTCTACTGTTTGAGTGTTAATGCCAAAATTCCGGCTGCTGAGATTCCTTCGCGTTTTCTGTGTTTGCCGTAAGGGATAAATCGGTTAAGTTAGCCCCATTGAGTAACAACCCTGGAGTAATACCAGGGCTACGGCATTAAAAACTTCGGTGCTTGGCATTTGATGCATGGGTATATGTATAATGTGTTAAAGCTAGTGGCATGAAGTACATAACACCTTCACTTCGGAATAAGCCGGAAAGTCAGAGTAAGGTCAGTCTTCAGTAGTAAAAACATAGCTAAAACAAGTGTATGCCGACCGAAAAAGCCCTTTTAGAAACGGAACAAGAAGCTCCAAACGCAAACAGCCTATCTAGCCCTAACTCAGTAATGTTTGTTCACAACAAACTTGATGAGTATGGATTAGACCCCTACGAGTTTCGGGTTTATGCACATGCTGTTCGTAGGACAGGAGGAAAGCCTAATGGTAAGTATTTTGCTAGTCTTGGCAAGACAGCGGAAATCTGTCAGATGAGTGTTCGCCGCGTCCAGTATTCATTAAAGTTCCTATGTGAGGCTGGTTTCCTTACCCAAGAAAAACGTGCAGGACGCACAGATGAGTACAGGGTAACTCTTGTAACTAAGTGGGCAAGACCGGAAGACTTAGAGGTTATCCGAGAAGCAGTTACAGGTATTAAGAGGAAGAAGACTAAGGGTAAGGGTCAATCAGCTAAATTAAGCCAAGATAACTACACTCCTGAGCAAAGGCAAACTCTAGCTGAGGCTGCTGCCAAGATCCAGAATTTACTGAAGCAACTAGAACAGACCAACCCTACTGCTAGTCAGGCACACCAAAAAGCTTTTGTGACTGCTGCCTTTCCTCTAACTGAGAGGAAGCGGTTCGTGAGCGCTTTTCAAGCAGGTGGGAAGGAAGCACTCAAAGAGTTTTTAGACGATTCGTACATCAATATTACAGATGGAATGTTGATGGAATGGCAGAAAGCCGATACCAAGTTGTAGTCTAAAACTTAATAAGGATGTGGAACATCAAGACATGGTAGGGGATGACGCAACGAGATTTGCCTTAAAAACTGAACTCTTGCAGCGAGTAGAAGCATTAGGACTACAGCAAGCGCTATTTCCGTCTGATGGAGAGCCAATCGATGAAATTGTGCAGCAGCTAGAAAGCATCAATCCCATCCCACACCCACTCCACCCCAACCATCTGCCTACTCTACTCGGTAACTGGCAATTGGTGTACGCCTCAAAAGGAACGGTTGTTACTCGCCAACTTGCATCAATTCCAGATTTTGGGGGAACAATAAACATCAAACGGGTGTGGCAAAGGTTGGTTGCAGGCGGTACGAGAAAAATTTCTGCCTCTAACGGCGCTTTTCTTGACTTACCCCTGTTGGGAGAATGGCGATTACAGGCTGACGGCGTTTGGGCTTGGGGCGCGGATAAGAAGACGGTTAAGGTGAGCTTTGACAGTTTTTCGATGCAAGCAACAAAGCTTTTTAGCATGGAAAGCTGGAGTTTTCCTGAACTGAAAATCCCAGTATTGGAATTTCTCCGGAATGAGGCGGAGTGGACAACCTCCTACTTAGACGAAGAAATCAGGGTAGGACGAGGTGCAACAGGCAATCTGTTTGTGTTTCGTCGTGAGTGAGTTGGGCGTTTTGAGCGATCACATTCTATCAACTCTGGAATTATGGAGAATGCGATCGCTGTTGATTAATCTGCAATAGTTCAAGTCATCTGAAGCCCTATATCGAACGTACCCACATAGCCTTGTGCATCTTGGGTTAGCTGGAGCATCAGTTGTTCACCACCATCTTGAAAAATGCCGTCTCCATCGTTTCTCTGGGTGCGCTGTCCCTTAGCGGCATAGGGAGGCTGTGCGTGGACTCGATCCGTGAGAGCATCGTCGAAGTAAAGCTGCGAGGTAAACTCAGAACCACGCCCAGACGCAGAATCGGTGCGAATCTTGAAGTGGATGTGAGCCGTTCTGCCTGGATACCAGCCAGGGTAAATCGTCACAAACTCCGCAGTCCCATTTGCATCCGTCACCTGATAGCCGCGCAGGAATTTTTGCCCTTGCGTATCCCCGTTGAAGTCCCGAACATCGGAATACACCCCCAGCGCGTCGCAATGCCAAATGTCTACAGTTGCACCCCTCAAAGGCGTACAGGATCTACTATCAATCCCAGAGACACGAAACACCAAACGCAACGGTACTCCCGGCTTTACCGCACCGTTTGAGGGATCTGAGCGGATATCAGAACGGTTAAGCTTCTCATCCACGAAATATGGCCCTTCCGTTTGTTGGGGTTTTACCACGCAAGTCGGAGTCTGCGCGATCGCTACCGGAGTCGGTATCTGAGTTGATGTATTTATCGGTTTTGCTGAGATCGACTCTTCGCGCCACCATCCCACAAGCGATACTGCCGCTGTTCCCCCTAGAAAGCCAAGCACCTCTCGCCGCTTCAGCATGGAGACAACTGGGATTCTTTTCACACGGTCTTTTTTCATTTCATCTGCTCCAAATAGAATTATCGCAATCTACCTGGGCGGTTGAAACCGCGTCTACACAGACAAAACCCGCCTGCGCGGGTTTCAAAATCTTTGATTTGTCTTAAGTCCGCGCAGGCGGACTTAGTTTGTTTAGCCGCGATTTCTAATCGCCAGGGCTTATTGAAAATTTGGTCGTATCCACGAAAGGGTCGCTAAATTGATTCAAGCTTATTGCTGAGGAGGAGGTACGTCTGATTGGTTGCCATCTTGAGGTGGACGGGGCGGAACTCCCAGCGCATTTACCAGTTGCTCTTCCGTCACGCCGAGTTTTGCCGCCGCCGCCTTAAAATCGGGTCGGGGTGGGCGTTGTCCCGGTTCGGGCGGTGTAGTTGGTGGGTTTGCAGGTACTCCCAGTGCTGCCTTCAAATTGGCTTCTGACACACCCAGCTTCTGCGCTGCGGCTGCAAAATCGGGACGGGGCGGACGGGGCGGAACTCCCAACGCATTTACCAATTGTTGTTCGGTAATGCCGAGTTTTGCCGCCGCTGCTTTAAAGTCGGGACGAGGCGGGCGCTGTCCTGGTGTAGGATTCGCTGGCACTCCCAGTGCTTCTTTCAACTTAGCTTCTGAAATGCCCAATTTCTGAGCCGCAGCGGCAAAATCTGGTCCTCGTCTGCGTCCCTGTCCCTGCTGTTGTTGATTAGGCTGGGATGAGTTTTGGGCTTGTCGGCTAGGCGATTGAGCCGTTGCCTGATTGAGAGTCACACATCCAAACGTCCCAACTAGAACAGGAATTGCGATCGCTGCCAGCAGTCGGCGGGTATTCATCACAAGCTTTCTCCTTCGGTTGAATCTCGAAACGTGTCTATAAATTCAATTAAGCTCAACCAAAATTACAGCTTGCCCTTCGTCTAAATTACAGTTTTGTAATCTGAGCTAGTGAAGGCGAGATCCCCGACTTTTCTAAAAAGTCGGGGATCTGAACCGCAGGCGAAGCTCTGCGAGCGCGCTAGCGCTATCGCGTGAACTCCACAAAAGCAACCTCAAACACACAACAGCCATACTTCCTTGGAAAGACGCGATCGCACAGATGTCTTCCTAGGATTAGTAAGAGTTGCGATCGCATTCGCGCAGACTGTCTGGTCGCGAAAAAGAAGCAAGCCACGGCTTTCCAAGCGTGGTGCAGTCCTACAGGAGTTTGAATGGTTATGAATAGTTCGTCGAACCGACCTCTGGCTGTCGTGACAGGTGCCTCCAAGGGCATCGGTTACGAGCTTGCCAAACAGTTCGCCCAAAACGGCTTTGATCTCCTCGTCACAGCCACCGGATCGAGTATCGATGAAGCCGCTCAAACCTTTGAGGGACTGGGTGCAAAAGTCGAGACGGTGCAGGCTGATCTTGCTACTTATGACGGTGTTGAGACACTCTACAACCAAATTAAGGCGACTGGCAGATCGGTAGAGGCGATCGCAATCAACGCCGGGGTCGGTGTCGGTGGTGATTTCGCCCGCGAGACTGACCTAAAGGACGAGCTGAATCTCATCAACCTGAACGTCGTTTCATCTGTGCATCTCGCCAAACGGGTAGTGAAAGATATGGTCGAGCGCGGCAAGGGTCGAATCCTCTTCAGTTCGTCAATTGCTGCCATCATGCCAGGGCCATTTGAAGCAGTCTACGCGGCTTCCAAAGCATTTGTACACTCCTTCTCGGAAGCGCTACGCAACGAGTTAAAGGACACAGGCGTCACTGTTACCTCACTCATGCCTGGGCCAACCGATACCAACTTCTTCCATCGTGCGGGAATGGACGACACCACGGTGGGTACAAAACAGAACGATGACCCGGCTGAAGTCGCCAAACAAGGTTTCGATGCCTTAATGGCAGGCAAGGATCACATCATCGCTGGTTCGCTCCTGACGAAGATTCAGGGCAATGTGAGCAAGGTTTTGCCTGATACCCTCAAGGCTGAACTGCATCGTCAGATGACTGAGTCTGAGTCGGCTAACAAGTAACGCACACAGTGCCTTCCCGATCATCTGTTGTATATAAAGGCGTTTTGGCAGGCATTCTCATACCGACCGGAGCAAATGCAAGCGTCGAATGAGGTGCAGACATCAATACCCGTAGGCAAAAAGTAGTTTAAAGCAGAACATTTATGCACATTCATCATCTCAATTGTGGCTGTATGTGTCCGGTCGGTGGGGCGCTCTCCGATGGCTTCAGTCGCGGTTTGACGGCTCGCCTCGTCTGTCACTGTCTGCTCGTGGAGACGAACCAGGGACTCGTTCTAATCGATACTGGCTTTGGTCTGCGCGATGTTAAGTCACCTTACGAGCGACTCAGCCCGTTTTTTATTCATTTCAACGGTATCCAGTTCGATCGCAAGTACACGGCGATCGCTCAGGTCGAGCAACTAGGATTTTCCGCACGGGACGTGCGCCATATCGTGCTTACCCACCTCGATTTCGATCATGCTGGTGGGCTGGAAGATTTCCCTGAAGCAACCGTACACGTAATGCAGACTGAAATTGACGCAGCGCAGGATCGGCACGGCTTCATTACCAGCCAGCGCTATCGTCCAGAGCAGTGGGACGAGGTAAAACGCTGGAAGTTCTATTCGCCGGGAGGCGAACCCTGGTTCGGCTTCCAGGCTGTCCGCGATCTTGACGGACTACCGCCAGAGATTCTCCTAGTTCCGCTTGCTGGTCACACACGGGGTCATGCTGGCATTGCCATCCAGACAGGAGATAGTTGGCTCCTGAATGCAGGCGATGCCTACTTTTACCGACACGAGATGGACTCCTCCGAACCACGTTGCACGCCGGGAATGCGTTTCTACCAATGGATGATGGAGGTGGATCGCGAGGCGAGGCTCCACAATCAAGATCAGCTGCGTGCATTATCGCGCGATCGCAGTAACGACGTGCGCCTCTTTTGCAGTCACGATGCGATCGAGTTCAAAGCCTTCGCCGACCAGTCCAGCGACTCCCAGAACTTGAAAATTCATCATTCATGAAGTCTACGTCAATCGGATTGATTGAAGAAGCAGGAATTAAGAGCGATCGCGCTGAACAGCAGGAGGCTATGCTCAGTTAGTCCCCGATCTGATGTTTGAGGTCAAGTCCAAAACTGACTTCTTATTTAAGTTGCGTCAGAAGACTCAGGAATTTTTAGCTGTATGAACACATGTTAGGGTTTTAGTTGACTTGCGATTAGTTTATATGAAGATAAGAAAATGTTAGGCTTCCTATCAAAAAAGGGTTAGCGATTGAAAAGCCAATCGAGTAACTCTTTGTCAAATAGCTCTGGCTCTTCAAAGTGAGGCGCATGGCTGCTCTTCTCAAATATGCGGATAGTAAGATTACTAAACTTGTCTCTTACTCCTTCCCACATATAGGGTGGTGGAACGAGGTAATCGTAGCGACCAAGTGCAAGCAATACAGGTGCTTGCAACTTATCTAAGTTCTCAGTAATATCTATATCCCGAAAAACCTCGCCCCAGACATAATCAAACATAGCCATATTGACTTCTATACCTTCCCAAAGTTTTGTCGCGTCATAGTTGTAGTCAAACCAACTTTTGGGTCCCATGAGAAGGCAATAGGCAATAAAAGCTTTCTCAGGCGCAGCAGATATTTCTTCAGGCAACCTGGTCAGGTTTTTAGCAAGAGCTGCTTTACGCTCAGGACAAACAGAATCATTCAGATATCGTTCCGCCGCAAGATGCCCTTCACGCGAGTAATTTGGTCCTACACACATCATTACCACATGAGACACATTGGCAGGATATTTCTTGGCATACTCCAGCGCCATAAATCCATGACCTGAATGACCAATAACAATAATCTTGCCAAATCCTAGCTCTTTCCTAACCAGTTCAATATCATCAACCAGTGAGTTTAACTGGAACAAAGAGGTGTCTTTACAATTAGAAGGAGGTGAGAAACCTCGATGATCGACAAAGACCAACTTTAGACTACTACGAAGATTATTAGAAAACGTTCTAGAGTAATACAGTGAACTTCCAACCACGATGGTAGGAGTACCGTCACCCTCAACAATATACTGAAGCTTAAAACCGCTTGAATACACATGGCCTGTTAAAGACATATTCGTACTTCTCCACATTTCATCCGCTTAATCATAAATACAGAGACGACCGCCATACAGTCTAGGATTTACTATGATTCGTTCAAGTAGTTTCGACATTTTAAGTAATCGCTTAATTAAATGTTAATACTAGGATAAAGTACGCTTTTGCAGCGTACTGGGTTCAGGAATAGATTGACATAGACGCAAGACATACATCCTCGTACAGTTGCGATCGCGTCTTCACAGCACCATCCAATCGTTTAGCAAATTTGAAGCCATTAGCACCAGAAGTCTTAGCTATTTTAGCTACAGTAGCAAAAGGACAAGCTACGGTAGTCAGTGCGTAAAAATAGAGGTCAGCAATGTCCAATTACTACCATTGAACGATCGTGCTGTATCAACTCATAAATCCTCGTCCTTCCTTAGTATAATTTTAGGAGAGGCGAGTTGGATTTGTGTCATAGACACGCAGACAGACTTGTAGGGAATTTTTACTACCCGATCCTACAAAGTGCCTGACTCTAGTTGCTCCAAGTATATGAAATCAGGAGCCTTTACTCCGGCTTCAGCTCTGATTCTAATGAGTTTAGGAGATTCAAAAAAACGCTTGGCATCGTCTATCGATGTCCACAATGAGAAATGCACCACTTTGTTGGGATCGCTTTCATACTTTAAGACCTGATACGACCTCTCTCCAGCTTCCCTTCTTATGTCGGATGCATTGTCAAAAACCTTCTTCCACGACTCGTAGTCTTCAACTTCATGGATAATTAACACGTATTGCATAATTTATCTAGCTAGTAGTGTTTCTTTATTAACCTAACCGATGCTTGGGACATTGGTGTTGGTAGTAGTGGATCGCGAGCCGAGGCTCCATGATCAAGATCGGCTACGTGCATGATCAGGCGATCGCAGTAACGACGTGCGCCTCTTTTGCAGTCACGATGCGATCGAATTCAAAGCGTTTGCCGATCGCTCAAGCGACACTCAGAACTTGAAAATTCATCATTCCTGAAGCCTGCGTCAGTCAAATTGATTCAGCAACCAAAGCTAAGGCGATCGCGGCAAGTAACAGGAGACTATGCTCAATGCTAGCCCTTTAGACTTTACATATCTAACCGGCGATTGCCATACCATCGGCTCAAATCATGCTCAATTCCTTCAAGGATTGCGATCGCATCCATCATTGATTTTGCATCAGCCGCTAACAAAGCAAACACTGACTCAATCCGTTGTTGATAGTTTTGTGGGCAGAGTGCAAAGCTGTTGGCAACTGCCACCGCACCTTTCTCATTCAATAGGTATTCTTCATTGAGTGCAAATAATACCTGATTCATACAAGCTACGCTGCGGAAACAGCAACCTGCTGCATAGGCAACATCACCGCGTGCAATTGCCTTTTGTGCAATGAACAGTGAGAAACTAATTTCCCAGGCAAAAGTATCAATAGTTGCTTGTTTAAGCTGAATAGGATAAGGGGTTGTCTTTGCCTTTAAAGCATCTAAAACGTTATACGGATCGTGAAGTGGCAGACAAATTGCAACTTCACCCATATAAATAGAGGACACAAAGCCGTGTGGATGCCCTGGTTGGTAATCAATAGTAATTTTCCCAGCATGGCAATCATTAATGACACGATTAACCTGAGCCACATCACGATAGAGAAAATCTACAGATACTCCTTCTACCTTTAGCCAACCACCGCCATTAATCCATTTCCCCCATCCACCAATTGGGGTGATTAGATTTGCGCGATGATTGTCGTCAAGTTCAGAGGCGAGGTGATTTAGAGCAGTCACATCAAGCGGATTCTCTGGATTGTAATAGATTCCCAGATCCACATCTGACTTCTGTGTATGGTTGCCTCGTGCCCTTGAACCCCCTAGAGCGATCGCTGCAATTCCCTGAATTGACTGTAAACGTTCAACAACACGGTGGATGAACTGAGGCAACTGCTGATTCATATTGACTCCATTTTTACCACCAATTCAAAACTATTTCACATTAGATGCTAACAGACAAATTTCCAATAATTCCCTCACTCATAACATAAGCTGCACAACTATTAGTTGTACCGCATTCGCTATCAAACAGCACCTGTTTCAACTATATTTTCTATGTAGATTTATCTACATGAGAATTCTGTTGAATAGTCTGTATCTAGCTGAATCGAAGCGATTAGGCTTTGAGTCCAAGGAAAGCGATCGCGGCAAGCAACAGGAGACTATACTCAGTTAGTCCCTGCTTTGATGTTTGAGGTCAAGTCAAAACAGATTTTGTGCCCAATCTGCGTCAGAAGATTAATAAGAATTAAGCAATTTGCAGCATACTAGGTTCAGGGAGGAATTCACCTTTTGCAAGCTATGCATCCTCTTACATTTCGATTACGTTTTTACCATTACGAATTGCTTCCTCACGAGTTTTGCTATGAGTGCAAGACATAACAACGCGATCGCAAAATGGAATCGTGTGCGATCGCTCAGTAACTTTATCCCTTGACCTAGAGAAACATACTGCAATTAGGAAAGTGGAATTTTAATAGTAAATTCGGTTCCCTTTCCTACTTCAGAGATTACCTCGATTGAACCATGATGTTTTTCAATAATTTGATGGCTGATTGATAGTCCTAATCCTGTACCTTTGCCGATAGGTTTGGTCGTAAAGAATGGAGTAAAAATTTTCTCTTGAATTTCCAGAGGAATGCCTTTCCCATTATCTTGAATGCGAATACAGGCGTAATTCAATTCATTTACACTGGTTTGGATCGCAATCTGCTTGGATTTTATATCTGTCTCTAATAATTCATCAGCAGCATTAGAAAGAATATTCATGAAAACTTGGTTTAGCTGGGCTGGATAACACAAAACTTTTGGCAGACATCCATAGTTCCTAACAACCTCAACATCATGTTTCAGCTTGTGATTTAGAATTAATAATGTACTCTCAATTCCTTCATGTAAGTCCACATTTTTTTGTTCTGCTTCATCTAATCTAGAAAAGTTTCGTAATGACAAAATAATATCTCTAATGCGATGACCTCCCATTTCTACAGATGAGACGAGACTGGGTAAATCCTCCAGCAAAAACTCCAAGTCGATTTCCTTCATGTAATTAATGATTTCAGGAGAGGCTTGAGGAAAGTTTTTTTGATAGAGGTTGAGCAGGCTTATTAAATCCTTAACATAGTTGTTTATGTGGCTAAGATTACCGTTGATAAAGTTAAGCGGGTTGTTGACCTCATGGGCAATTCCTGCCATCATTTGCCCCAGTCCAGACATTTTTTCAGCTTGAATCAGTTGCGATTGAGTTTTCTGTAAGTTTTCGAGCGCTTGTTCTACGGTTTTAGCTCTCGCCTCTGCCAGGGAAGCGATCGCCTCTTTTTCTCTCAAAGCATCTTTTAATTTGGTCTGCTGCTCTGTCAGTTCGTCCATCAACTTACCCTTTGCTTGTAAAAGAAAGAGAAAGTCGGTAACAGAGTCGTGAATTGCAAAGTCTTTTAATTTAATTCCTAGTTGGTTTAACTGGCTAATTTCCGTAACGACCGGGGAACCCAGAAAAAAAATAACCTCGCTGTCAGTAATAGGCATCATCTGCCCTTTTAGAATCATTTCACTATCAAGCGATTTCAGCGTAAAGATACTATGAGATTGCTTACTAATAGCAGCAAAATTAGCATTTTGAATAATGGGACGCTTAATTTGGAAGCACTGGTCAAGTTGTGACCCGATGATTTGAGGAATAAGCCTCTGCAAAACCTCCCCCGATTGTACGATTGTGCGATCGCTCTTAAACACAAAATGAAAAGGAAAAGCTTGAGCAAACAATTGAGGAGGCAAAGTCAGATCGGGAGGGTGCATAGAAAGGCTCAGTGAGGCTTGTACTGAATTGAGAACTCATCATGGTCTGCACCCTCAGACTTACTTTGGATCTGCGTAACTTCAACAACCGTATCTAAACGTGTTCCTAATCCCTGCACTAATCCCACTACCATTGGAGCTAATCCCTCTCGGTGTGAATGATAGTGGAGGTGCAATGTTTGTTCTTCAACTTCGTTACAGGTGAAGGATGGAGGCTGTAGTTTCGGAAAACTGACTCCAATGCGGGTATGAAGATCGTCCAAATTCTCTAAAAATTCGGGAAGCGTATCACCGCTCATTGCCATTAGTTCCCCATACCCTTCTTCAGCGGTGTATTGAACCCAGAACTCTCCAAAAGCTTGCATGATTTCTGAAGCAGATAAACCTAAAACAAGACTTGCAGCTTTTACAAGTCTGTGGGTCACATCATCCGGGTAAGACTCCATGCTGATGAATGCATCCACCTCGACCTCAGACTTATGGTGAATCTCTTTCCAGGTTTCTTCACCGAAGCGACTACACACCATATCGTGAATTGCTTTGTTGACTAAGCCGTACATAAAATCTCCTGTAGTGCTGTTTTAGACTTTTTCATAATTTGCCTGCAACCCTCGTGAGATTGAGTTGCTGGAATCGGCTGACACAATCTTTTCTTTAGAGCGCCTACTTCTAAGATAACTGCACCAAGTTTGGTACTACTGGAGCCTTATAGCTTTACTACTTAAGAGCGATCTCTCCTCATTCCTTCCCTAGCTGCTGCACAAAGGCAGTATGTTGTGGTGCAGCCAACCCTGACTGGCACTATAGGCACGTTTTTTATCACCTACAGCGATCGCGCCGAACGACAGAAAGCTGCATTGAGATTGTTAGACCGCCGTGTATAATAACTAAACACTCAAGTCCAGCTATTAGCTAAACACTTCCTTTAAATGTGTTCTCAAACTTTCAATATTGTTCCACCGAGACATTAGGCTGGGACTGGCTAACGATTTTGCTTTAGTATCTTGCCACCCCCAATCTGCTCTCATGACATCTTTATCGAGGGGCATACGGTGAGGATCGCTGAAATCAGCAACGCAATCTACCTTCACCCATCTGAAAATGCCCCATTCACCCAGTTTCCATTGAGATTGATCTTCACTTCCTTCCTTGACCAGTTCAACTATGTGCGTTAGATGTGGAATACAACGAGGCTATCCCAAGGTTCCTAATTCAGCCAACAGCTTTGTACCCTAAATCGTTGAGATTTCTATCAAACTAACTCGATTCCAACTTCCCCAGGCGGTTCAAACACACTTGCAATCTTTGTTGGCTCGTCAGGATAAGGGTCATACGCCGTCTCCAGCAGAACAACAAGAAGCAGAAGGACTTGTTGAACTGGCAGAATTTTTATCCTTACTATATTTGCCCTCAACGCGGGTGATGAAGCAAGCATAGATGACAACGGATTTCTTAGTTAGACGACTGCTAGGCAGGTATCGAGTGCTGTAGCAAACGGCTCAGGCGCATCAAGCATGAGCCAGTGTCCTGTAGCGGGTAGAGTGATTGTGGTTAGTGCTGGACGGAGGACGTGAAGGCTGAACGGCGAGTTATTCGACGGAGCAAGAATAGCGTGAGCGCGTGCCCCTGGCGAAGCGAGGTACTCATCAAGAGCTTCTAGTGCTTTAAAGGCAAACAAACCGCGAGACGTTCCAAGCAGCCGATCCTTTGGGGTGGCGGCAAGGCGGGCGAGTATTTGCTCTTGCGTTGCCGAGGTGCTTCCTGCCAGTGCGTTGCGGAAAGAGTCTTCCAGCACTGCTCGCCAGTCGTTAGTTGCCAGCGCTGCTTGCATCGGAGCTATTTGTGACTGATATACCTCTGTGGGGAACTGAGTGCAATCGATTGGTGGATCTACCAGCACCAACTGCGCGATCGCGTTAGGTTTAGCCGCCGCCGCAGCGAGTGCGACGCAAGCTCCGAAGCTGTGCCCAACGAGCGCGATATGCTCAAGTCCAAGGGCTTCTAATACAGCCAAGAGATCGGCTGCACACGAGGCGGGAGAGTAGTCATCATCCTCAGGCAGTGAGGAAGCACCGTGTCCCCGCAAATCGATCGCGATCGCACGTCGAGTCCGGGCGGCATAAGCAAGTTGTTCATCCCAGAGGTCTGCGGAACACGCCATACCATGCACAAACACTACTGGCAGTAGCTTGCATTCCATAGTGGTGACAGGTGCAGCGGCTTCAAGGATATGAATGCTAATGTTCTGAGCAGCGAGAGTTATTAAGTTCATACTGCTTTCCCTTGAGCCTTAATTGCTTCAGATAATCGCCATTACCCTACAGATTAATCTTAAAGCATTGTCTCTAGTCCAATTGCTGCTCAAACACTGGTCAAGCACCTCAAATACACAAACTGCTGTTCCTGTCCCTGCTATGTGATTAGCCCTGCTTACTGCTCCCATTCTACTTGAACAGGCTTTATCTCCTGTTCGTTGAATGCGGTGAGGCTAGCTCTCAGATTCCCATTTGACCAGTGTATGGCTGTGAGATGATACTTGTAGTCTTCTCCGTATTTAGCGCGATAATTGTACATTTGTTTTAAGGTCTAACGGCTAGTGTTATCGATTGCAGATCAGCTTGAACTCAGCACAAGAAGCATTAGTCAATCCGGTACACGCAGTTGTTAGCCATGCCACTAAACAAGTTAAAGTTCCATTTGCATATTACAACCCTCATAAGGGCAAGGTCGTCCAACTCCTTTCCGAAACTATGACTATCTAAACGAATTTGATATGACCTCAAAAGTGTTCCCAATTTAAAATCCCGGCACTCGTATCCTGAATGCCGGGAAAGATTTAAGTCGCTGAGCCTATATGAGAGATTTCCCGGTTCCGTAGAATCAATCTGATGCTGTGAGGTTTTTCCACTAAACTACCCCTGCATAATTAGAGCAGGGGACGGGATTTGAACCCGCGTCTCGCTAGCCTTGTTCTACAGAGAATGATACAGGGAGCGATTTTTAAAATGAGATTGGAGCAATAGCTTGAGCTTTATTCTGAGCTTAATGCGCTAGGGCGGCTTTACCATTTGCCTACCCCCAGATAAACTGGGGGGCAGGAATCGAACCTGCAAATCCCTACTCGCTAAAAATGAACTTGTACTCCAAATCCAGTGTAGTTTAATCTGCAAATAAATAGCCAAAAATCGCATTAGCAACTTGCCGCTGCTGCACTTCCTTGCTATTGGCTTCTTCTCTAGCTTGAATCACGGCTTTTTGTAACATATCCACTCTACGCAGCATTCGATTCACGCGGTCTTGAGGAAGTGCCCCTGAGAACTCAATCAAACTCCAGGTTCCTTCCACAATATCTTTGGAAACCTCCTTGATTTGGGCAGGGTGATGTTCCGTTGCTTCATAGGCAACGACAAAATCAGTAATTTTCTTGGTTTTCACAGTTTCTTTGGGACTGGTGACGTAGCATCCTCGATTGGGGTCATGCTGCCAGTCTTTGTCAATCGAAAGCACTGGCAGCGAAGCAATGAACGTCTTCACATCCTGAAGCTGCTTTTCAAGAAATAATAAATAGGAAACAGGAACCTCTGCAACAATAGTCTGTCCATCTACTGTGACAGATGCTTTAGCCTCAGTATTAGCGTAGTCCTGAGTAGCTGCTAGGTCTAAAAATTCAGAGCAAGATTGCACAAACTTTTCGATCAAATCCTCAGCCTTCAGCGTCAGTTTTTGCGATTCAGGAGGATATACAAATCCATCCTCTTCTCTAGGCTGGTAAGTTCTGATCAATCCTTGAAATAATGTATTCTTCTGACCCAGTTGCGATACTTCGGCTTTGCCTTTGTTGGCATTTGCTTTAACAGATTGCAACACAGCGATCAACTGATTTAGCTTCATAGAATTACCAAAATTGGTCAATTCAATTATTGCCTAGCCGATAGAGCTAACTTCTGAATTTGCAGGGAAAACTTATTGGAACAGGTGGCTTACAGATAACCACAGGTTAAACTGAATAAACGCCCAAGCCGTCCGACGCATGAGAAACCCATGCATATTCTGTTCGTTGAAGATGAAGCGAAAATTGCCAACTTCGTCCGAGCTGGATTGAAGGAACAGGGATTTGTCGTCGATTACTGTGACAACGGAGACGAGGGGTATACTCGCGCCTTGGACAACGAGTATGACGCGCTCGTGCTTGACATCATGGTGCCGGGAAAAGATGGTTTGTCTATCCTCAAGGGCCTGCGCCGGAAAGGACAGAATGTTCCAGTCATTTTGTTGACTGCTCGTAATGAATTGGATGACCGACTTGAAGGTCTAAATTTGGGTGCTGACGACTATATCGCGAAACCATTTTTTGTTGAAGAACTCGTTGCCCGGATTCATGCAGTGATACGTCGGACTGCGGGCGATCGCCAAAATCTAGTCTGCGTTGGTCCCATCAAACTGGATCGCATCACGCGAGAAGCCACTTGCAATCAACATATCGTTGAACTCACCACCCGCGAGTTTAACCTCTTGGAATACCTAATGCGATCGCCTGGACGAGTCTTCACCCGAACGCAAATCTTGGAACACATCTGGGGCTATGACTTTAATCCCAATACCAACGTGGTCGATGTGTGCGTTCAACGGATTCGTAAAAAAATTGACTCTATCGGTGGCGCGGGTTGGATTGAAAGCATTCGCGGCGTTGGATATCGATTTCGTCAATCAGAGTCTCAAGAGTGAAGCTGCGTTCTTTCCGTATCCGGATTGCTCTATTGTCTGCTGTTCTGGCAGGTAGCGCCCTCATTGGGTTTGGATTAATTTCCTGGTGGCTGATTTATGAGGCAAAGGTGAGCCGTCTGGATGCAGAATTGGAAAGCCAATTGATGCGGGTAAGTCGCCCTCGACCGCGTGGCTGGCAGTCTTATGAAGACTCACTTGGGCAGTTGTTTAGAACCGATACAAAAACAGCGATCGCCTTACTAATAATCGGTGCAGATAACAATGTGCTGTATCGTTCCGAGCAATGGACTGCCGATCTCGATACCAAAAACCTTTGGACATCGCACCCCCAATTGCTGCCGTTTCCATCACCCCCTTCCGAGCGGCCAACAGCCCCCTTTTCCGAAGCCAACCCGCCATTTCCAGAGCGATCGCAACCGCCGCCGGATCGACCCCCGCCTACGCCTCGATTCGTTACTCAGCGCACCGCAAGCGGAACATGGCGGATTGGTGCCGTTACAACACCTTTTGCTCAAATTGCGATCGCAGTGAGTTTAAACGCGATCGCAACTGAGATGGTCGTCATCCGCAACATCTTCCTGATTTCAATTCCAGGGGTACTTCTGCTTGTAGCCGGAGGTGCATGGGCAATTGCTGGAAGCAGCTTGCATTCCATCCGACGACTAACCACGAGTATTGGGAATGTCACCGCTAGCGGTTTGGAACAACGGATTCCTATCGGGACAACGGATGTTGAATTTGTCGAGTTAATTCAGGTTTTTAACAAAATGTTGGAACGCCTGGAACGCAGTTTCAAACAAGCGTCCCGCTTTAGTGGAGATGCTGCCCACGAACTCAAGACTCCGCTAGCGATATTGCAAGGGGAACTGGAACGCACCTTGCAACAAGCCGATCCGGGTTCCGAGGTGCAACAAAGCTTGAGCAATTTGCTGGATGAAGTGCGCCGACTGACGGGGATTGTGCGTAAACTGTTGCTGCTTTCTCTAGCGGATGCCGGACAAATGAACCTGCATCGAGTTGAGGTGGATTTGTCTGGCTTGTTAACTGAGATGCTGGAAGATATCGAACTGCTAGCACCGCATCTGGAGATTCAAACAGAAATTGCTGATAGTTTGCGCGTAAAGGGCGATCGCGACTTACTCATTCAAGTCTTGCAAAACTTGATTAGCAATGCCATTAAATATAATCTCCCGAATGGCTGGATTCGGATTCAGGCTCGTCGTCAGAGTACAGCTGTGTTGATTACCATCAGTAATTGCTCTCAAGAGATTCCTCTGGATGAGCGAAACCGAATTTTTGACCGTTTCTATCGCGGCGATCCAGCCCGAACCCGCAAAGTAGAGGGAATTGGATTAGGACTGAGCTTGGCGCGGGAAATTGCGCGATCGCATCGTGGTAATCTGACGCTTGACCCGACATTATCTGGACAGACCGCATTCACTCTAACCTTACCAGTAGGCTTGTAAAAGCAGCGTTCTTTTTGTACAGAGCCAGCTTTCCCGTTACTCAGTTTTCGTTGAGAATATGCCTTCAATCGCGAAAGCGATCGCTTTCGGGTTTCTCGAAACTGCTAACCGCTCCAACAAGAGCCGCACAAGCACAATACTAGAGCCGCCAGCCAGCGAACTCCGAACCTCTGGCTTGGTAGAGAACAGTGAAATTGGCGCGGTCGCACTTTTGCGGCTGCGATATCGCTGATGCAAATATGTCTAATCTCTCTAACCACTGTCACCTTGACATTCCACAATTTACAATTAGTAATGTCGCCAGAGAAACGCAAAAGGATTTCTTTGTATTCCGCGTAATTGAAATCCAGCCTGCACTGGCTACAAAGGCAATATTGATTTCCTGGCTTGTAATGCTTGCAGGTGGTCGCCAACGGTTCGTTGTATTTACTCTAGAGACCAATTTATGAAAGACCTGACTCGTTATCGAAACATTGGCATCTTCGCTCATGTCGATGCTGGCAAGACCACCACAACTGAAAGAATCCTGAAGCTGACAGGTAAAATCCACAAAATTGGTGAAGTACACGAAGGCGCGGCGACGACGGACTTCATGGAACAGGAGCAAGAGCGCGGGATTACGATCCAGTCAGCTGCGACTACCTGTTTCTGGAACGATCACCAACTGAACATCATTGATACCCCAGGACACGTTGATTTCACCATTGAGGTCTATCGTTCCCTGAAGGTTCTCGATGGTGGTATTGGTGTTTTCTGTGGTTCAGGTGGAGTCGAACCACAATCTGAAACCAACTGGCGCTACGCCAACGACTCCAAAGTCGCTCGTATCGTCTACATCAACAAGCTCGATCGCACGGGCGCTGATTTTTACCGAGTCGTCAAGCAAGTCGATCAAGTGCTTGGAGCCAAGCCACTGGTAATGGTGCTGCCAATTGGCATTGAAGAACAGTTTTGCGGCGTGGTCGATCTGCTGACCCGTAAGGCATGGGTGTGGGACAACTCTGGCGATCCGATGAACTATAAGATCAAAGATGTTCCTACCGACATGGTCGATCAGGTCGAGACCTACCGCGAACAGTTGATTGAGCTAGCGGTTGAGCAGGACGATGCTGTGATGGAACAGTATCTCGAAGGGGAAGAGCCGTCGATGGAGGATATTAAGCGTTGTATCCGCAAGGGTACTCGCGACTTGGCGTTTTTCCCGACCTACTGCGGCTCGTCGTTTAAGAATAAGGGCGTTCAGTTGGTGCTGGATGCCGTGGTTGACTACCTGCCGAACCCGATGGAGGTCAAACCGCAGCCAGAGATCGATCTGGAAGGGAATGAAACAGGCAGCTTTGCGCTTGTCGATCCAGACAAACCATTGCGGGCACTCGCGTTTAAGATCATGGACGATCGCTTCGGTGCTTTAACCTTCACGCGCTTGTACTCCGGGACATTGTCCAAAGGCGATACCGTACTGAACACCGCGACAGGTAAGACTGAGCGGGTCAGCCGTTTAGTTGAGATGCATGCGAATTCTCGCGAAGAGATCGACTCAGCTCAGGCGGGTGACATTGTGGCAATCGTCGGCATGAAGAACATCCGAACCGGACACACCATCTGCGATCCCAAGAATCCCGCGACGCTGGAGCCAATGGTCTTTCCAGAACCCGTCATCTCCATTTCGGTCAAACCGAAGCAAAAGGGGGGTGAAGAAAAGATGGTCGCCGCGCTCACTAAGATGGTGCAAGAAGACCCGTCTTTCCATATGGTGACAGATGAGGAGAGCGGCGAAACAATTCTCAAGGGGATGGGTGAGCTACATCTCGACATCAAGGTGGACATTCTGAAGCGCACCCACGGGGTTGAAGTTGAGGTGGGTAAACCTCAAGTAGCCTACCGCGAGTCGATTACGAAACGCCTCGAAGACAGCTACGTCCACAAGAAGCAGTCTGGTGGTTCTGGTCAATTTGCCAAAATTGGCTATGTAATTGAGCCGGGTGAACCAGGCAGCGGCTTCCAATTTGAGTCAAAGGTGACAGGTGGTACCGTGCCGAGAGAGTATTGGCCAGCAGTAGAAAAAGGCTTTGAAAGCTGCGTCGATCGCGGTGTATTGGCTGGGTTCCCCTGCATGGACTTAAAGTTCACGCTGCTTGAAGGGGGTTTCCACCCGGTAGACTCGTCAGCAATGGCGTTTGAGATTGCTGCAAAAGCCGCTTATCGGCAGTCTGTTCCTAAGGCTGCGCCTCAGCTGCTCGAACCAATTATGAATGTTGATGTCTTCGCACCAGATGATTACATGGGCGATATCATCGGCGATCTTAACCGCCGCCGAGGGATGATGAAATCTCAGGAGACAAATCAGACGGGGGCACGCATTAAGGCAGATGTGCCTTTGAGCGAAATGTTTGGATACATTGGCGATCTGCGTACCATGACATCTGGGCGCGGACAGTTCTCAATGTCGTTCTCACACTATGCTCCTTGCCCCAGTAACATCGCAGAAGAGGTGATCAAGGAAGCCAAAGAGCGTCAGGCTGCACACTAGGGCATTGGCTCCGATGAAGCGATTTGTCGGAGCCAATAACCGATAGCAATCCTCAATCAGTCGTGAGATTTTTGCGTAGTGTGAGCGTCCTGCTTGCGTTGAATCCCAGGCAAGATGACCGCACTACGTATTCTTATGACTTTTCTTAGGACTTAAATAGGACTGCTGTATATAGACGTGAATTTGATGCAAATTTTCTGGCGGTCTGTCGATATTAATTTGTTATGAAGCTGAATCCTTTGCCTACAGAAGTCATTCTGAGCCATCCCCGTTCTACCCTGAGTCATCTATATCTAGACTGGAATCCTGAGCCTGGAGCCTATTTAGAAGTCGAGGGTCAAACATATATGGTTTTAGAACGTAGGCATCGCTATCTGCTCAAATCGGGTCGTTATCAGCTTCACAAAATTGCTCTTTACGTTCAAAAGTTCGATACCCCGGCAGAGTGTAGTCTGTTGGACGGGCGCTGGGTAATCGGAGATATCACCTGCTCATACAATGCTCGCTCTGAGTTGCTTCGATGTACGATTAATCCCAGTGGGCCTTGCGATCGCTGCGTTCATTATCAGCCCTTTTAGAATCGCTCTTTATCCCATCAGTTGAGGCTTAATGCCATCTTCGGGTTGCTACAACGATTCGAGCAATAAAGAGCCATTTTATATAAAAAAGTTTAAACTTTGTCTTGCCAACGGATGACGTGACGTACTTCGCTCAGAAGCCCTGAATCCTAGTAGCGTCGGTAGTTATATCAATCTGCATCGATAAAGGTAAAGCCAAATCGTTTCTGCTTAACCTTCTGCTAGCAGATATTCTATCGTTTTCACAGTAGGAGCTAGACGCAGCTTAGAAATTAAGGAGTATGGATGACTGGGAAATTAGACGGAAAAGTGGCAATCGTCACTGGTGCGTCAGCTGGCATTGGTGAGGCGACTGCGATCGCCTTAGCAGTAGAAGGCGCTAGCGTAGTAATTGCAGCACGACGTTTTGACCGACTGAATGCGATCGCAGATGGCATTGCAGCGACGGGTGGAAAAGCATTGCCAATCGTGGCAGATATCACGGATGAAACTCAAGTTCAGAACCTAGTGCAAAAAGCCAACGCACAATTTGGTCGAGTCGATATTCTCGTCAACAATGCGGGCATTGCTTTGTCAGGTAATATTGAGGGAGCAAATACCTCTGACTGGCGACGCATGATCGATCTCAACGTTCTGGGATTGATGTATGCAACTCATGCGGTTCTTCCTATCCTGAAGGCACAAGGATCGGGACATATCGTTAACATTTCATCCGTTGCAGGTCGAACCGCACGAGTAGGAATCGGTGGCTACAATGCGACAAAATGGGGAGTCAATGGCTTCTCGGAATCGTTGCGCCAGGAAGTATGCAAGCACAACATTCGCGTCACCATCATCGAACCAGGCATGGTGGATACGGAAATCGACAGCCACATTACCGATCCAATAGCCAAACAGCGCACCGAAGAACGGCGTAAATCGATAGTACCCCTGCAAAGCGAGGACGTTGCAGCCGCGATCGTTTATGCCGTTACTCAGCCGCCGCGCGTGAATATCAACGAAATTCTAATTCGACCCACCGATCAAGACTGGTAGATCGCAAATAGCGAAGCGGCTGTTTCTGTGAGAACCGCTTAAATTTAGCGCTTGACCGTATCGGCGGACTGATTGAACAACAGATCCCGCGCCTGATCTGGACTGATTACTTGATCTTTAAAAGCTTCTGCTTTCTCATAAGCGCGAATGGTTGCAGGACGGGCTTTTATCGCTTCAAACCAGCGTTGCAGGTGGGGAAAATCTTCGATCTTTTGGTTTTGCTTTTCGTAGGGCACGATCCAGGGATAAGCAGCGATATCGGCGATCGAATAATCACCGGCAATAAATTCGCGATCGCTTAATCGTTTATTCAACACTGCATACAAACGTCCTGTTTCATTCACATAGCGGTTAATCGCATAGGGAATTTTTTCAGGGGCGTATTGAGTGAAATGATGGTTTTGTCCTGCCATCGGTCCGAGTCCGCCCATCTGCCAAAATAGCCATTGCAGAACCTCTGCGCGATCGCGAATATTTGCTGAAATCAACTTTCCGGTTTTTTCTGCTAAATACAGCAGAATTGCACCAGACTCGAAAACAGAAATCGGTTCGCCACCCTCAGCAGGTTCGCGATCCACGATTGCAGGGATGCGATTGTTGGGGGAAATCTTGAGAAACTCTGGTTTAAACTGATCGCCGGTGCCAATGTTGATCGGAACTAGGGTGTAGGGTAGCCCGACTTCCTCCAGAAACATAGTAATTTTGTGTCCGTTTGGCGTCGTCCAATAGTAAAGGTCGATCATGATGATGTCTCCTGAATATTACAAAGATTAGGTTTTAGCGATTGCTTTCAGCGCCGAACTGACAGCTCAAAGATAATTAATGTATGGTTGCCATGCGCTGAATGTCTCCAAATCCTACACGCCATGCTGCTTAAACCATGCCTGGAGGCGTTTCCAACCATCTTTGGCTTCTTTCTCCCGGTAAGAGGGGCGATAATCGGCAAAAAAGGCGTGGGGTGCGTTGGGGTAGACAATGATGTCAGATTTGCTGCTGCTGGACTTCAGGCGATCGCGCATCTGCTCTACTGTATCCAGGGTAATCCCCGTATCCTTGCCACCATAGAGTCCGAGAATCGGGACACTCAGCGCCGAGGCTATATCGACGGGATGTTTGGGTGTCAGTTCGGTAGCATTGCCCACCAGACGCCCGTACCAAGCCACGCCTGCCTTGACTTGGGGATTGTGCGCTGAGTACAGCCAGGTAATGCGTCCGCCCCAGCAAAAGCCGGTAATCGCCAATTTATCGGCATTCCCCTCGGCTGACTTTACCGCCCAGTCTACCGTAGCATCCAGATCGGAAAGCACTTGGGCATCCGGTACTTTGGCGACTACTTGGCGAATTTCATCAACGTTGCTTAACTTTAAAACATCGCCCTGACGCACAAACAATTGGGGTGCGATCGCTAGGTACCCCAATTTGGCAAAGCGACGGCAAACATCCTGAATATGCTCGTGTACGCCAAAGATTTCCTGAATCACCAAGACAATCGGGAAATTTCCACTTTTTGCTGGCATCGCCCTGTAAGCTGGAATTTCGCCATCTTTAACTGGAATTTTCACTGCACCCGTGACTAATCCCTTGGCATCAGTCGCAATCGTTTTGGCAGAAATGGGTTGCACTGCTAGGGCAAAACCTGTTGTCAGGGTAGCCGTAACCATAAATTGGCGGCGCGTGATTTCTTTCATTCTCTTTACCTTGAGCTATGCAGTCTCAATCCTAGTTAAGGAGGAAATGAGCTGTAACCAAACAGCCATTAGGCAGATGCAATAGCTAGGAAATCTAATTATCAAGATCGAAAACAAGTGTAAACAAAAAATAAAGTTGTTGACTAGAAAATAAATTTCTACTTAAAAAATAAAGCTTTCCACGGGTAAATACCTGGGGTAGTTGGGAAGTTATGGATAGGACGCGATCGCCCTCAGCTAACCCACCTGTCAACCACTGGACACGCGCCGCTACTGTGTGCGAGGCGATCGCATAGAAACACAAGTTTCGGCTTTAATCAAACAGATGCGCTCTTAAAGAAATTGGTTAGGAAGGTGGCAAAGGTGGAACTGCGAATCCAAGTATGAAGTAGAATTGACCGTTAAACTCAAACTCTCTGAGCATCTCCATACCAAGTTTTTGAGTATGCGCCCGAAGACTTCGCAAATTGTCCTTGACTACGAAAGCAACGCCAGCATTGAACTGTGTGGCGACTTGAGCTAGAAGTGCTTGAAATAAACCTTGTAAGATACCACTTCCACGGTAAGCAGTTGCAACACAAACCGGACCATACCAAAAGGAATGATAATTGCTTAAAGGTTGCCCATAAAACATTATGTCTGGATACAAGCTCATTATATATTTGAGCAAGGGAATCTCCTGAGAGTATTCTTGAGTTGTTGCACAAACATATCCAACCACTAGGTTCTCCTGCTCAGCAACCATTACTGCCAAATTTTCGTTGAGCGCTGCCAGATGAAAATCATCCTTAAAGTCAATTGATAGAAAGCCATTCTGCCTCTCTAGCTCAGACAAGTTAGACACGAGATTCTTTCTATGCAAAGCGAGAATTTCAGGATAATCAGCCGCTAATGCTCGTCTAAAAATGATGTTCGTCATGTTTATTATATCTCTTGCAAATTAGCTCAAAAATAGGTGTGAACGCCGTAATATAGCAATCTTTTTAAAGCTGTAAACAGGTATTTTTCCTAATTTAGAGACGCGATGTATTTTGTTTTTATTGAAATTTACGCATTATTTAAGATTGTTATAAGCTGTAATACTACTTGCCTGCGGCTATTGAAAAGTTAAAATTTATTCTTCAATAAAATTCAGTCTATGAATTGAGTTAGTACACGTTCCAACTCATCCGGTTGAAAAGTACCCTCAGCAGGTTGCCGATTCTGGTGCGCTGGTTCCAAATAAAGGTATTCACAATAAATATTCGTAAATTGAGTGTGGCGTTTAATCGCCCAATCAAAGATACAAGCTCCTGTCAACACAGCAAAGGAAAAATCTGTATTTTGAATCGCACAATGACTGAAGTTGGCATCGGTTAAGTTCGCTTTCCTAAAGGACGTTCCAGGATTACTTTGAATCGCTTGAATTAGCCATTTGAGAATACGGAAGGTCAAGAACGCGGAAACGAACATCAGCAGTAGGAGGAACAATCCTTGAACGATTGCTCCATCAACGAAGCCAAGGATGCTAACAATCACAAGCCCAAGGGTGAGCGTCACCATTACTGCAAACAGTACAGCAATAGCTGCAATGTTCAAGAAACTCGTGATTTGTGGAAAGCGGAAAGCAATCTTATCCCGGATGAAGCTGCCAAAAACGAGAGCCAATATAGGAAGCGCACTGAAAAAGAAGTTGAGTCCCTTATTGGAGCGATCGCCCAACAATACCATTGACACTTGGGCAGCGATCGCGCTGAAGACAAGTAAAACAACTGGACCAACGATAGCGGCAGCAACTAGAATATTTACCTGGCGGCGGCTCTGCCCCGTTTTGACCCTCTCAAACGTTGCCCCAATTAAGGTCGCCCCGGTGAAATTGCACCCCCGCAAGTCAGAGCCACTGAAGTCTGCGTCAGCCAAGTCCTGCCCTTTGAAAGAGCAATTTTGCAAGTTTCGGTTGGCGTAGTTTCGATTGGTCATTATTTGCTGGCTTCGTCAGTATCAACAGCTACAGAGTATATTTTCATAAAATTGCCCGATGGTAGGATTTACGCATTGACAGAAGCCAAGTTCTGGGCAGTCGCCCAGCTTCTTTTCTAGGGGTTTCAGGATGAAGTCAGGCGCTACCTGAAGAGACAGATTTCAGTTTATACCCATTTTAAATTAACCTTCTTGAGGCATAACTTCTCTCAGATTTTTTTAAGTTGTGGATAAAGGGATTGATATCGCATCCAAGCCTCTTCTAAGTTTGAATCAACTGATTGGGGAGTTGCAGCAAGCGTTGGGGTGGCTGCCAGTTTGAGCGTGTCATTAGCATCTACGTATACACCAATTCCGATACCCGCCAATAGAGCAGCACCACGCGCGGAAGCAGCAGCAACGGTAGTTGCATAGAGGGGTATTCTCAATACATCAGTTAGTAATTGTTTCCAAGGCATTTCTGCCGTTCCACCGCCGGCTAAACGCAGTTGTGTCGCTTTAAAACCTGTTGCCTCTAGTGCTTCAAAACCTTGTCGCAAGGCAAAAGCAACTCCCTCTAAAGCCGCCCGCATCAGGTGCGCTTGTGTGTGATGAAGTCCAAGCCCTACCCATGCCCCACGTACATAGGGGTCAAGATGTGGAGTTCGCTCGCCTGTGAGATATGGCAAGAATGTCAACCCTTCACATCCTGGGGGAACAGAAAACGCTTGAGTATAGACTTGCTGCCAACTCAAGCCGAGGATACCTCGCACCCACTCAAGCGCTAACCCCGCATTTTGCATAGCTGCAAGGGTGTACCACTGGTTCGGTACGGCGGCTCGATAGAGATGTGTACGACCATGAGGATCGATAATGGGTTGGGAGCGAGGTGTAATGATTTGAGCGCCTGTGCCGATGGTTAGTTGAACCAAACCAGGCTCTAGTAGTCCGTTACCAAGTGCCGCCGCTGCCGTATCCGCAGCACCAGCGATAACGGGTAAACCAACTCTTAAGCCAAGATGCTCTGAAGCATCAGTTGTTAGATAACCTGCGATCGCACTAGAGGGGATAATTTTTGGTAACCAATCACAACGTAGATTCAGCGCTGAGATTGCATCCCCAGCCCAGTTGTCCGACACAACATCGTAAAGCAAAGTACCGCTAGCATCAGATGGTTCGGTTGCAACTTCTCCAGTCATCCGTAACCGCAGCCAATCTTTTGGCTGAAGTGCCCAACGCGCTTCGGTGTAGACAGTAGGCTCGTATTCTCGTAGCCACAACAAAGTTGGTCCTGCCATTCCAGCCGTAATCGGGTTGCCCAAGCGCTCTAGAAGAGTGGCATCGAGCGAATGATAAGTGTTAAGCGTGGCACTAGAGCGAGTATCTGCCCAGAGGATAGCAGGACGCAGAGGCTGACCCGACTCCGAAGCTAGGACAACACCATGCATTTGTCCTGAAAGTGCGATCGCCTGTACCTGCTCGGTGCGATCTCCCACTGCCTTCCTCACAGCCGAGGCAACAGCTAACCACCAATCCCCTGGCTCAGACTCAGCCCATCCGGGGTGAGGTGCATGAACAGGATAGGAGTTTGACGCCTCACCTATAGTGGTTCCGTCTGTCGCTAGGAGCAATGCCTTAGCAGAGCCTGTTCCTAAATCAATGCCAAGCAGCATTAGGCTAGTCCTCAAATCATTCAGCGTCTTAGCAAACGCGCGATCGCTTGCACCAATTCTTCCGGTTCGACAGGCTTTGAGATGTGCATCCCAAATCCGGCAGCTAAGGCTTGCTGCTGATTGATTTCTCCAGCATAGGCAGTAAGTGCGATCGCAGGAATCGTGCCTCCCTGTTGGGGCGACCACTTTCTAATTTGCCGAATCAGCGCATAACCATCCATCTCTGGCATCCCAATGTCACATAACAACAGATCGGGGACAGATTGATTCAGGTGGGTCAATGCCTGTACACCCGAAGCGGCTGTCGTAACTTCTGCACCAGATTGCGTCAGGGTGAATGCTGCCAACTCCCGCATATCTGCATCGTCGTCCACAACCAAGACGTGAATACCTGCTAAGTCTGCCGCACTTTCTGAATGTCTATCCTCAGAAGAGGGTTCCGGCTCGACGATGTTTAACGGTAGCCGGATGGTAAATGTAGCCCCTAAGTTCTGTCCTAAGCTGTCTGCTTGAACGGTTCCTCCATGCAGTTCGGTAAAATGACGGACGATCGCCAGTCCCAATCCCAATCCGCCAAATTGTCGGGTTATTGTGCCATCTTCTTGACGGAAGTAATCAAACACATAGGGTAAAAAGTCTGGACTGATGCCTTTTCCAGTATCTTTGACTTGAATTTGAGCATAGGTGCCAACTTGCGCTAGTCGCACCTCGATGCTTCCTCCACTTGGGGTGAACTTCACGGCATTGGAAAGCAGGTTCCAGACGACTTGTTGCAGGCGATTGGTATCGCCTGAAACCGTTCCTGAAATCGGATTAAATGTGGTCTGGATTTGAATGTGTTTGGCTTCGGCTGCCAGTCGTACCGTTTCTAGGGCAGCCTCAATCATTGCCGCTAGATTCACAGGAGCGACGTTTAACGTCATTTTTCCTTGCAGAATGCGCGAGACATCCAACAAGTCCTCAATTAATTGGGCTTGCAGCTTGGCGTTGCGTTCGATCGTTTCCAGCGCTTGCTGGGTTTTTGTAGCATCGAGTCGCCCAGTTCGGAGCAATTTTGTCCAGCCCAGAATCGGATTGAGGGGCGATCGCAACTCGTGGGACAATACCGCCAAGAATTCGTCTTTAATGCGGTTAGCGGCTTCTGCTTTGGCGCGATCGCGTTGAGCCGCCCGGTACAACTGAGCATTGTCGATCGCCAAAGAAGCACGACGAGCCAATTCCTCTGCCTGTTCCAAATCTGCCGGGGTGTACTGTCGTCCAGATTCGGCAGAGATAAAGGAAATGACCCCTAGAATTCGTGCCTGAGTTCGTAGTGGCACCGTCATTACAGAGCTGAATCCAACCTGCCGCAGAATCTCTAAATGCTCTGAATCCCGCGCTGCGTGTACCAGCAATTCATCGGGAATCTCCGGCACCAAATCAGGTTGTCCAGTTCGCAGTGTAAATGCAGCACCGCGAGGGTCATCCGGGTTCATCGGATACTTATCTCTAATCTGATGTGCCCATTCCAGTTTGGCAGGGTCAATGTGAGCCACTGCAATCTGCTCGATCGCACCATCCTCTTCTATCATGTGAACCGTACACCAGTCCGCTAATTTCGGCACTGCAAGCTGCGCGACTCGTTCCAAAGTCGTTTGATAATCGAGTGAGGATGCCAGCACTGCACTCGCCTCAGAGAGAAAGCGTTGGGCAAGCTCTAACCTGACGCGCTCAGTCACATCGACTACATAAATTAAAACCCCTTCAACCTGACCATTTGAGTTAACAGTCGGAAGATAGTAAACGTTGTAGTAACCGGGACGGCGATCGCCGCGTCCGGGAACATTCACCGCAAAGTTTGGTGAAATAAAGGGATTTCCTGTGGTGTATATCTGATGAAAGACTTCAACTAATTTGGGATCGAATTGACCAAAAAGTTCTGGAATGGAATTTCCTAAATGTTGCTCGCGGGTTAATCCATTAATTTCTGCTAATGCTTCGTTGATGGCAATAAATCGCTGCTTTTCATCTAATAGGGCAAGTCCAATCGGAGACGTTTCAAAAATAGTGGCTAATTGGTGCTGTGCCGCTTCTGCCTCTGAACGGGCAATGCGTTCGCGCCCTAGTAGTTGTTCCCGTTCCTGTTCGGCTTGCTTGCGCTCCGTCACATCCAGCACCAGCGATAACACCGAAATCATCCGTCCCGATTCGTCCTTAAGACTGGAGTTATACCACTCGCAATGCACAATGTTGCGATCTTTCGTGTAATTGCGGTTGTATGAAAAAATATGGGGTTCTTCACCATAGACCAGCCGTTGGCAGACTTCAGTAACTGGTTCCAGGTCTTCCTCAAAGACAAAAGGTATCTCTGTTAAAGATTTGCCCAGGATTTCTTCGGCTTTCCAGCCCAAAATGCGCTCTGCACCAACAGACCACCGAATGACTCGAAAGTCTCGATCCCATTCAACCACTGCCATTGGAGAGTTTTCAACATGGAAGTTGAGCTTTTGTAGGGCTTGACGTAACGCCTCTTCCGCTTGCTTGCGTTCTGTGATATTTATGACGACACCAATCGAGTGCTTGGGATTTCCCTGAACATCATAAGTAAACTGTCCTCTGGCTTCGACCCAGTGAATGGAGCCATCTGACCAACGCAGGCGATATTCATGGTGAAACTCCTTGTTGTCAGCTATGGCTTGCTGATATTTCGCCTCAGCTTCTGCTAAGTCATCGGGATGAACCCGACTGGCCCAAACTTCATAGCTGGGTTCGCACTCATTCGGTTGCAAACCCAGGATAATGAAATGTCCTTCTGACCAAAGCAAGGCATCGGTCTGCATGTCCGAGTCCCACGTTCCCATGCGTCCGACCTTGAGCGCGAGTTGCAGGTGAGCTTCACTTTCTCGCAATTGTTCTTCTGCCCGCGATCGCTCCACGGCTAGCCAGGTTTTTTGAGCAATTCGCTCCATCAGCACTACATCTTCCTGCGTCCACTGGCGAACAGAAACATGGTGCAATACCAACAATGCAACAAATCGCCCTTCTTTCACTAAGGGAACACACAGGAGAGATTTGGTTTGAATTGCGTCAAAGGTAGCAGCCCCCGATCCGGCAGTCCGAGGATCGCGATCGACATCATCTACGACAATAGTTTTGCCCTGCTTTAACTCAGCAATCAATTCAGAACCAAACGAATCCATATGATGGCTACCCACCACACTGACTACACCATTGCAATAGTCGCGATCGACGCTGACGTATTCTTGTGTGGAATCAATTTCACCATAGGTACAGCGAGTGACACCAAAGTGTTGTCCTACGGAGCTAACCACCCGCCACATAATTTCCTTCGAGTCTTGAATGGCACGAATCGCATCATTCAATTCGATCAGAAATTGCTGCTGTCTCTCCTTTTGCTGAAGTTCTGCCAGTAAAGCCTCAATCTGTTGCCTTGCCCGCACCTGGGCTGTCACTTCAATGTTATAAATCAACACACCCTGAACAATTCCCTCAGCATCTCGCCAAGCCGGACAGATACAGTGGAAAAATGCTTCTTCCAACACCCCATCGCCATTGCGATCCCAGTAAGTAGGTGACTCCTCCCGAATAAATGTTTCTCCCGTTCGATAAACCTGTTCAAGCACGTCAAAGTAAATTTGCCCCTCTAGCTCTGGGAAAACCTGCCGAAGTGGTTGACCAATAATGTCTGGAGTGCGTCCAGCCCCTTGCAGATAGGTGGGATTGGCAAATTCATACACAAGATCGGCACCTTTAACAATGCCAATCATGGCAGGGAACTGCATCAGGACGTCATACAACCGCTTGCGTTCGCTTTCTGCTTCTAGTCGGGCAGATTGTTCTCGTTTTAAAAGGCGATCGCGCTCCGCTTCCATTTGTTTGCGTTGGGTGATGTCAACCGAAACGCCAATCATGCGAACTCCTCGTCCCGTCTCATCCCGATAGACTTGCCCCTGACTGTTGAGCCAGCGCACAACGCCGTCTGGACAAATTACTCGATACTCCGGTGTGTAGGGCTGTTCTCCAGCCATTGCCCCTGCCGTCGCTTGGAGCACCTGTTGTCGATCGTCTGGATGAATGAGCGCAACAAACTCTTCTCCCGTCCCTTCATAAAGACCCCAAAAGTCTAGAGCATTAGCAGAACACACCACTCGATTGCTCTGCAAATCCATATCCCAGACAACCGTTTGAGCCGCCGTCAGTGCTAATTGCAGGCGTTCATCGCTTTCTCGGAATGCCTGTTCAATTTGTTTGTAATCGGTCACGTCTTTGAAGATAACGACGGCTGCAATAATCTGTCCCTGGTTATCTAAAATCGGTGCTGAGTTGACGTTAATGAAGACGCGGCTACCATCATCTCGATGAATTTCTATCTGTTCGTTGGTAACGATCTCACCTGTTTTTAGCGATCGCACCAATGGATACTCATGAGGGGCATAGAGCTGACCATTTAAGCGAAAGATTTCACAGGGAATCAGGGGTGCATATTCCTCAAGCTCAAGCAACTGTTCGTAACCATACCCAACAATTTGCTTGGTTTGTTCGTTCGCCAGAGCTAACTTACCAGATGCCGCATCAGCAATCATGACTCCAGCAGGCATTTGTCGCAATACGGCTTCAAATCGGGCGCGTTCAATTTCAAGCTCGTGCAACAACCGTTCTCGTTCTGCCTCCGCTTGCTTGCGATCGCTAACATCTCGAAAATAAATGGCTACCCCTGCCGTCGAGGGATAGGCATTCGCCTCTATCCAACACTGGATCGGTTCCCCAAATTCTTCCCACGAAACAGGAACCTGTTGTGCCACTGCCCGATGTAGTTCCCGATATGCAATTCCACCGACCAACTCAGGAAAAACCTCGTTCCAAACGTGCTTTCCCAGTAACTCTTCTGGCGTTTTGTGCAGGATTTTAGCCGCCGCCCGATTCACGTAGGTGTAGCGCCAGTCGCAATCGAAGGCGACAAAAGCATCTGTAATGCTTTCAAGAATCGTTACCACCCTGCCCTCAGTTTCTTGGGCAGCGAGCGCCTGTTCGCTTTCAAGCGTGCGGGCAAAGCGCTCAATGACTTCAGATCGAGAAATTCCTCGCTTGTGAGCCTCTCGATCGAGCGATCGCCATGCTGTATCGGTGAGAGATAGGCTAACCCGTTGTTTCGTCTCTGAGTTCCAATTGCTAACAAACTTGCCTGTGCCGTCGCGCTTCATGAACAGCCATCCGTATACATACACGGTCTTCTCTATTCAATCTGAGTCGCTACGTCAGGAGAATCCGTCTTAAGAGAGATGCTTTGGAGAGAGGGAATACGGATGCGGATGATACCTACGAGAATCGGGCTAGCGTTCCTTCCTTTAGCGCCAAACTCATGTAAATTACGCAAGTGTTCGGCAACAGTTTCGACGAAAAGTGACGACTCTCAAAGAGCCAGAAACCTTTTTGCGACTTGAGCCGAAATCTAATTTCTGGGGAGGTCTAATGGGTTAGTCTATACTGACAGATGGCAATTCCTACCGGGTGAAGATAGGCTTGTTCGACCAGCATCGCCAACAATTAGTGGAAAAAGATGCACCCCTGGCTGCGAGGATGCGCCCACGTACTCTTGATGAGTTTATCGGGCAAGACCACATCCTAGGCTCCGGGCGTTTGTTACGCCGTGCGATTCAAGCTGACCAGCTTTCTTCCCTGATTTTTTTTGGTCCACCGGGTACGGGGAAAACAACTCTGGCTCGGATTATCGCCAATACCACCCGCGCTCACTTCATTGCGATTAATGCCGTCCTTTCTGGGGTAAAAGAAATTCGGGATGCGATCGCTACCGCTCAAAAACGCCAAAAAGAACACACTCAGCGCACGATTCTTTTTGTTGACGAGGTTCATCGCTTCAATAAATCTCAACAGGACGCCCTGCTTCCTTGGGTGGAAAATGGGACGGTGATTCTGATTGGTGCAACTACAGAAAATCCCTATTTTGAAGTTAACAAAGCTCTTGTCAGCCGTTCCCGCATCTTTCAGCTTAAACCTCTCAATGAAGCTGACTTACGCCGCGTCCTCGAACAGGCACTCGCTGACTCAGAACGCGGTTATGGTCAGCTATCTGTAATCTTAGAGCCGGATGCGATCGCACATTTGGTCAATGTCGCTAACGGTGATGCCCGTTCCTTACTCAATGCCTTGGAATTAGCCGTCGAAACCACACCCCCCGACGAAACTGGAACGATTCGCATTACGCTATCTGTCGCGGAGGAATCGATTCAGCAAAGGGCAGTTCTGTATGACAAGGAAGGAGACGCCCACTTCGATACGATTAGTGCTTTTATCAAAAGCTTGCGCGGTTCTGACCCGGATGCAGCTTTATATTGGCTAGCAAAGATGGTTTATGCCGGGGAAGACCCCCGCTTCATTTTCCGGCGAATGTTGATTTTAGCTAGCGAAGATGTGGGACTCGCTGACCCTAATGCCTTAGTCGTCGTTAATGCCTGCGCGAGTGCTTTCGAGTGGGTGGGAATGCCAGAAGGACGCTATCACCTGGCTCAAGCCACGCTTTATCTCGCCAATGCGCCCAAATCTAACAGCACGATGGGATTTTTTGATGCGCTAGCGGTGGTTGAGAAGGAACGGGAGGCGGAAGTCCCCAATCACCTGAAAGATGCCAACCGGGACAAGAAAGGATTGGGACATGGTGCAGGCTATCTTTATCCTCACGCCTACCGCGACCACTGGGTAGCACAACAGTATTTACCGAGTAGTTTGCAGGGACAGGTGTTTTATCAACCTTCAACACAGGGATTTGAAGGAGAAATTAAGACGCAGGTGGCGCGTCATCGGGAAGCGCAGTTGGAAGCAGTGGCAGAGGGTGTTTTTATCTCACCCGTGGAAGTGCTAACAACAGGACCAACTGACCGCACAGTTGACCGTTGGTTGCAACGCACGTTGAGTCAGATTGGCGAGCAACTTGCAGGGATACGCGATCGCATTTTCACCCTTGCTCAACTTCAGCGTCACCATGTCATTTTGGACTTGAATGCCGGGAGTGGTTTACTCACCTTTGAAGCTTTGCGTCGCGTACCAGAAGGTGGCGTTTATGCCTGTACTCGCACTGCTGATGAAGCAAAGGCGCTCCAAGAGCAAGTGGTAGCGCTTCCAGAACTCAATCGTCCCGTCCTATTGAGTGCTACCTTAACCCAATTGCCAAAGGTTTTAGCTGCCCAATCCTCTGATATCCGATTTGACTGCATCATCGGGCGAAATGCACTTATCCACGAACCGGATAAAGCAGCAGCAGCCAAATGGTTAGCCCAATTACTGCAACAGTCGGGCGTTTTGGTACTTGCAGAAACAGTGCCACGCCACACGCAACGGCTTTATCGTTTGCTCGAAAAGTCGAAACCCAATGCCGACTTATACCAGCGATTAGTGGCAGCGGAAGAGGCAATTTACAGCGACACGTCAGATCCAATGGTTAACTGGGATGCGTTTGATTTGAGAAAAGCTTTCGAGTCGGCGGGATTGGTGGTTGAAGTGACTGAGGAGCGATCGCAAACCTCTATGCATATTACACCCGCCTTAATTGACCGCTGGTTCGCAACGACTTCTGTAACGAATAGACCCTCCTATGCGGCGCATTTGGCGAAGCACCTCCAAGAACAAGAAATTCGGACTATAAAAGAGCTATTTATCCGCTCCCTGCTTCATCAGACCGTTAATTGGGAAAGCGCGATCGCTTTTGTACGATCTTCGCTATCGTAGGGGACGTGACAAATTTTCAATTCATTTCGAGTATTTAGGCTATGGAAGAAGTTCTTCAGATACTCAAAAAAGTCATTCTGGCGGTAGTTGGTGGTGGAGCGGCGCTTTTAGCTTTCTATCTGGCACTGTTTTTTTCGATTATGGTTCTGGTTCCTACCAGTTCTCCCAATCAACTAGAAGAATGGACAAACACTGTGGTGACAGTGTATGGCATCAAATTAAATCTACTCTCGATACAACGATTGAAAGGGGCTGCTATTGGTATCAGTGTTGTCCTTCCCCTTGCTGCTGTTGCTTGGTTTTCACTCCGAGGATTCATTCACCAACGGTAGTAATAACAAATAATTTGCGCTCCAGCAGCAGTTGAATAAAACAAAAGTTTAGTTTCAACGCTTAGCGTAATCTATGGGCTGTATTGCAATCGCGCTGGCAAGTTCACCTTAATTTTGTAATTTTTTGTAAAAGGTACTTCGTCCTAAAAATTAGGATAAAAAGAGGTAGGCATCAAGTTAAAAAGGAACTAAATTCGTGAGTCAGTCTATTTCTAAATTGGTGGATACCCTGCCAACCAGCAGCATGACCGTTTATATGCTGCGATCGCTCGATTATGTCGTTCCCGGTGAGTGGCAAAACTTGGTGGGATTTGAAAATACTATCCGTGCGGTGACAGGTGTTACCGACAAAGGTCTGATTGAGGAGATTGGCGAAAGAGCGATCGCGCTGTACAACGATCCAACCCAGAGTTATCAACAAACCTTATGGCTTTACCAAACAATTGACCGTGCTGATAGTGCCATTGGTGCAGCAGCACTAGCGAACAAAGTTGGCGAGAAAATTAGCTTCCTGAATTTTTTAAACCAGCTTACTCCCAAAGCGGATACCGTACAAGCGATTGATTTGTCCCTAAAGCTGGTTGTCGAGTTGATTGCCTTTTGTCGGTTGCACGGCATTCCTACCAGCATTGAAGCATTTAGAACTTCTTTAGGAAACTATCACAACGAATCTATAATGCGAATGGCTGCGCTAGTTGCTGTTGATGGATTGATTCCGCTTGGCCCCAACTTCATCCTCAAAGCTCAATCTATTCTTAGCCAGGTCAATCCTTCGCAATTAGAAGGAAATACTACCTATCAGAGTATTAACAGTGCAATTCCTGGCGGTACTACGGCTGGAAAATTAGGCTTCATCGGTGAGAGTTTTGCCTCAGTTAACGGTTGGATGAATAACTTTGTTGCATCTCGTGGGTTAACACAAGAAAATGTTTTGGGGCACTTACAACAATTTATGAATACTGCTGATAGTAAGTTGGATTATCTAGCTGCATTCCTAGATATGTCAACTAATTACTACGAGCATACAGGTACTCAAACTGTTGCCCGAAATTTGATTTTACGAGCAGCAGAAGAGACTGAAGGTAAAGCTAAAGACAAAAAGAAAAAGCACAAGGAAAAAGAAAAGGACAAAGACCAGAAAAAAGATAAGAAAAAGAAAGATTAACGAGAGTGCGATCGCTCCTCATTTTCTCAAAATTTATCGAGTGCGATCGCATTCAGCATTGGCGAGGATAGCGATCGCATTAATGACACCAGCAACGAGGAAAAATATAGCTAGTGGGTTTCCTTGGTCTACCCTAACCCAACATTTTAAGCTTGCCGCGCTACTACGGCGATATGCAGATCGCACTGACGAACTAAAGGAGATAAGAGATGAAAGCTATATGGGAAAAGATAGATAAATGGCTTAGAGTAAATGCACCAAAAGTATTGGATAATTTGCAATCAGGAGCCACTGAGGAAGAAATTCAACGAACAGAAAATTTCTTCTGTATTAAGTTTCCTAAAGATGTCAAAGAGTCCTATCTCATTCATAACGGTCAGGTTGATGAACAGTCTTACTCCCTTTTTCCACATCTTGAATTTCTCTCTCTTGAAGCGATGATTACAGTATGGCAATCCTGGTATGAGATGAGCAACGAAGGTTTTAAATATTCACCAGAAGATATAGAAGAAGGTGTTTGGAAAGGTTGGTGGCATCCGAAATGGATTCCTCTAACCTACGAAAGTAATGGCTCATGTAAATGTCTAGATTTAGCTCCAGAACCCGGTGGTGAAGTAGGTCAGATTATTATCGTAGAGTGGCAAGAACCTATTAGAAGTATAATTTTTCCTAACTTTAGGACGTGGCTAACTGGATTTGCTACTGAACTCGAACATGGAGAATATCGCTTCTCTGAAGATTATGGTGGATTGGTAGATAGAAGTGATGTCTGACTTGTCGAACCCTAGAGAAGACACTTCGCCAAAATACCCAGCGTGTGAAAAAAATGCCATTTCAGTAAGTGAAGGAGGACTACAATCAAGTTGCTCTCTAAGCTTCTCCGTTCACTCCTCCCCATGTCCTCGATTTCCTCAATCAGATTCTCCCAGTCCACCTCTGCATAGTCCTGACTCCGCAATTTTTTTACAGTCGTTTCTATCCATCGCAGGTAATCTGTTTCATGGAGAGTTGAATGATGGACTTGGCTAGGAGGCATAGTAGATTATTCCATAGTCGATTTCTTTGACAACCAACTGGGCAGGGAAATCCAGACACTTGTGCATGTAGTCCGTGTATTAGTGTCGCGGCTGGAGTAGGAGCATCCCTTAAATGTAGTGATGGCGAAGTACTGCTGTGTTTGCCCTTGGGGTTCCTGAAGGGTAGAACACGATCGCTAAAATGCGATCGCTCTCTAGAAATCCTCAAGAGAATTTGATTCTTTCTGTTGCCACTCGATTTTATACATCGCACCCCTATTTTTGCGCCATTTTGTAGACTTTAGGTAAGCCACTCAAAGTGGCGGCTTACTGAGTAAAGAAGCATTACCATGTCTGAAACTCAACCAGTACCAGAAAAAACCAATGCTGCTCCCACCGTACAGAATTCTCCACAACTCAAGCCGGGAGGAATTCTCAGCAATTGGAAAACCAGAGTCGGGATTATCGCTACGGCAGTCATTGCTGTTGTTTTTGGCTTGTTTGTTCTCGGTTTCTTTTGGCAGCACATGATTGCAGGGATGGGTATGAGGTCTTGGTCTAGCCATGCGCGTGCCACACCGATTGAGTGCATGATTAAGGACACGAACAATGATGGCTATGTTAGCTGTAGCGCCATGCTAGGCGGCGAAGTCGTACCACTTGAGTGTGGAGCCAACATATTAAATATTGGCTGCCGAGTGAATTATGGTGCGGCGGCTGCCCCTCCTGTGCGTCCATTCAATCTGCCAAATGTTCGCGGAAGTTCCTGAAATTCTAAGAAACTTTTGCCCAAAGTTCCACAGAGATAGCGCTTAACATCTCAAACTAGGCGTTGCTGAATCGCGATCGCAGATGGTTTGGCGTACACACTCTACTCTACTGGAGACTAAGTAGAACGAATTTCGTGCAGAATTCTGCAACAACAGAAGACATAACCCTCCGATATTGAGGAGAGTTTACACCAAACTATTTGCGGTTCTCGCCCCAAGCTCACCAAACCATCTGCGGTTGAATCAAAAACAGCCTAAAGACCAAAACCCTTGAGTGTCGTCACTTCCCCCCACTTCCCGCATACATAGTCCAGAATTCACCAAACCATCTGCTATCACGCGATACATGGCAAATTCGTTCCGATATCAGACCAAATATGAAACTAATAATCCCTACCGAAATTGCATCTGATATCGAGCCGCGTTTACCTCCCAATTTACAGGTGGTACGTGTGGATAGTGAGGGCAATCTTGACGGCGATGCCAGCGATGCTGAAGTTTATTTCAACTGGATTCTGCTAAAACCAACTACTTTGCATAAAGTTCTCGCGGCTGCACCCACGCTGCGTTGGCAACACACCCCTAGTGCCGGGGTAAATCACATTCTGACACCAACGTTTTTGGAACGGGAGATTACGCTCACGAATGGCGCAGGGGTTCATGCAATTCCGATTGCGGAATTTGTCCTGATGTTTATGCTCTATCATGCGAAGAATTTACCTCAACTACAAGCGTTTCAAGCTGAACGTAATTGGGGGAGAGGCATAACACTGAAAGAGTTGAAGGATGCAACCTTGCTAATTATTGGTGCGGGAAGTATTGGCGTCGCGATCGCGCAACGTGCGTCATCTTTTGGCATGAGAGTTTGGGGTAGCCGTCGCCATCCCGAACCGCTACCGGAGTTTGACAAAGTCGTGAGTGCAACTGAATGGCGATCGCTGCTTCCGGAAGCTGATTATGTCGTCGTTAGCACACCTCTGACACCGGAGACGAAAGGCACGATGGACGCAGCAGTTTTTCAAGCCATGCGTTCATCTGCCTTTTTCATTAATATTGCTAGAGGTGCAATCGTCGATGAAGCTGCATTGCTGACTGCTCTTCGAGAAGGCTGGATTGCAGGCGCTGCATTAGACACTTTTTCCGCAGAACCCTTACCGCCAGATAGTCCTTTTTGGTCGCTGCCTAACGTCTTTATTTCACCCCACTGTTCGGCAGATTCGCCACAAACTTACCAGCGATCCTTAGAACTGTTTTTGGAGAATTTGAGCCGCTATCAAGCTGGTTTACCGCTGCGAAATGTAGTGGATAAGCAAGTGGGTTACTAATATTTTTCCCACTCCTCCTCTGCAATTAGCAATTCGAGATTCTCAAAACTTCCTGACTCTCACTGCTGCTTTAGCACAAAAGTTCTCAATAGAGGACTTGTAGCGAGTGCGAAGACGTGAAGATGCTTGCTTAGAACTTGTGTAACTGTCACAGAGCAGTTTATAGGGTGCCTTCGCGCGATCGCCTTGCTTCAATTACAGTTGATTACGCAACGCAACAGGAAGCACTCAGCAACCTTTAGCCTAGATGATGGGTATGATGTCTAGGCTGGCTTGCAGATTTTAGGGCGAACCATAAGCGTAGGAACGTGACGGTGAAACTTCGGTAACACGTACTTATTTTGTCCCGCCTTATCCTTATAATTAATCTTGGTCAATCAGCCTTTCAGGGACTACCTCATACTGCCTAGTTCGTCAACTAGATTTTCTTAACGATAAAAAAGTACATCTAGGGATTCTCGCAACGAAAGCTGTTCAATGGCTCCACTGAGCTAGTTAGCCGAAAAGCCTAAATCGTTGACTTGTACAATAATTTGCCAAATACAGGCTAAAACAAGGGGCCGTTAATATGAACTTGAGCGGCAAAAGTAAGATTCCGAAAATTCTCCAAACCGATCAATCCCAACTGCTAACAGACTGGATCTCAGAGCAAATAATTGCTGGTATCCGCAAAGACCTAATTAAGGAAATAGAGCTGCGTGAAGAATGCAGAGAATTCCTGGACTTGTTCTCGGCATCTGTCCAGCAAGGTAACTTCACCGACATTAAATCGACTGAATGGCGTAGCGTGCGCGAGATGCTTGGCTCGATTTCGCGATCGCGCAGCCAGAAAGGCTTCACGCCATCAGAAACCGCAACTTTTGTTTTTTCTTTGAAGCAACCTTTGTTCAGCCGCTTGCGCCTAGAACTTGCACAGGATAGCGAAAGCCTTCTGGAAGAGATTTGGTCAGTTACGACTCTGTTGGACAAGCTTGGACTCTGGACAACTGAAAGCTATCAGAAAGCCCGCGAGGAAGTGATCCTGCGCCAACAAGAGGAGCTGATGGAACTTTCAACGCCGGTCGTGAAACTGTGGGAAGGCATTTTAGCCCTACCCATCATTGGCACCCTCGATAGCGCCCGCACCCAAGTGATGATGGAGTCCCTCTTGCAGAAGATTGTAGAGACGGGTTCGGAAGTCGCAATCATTGATATTACGGGAGTGCCGACCGTTGATACTCTCACCGCTCAGCACTTACTTAAGACAGTCACTGCGGCTCGTCTAATGGGCGCTGATTGCATCCTGAGCGGGATTCGGCCCCAGATTGCTCAAACGATTGTCTACTTGGGCGTGGATCTGGCTGATGTGATCACCAAGGCTTCTCTATGCGACGCATTTGCTTTGGCGCTGAAGCGAACTGGAGCTACGATCTCTCGCGCCCAAACACGCACTTAAGGAGTTTTATGGAACGTATCCCCATATTACAAATGGGTGAATTCCTGCTAGTGACGATTCAGGTTGATATGCACGATCGCCTAGCGATCGCTTTGCAAGATGACCTGACCGACCGCATTAGCCAAACAAGTGCCCGTGGTGTGCTGATAGATATTTCAGCACTGGAGATCGTTGATTCTTTTATTGGACGGATACTGGGAAATATTGCCAAGATGTCGCGAGTACTTGATGCTGAAACGGTTGTTGTAGGTATGCAGCCAGCAGTCGCCATCACTTTAGTAGAGTTAGGACTCTCCTTAACCGGCATTCGCACAGCCTTAAACGTTGAAAAGGGAATGTCCCTCCTGCATAAATCGTTGGAGGCTTCTCCTAGGGGGAGCATAGATGGTCTTGCAGAGGTCTGAAACGATAAGCATCCAGTCTTCGGCAGACGTTGTGCTAGTACGGCAAGCCGTGCGTCAGTTTTCCCTAGGACTGGGTTTTAGCCTAATAGACCAGACTAAAATCGTGACAGCGGCGAGCGAGCTGGCACGCAACACCCTGGACTATGGCGGCGGCGGGACGGTGCAACTGGAAGCCCTAGAGGAGGGACTCCGTCGGGGTCTGCGGCTAACTTTTGAAGACAGTGGGCCAGGAATTCCGGATATCGATCTGGCGCTAAAAGATGGCTTCACAACCGGAAACGGGCTGGGTATGGGGTTGAGTGGGTCAAAGCGCCTGGTGAACGAATTCAATATCGTTTCCCGTGTCGGAGAAGGCACAAAAGTCACTATTACAAAGTGGAAGTGAGTTAATTATGAATGCTCCCGTCGCCTTACCCATTTTAGAGTCTAGTCAGGCTGGTGAAGCGAGACGAATAGCCCTCGCGATCGCGACTCGTCTCGGCTTCAACGAAACTGAGCGGGGGCAGGTTGGTATTGTCGTTACTGAGATCGCCAATAACCTGGTTCTGCACGCTAAAGACGGTCTGTTGCTGCTACAGCCTTTAAGCAAAAACGAGATAACGGGTATAGAAATCCTAGCCTTGGACAAAGGGCCAGGGATCAGCAATATCCAGGAGTGTCTGCGCGACGGTTTTTCTACAGCAGGGACTCCTGGAAATGGTTTGGGGGCAGTTAGCCGCCTTTCTGCTTTTTTTGAGATTCATTCTGTTCCCAACGTGGGTACAGCTTTATTAAGTCACCTCTGGGCTTGCCCAGAAGTGGCAAACCAATCGACCAACAATCTAGAGATTGGCGTGGTGTGCCTCCCGATGGCAGGGGAGGAGGTATCGGGTGATGGGTGGGCAACCGACCAACAGCCCGGTCGCAGTCTGCTATTAGTCGCAGATGGTTTGGGTCACGGCCCTCTAGCCGCCCAGGCGTCCCTAGAAGCCATTCAGATATTTCGAGAGAATGTCCGCAAAAGTCCCGCAGAGATTATTGAAGCAGCTCACGTAGCCCTACGGAGTACTCGTGGAGCTGCTTTAGCGATCGCAGAAGTAGACTTTAAAACTCTTGTCGTTCGTTTTGCTGGAGTTGGTAATATCGCTGGCAGCGTTTTTTCTCCCGCAGGAAGCTACAGCATGGTTTCCCACAATGGCACTGTGGGGCATGAAGTCCGTAAAATCCAGGAATTTGTCTATCAGTGGCCTCAAGGAGGGCTTTTGGTGATGCATTCCGATGGGTTGAGTACACAGTGGCGATTGGATCGCTATGCTGGTCTCATAACCAGACATCCCAGCCTAATTGCTGGAGTTTTGTACCGGGATTTCTACCGAGGTCGCGATGACATCACTGTGCTGGTTGCTCGCGAAGAAGACTGAAGGCCAAAGGAGTACAGCAGGGGCTGATGAACAATAAATAACAAGCGATTAGCCATTAGCAATTGACCAATGACCAATCTTCTTACGATAGAAATACGATTTGAGCAAGATGTCGTGATGACCCGTCAGCAGGCACGCCAAATTGCTCAAGCTTTGGGGTTTGACTCGCAGGATCAGACGCGCATTGCCACTGCTGTATCGGAAATTGCCCGCAACGCCTTCCAATATACCCGTGGGGGAAAAATAGAGTTTCGGGTGGAAGGCGAATTGCCTCAGAGCTTGGTGGTATGCATTCGTGACCAAGGGCCGGGTATCGCCAATCTGAAGAGCATTCTGGATGGGCAGTATAAATCAAAAACCGGAATGGGTTTAGGCATTATTGGCACCAAGCGGCTGATGGATCGGTTTCATATCGCGTCCACGCCAGGGCAGGGAACAGAGGTGCTGATGGAAAAAACCTTGCCAAAGCGGGCACCGATCTTGACAGCAAAGCGCTTGGCGCAAATTGCTGATGAGTTGGCGATGCGAGGGTCTCAAAATCCCTTTGAGGAAATTCAGCAACAAAACCAAGAACTGCTTCGCACTCTAGCAGAACTCGAAAAGCGTCAAGCTGAATTGGCGCAGGTCAATCGCGAGCTAGAGGATACTAATCGGGGTGTTGTGGCATTATATGCCGAGTTAGACGAAAAAGCAGTTTCTTTACAGCGAGCCAATGAACTTAAAACTCGCTTCCTGTCTAATATGAGCCATGAGTTTCGCACGCCGCTCAACTCGATTATGTCTCTCTCTCGACTGCTGCTAGATCGGATGGATGGTGAATTGACACCCGATCAAGAACAGCAAGTGACGTTTATCCGTCAATCGGCTGAAGGACTCTCGGAGTTGGTGAACGACCTTTTGGACTTGGCAAAGGTCGAGGCAGGAAAAATTGTGGTTCATCCGAATGCGTTTGAAGTTAGCGAGCTATTCGCTACTCTTCGAGGAATGCTGCGCCCACTTCTTAGCGATAATTCCTCAATTTCTCTTGTTTTTGAAGAACCTGTTGGCTTTCCTCCACTCTGCACCGATGAGGGGAAGGTTGCCCAAATTTTGAGAAATTTTATTTCTAATGCATTGAAATATACCGAAAGAGGTGAAGTTCGCATCAGAGCTGAACTGGACAAAAACGCTGTCGTCTTCTCGGTGGCTGATACAGGTATCGGAATTGCGCCTGAGGATACTGAACGGATCTTTGAGGAATTTATTCAGGTGAATTCTCACCTTCAAAAGCGGGTTAAAGGAACAGGTCTAGGACTGCCGCTTTCGCGGAAGTTAGCCGAGTTACTGGGAGGGAGTGTCTCCATCAAAAGCTTACAAGGGGTAGGTTCCACGTTTTTCGCCACCATACCGCTCATTTACCGGGGTGAGGGTGATATAGAGGAGGTATCTGAACCCGATGCTCCTTTGCAGTTAGATGCGACTCGCTATCCAGTATTAGTTGTAGAAGATAACCCAGAAACACTGTTCATTTACGAGAAGTATTTTGCGGGGTCGAGCTATCAAATTTTCCCAGCGCGATCGCTCAAGCAAGTAAAACAAGCATTTCAAATGTTTGAGCCACGAGCTGTGCTATTAGACATTTTGCTTGAGGAGCAAAATACCTGGGATTTCCTTTCAGAGATGAAAGGAAACGCTGCGACACGAGATATCCCGATCGTTGTTATCACTGTTATTGACAACGAAAAGAAAGCTCGTGCTTTAGGTGCAGATGCCTTTTTTGTGAAACCAGTAGAACGATTATCGCTTCTTGAAAAACTTAATACTTTAGTCAAACAAGAGCATTTACAAAAAGTTTTGATTATTGACGATGACCCAGCATCCCACTATCTACTAAAGCAATATTTAGCCGATTTTACGGGTCGCAGCACTCGTGAAAAATGTTTTAATTTTAAGATAATTGAGGCAACTTCAGGGGACGAAGGTATCCGTCACGCCCGCCTAGAAAATCCTTCTTGCATTTTTCTCGACCTAGTTATGCCAGATATGAGCGGGTTCGAGGTTTTGGAACAGATGAAAGCCGATCCAGCTACTAAAAATATTCCAGTAATTATTAATACTTCAAAGCTTCTTGAACCAGAGGAACGCTCGATACTTGTCGAAAGCACAGTAGCGATTCTCTCAAAAGAAAACTCATCTCGTGAAGAAGCGATCGCTCTTGTCCGAGAAGCACTTCTTTTAGCTGGGCTAGTTCTAGAGCCTGGAGAGGCTGCTCATGTCTGACCGCACCCTTATCACGATCTTGCACGTAGACGACAATGAAACGAACCGCTATGTCGTCAGTCGAATGCTTCGGAAAGAGGGGTATAAGGTTCAAGAGGCTGCTACTGGCGAAACGGGTCTGCAATTAGTAGCGCAGCAACCGCCTGACTTAATTATCCTTGACGTGCAGCTTCCTGATATTAATGGGTTTGAGGTCTGCCACCGGCTCAAGGCAAATCCTGCTACTTCCTCTATTCCTGTCCTGCATCTGTCTGCTAGTTTTGTCGAGAGTAAAGACAAGGCACAAGGGTTAGAGAGTGGTGCAGATGGCTATCTAGCCCAGCCGGTGGAGCCAATCGAGTTGCTCGCTACTGTGAAAGCTTTGCTCCGCATCCGAGAAGCTGAAGAATCGGCAATGGCTTTGGCGAAAGAGTGGCAAACGACATTCAATGCCATGAAGGATGGTGTTTGTTTACTAGATCACCGTGGCAGAATCTTGCGAACTAACAGCGCCATGACGAATCTGCTGAAAAAACCGTTCGGAAAGATCGAGGGTTGCTTTTATCAGGAGGTAATGCACGATATCCTGGGCTGCGTCGAGGTCACTCCCTTAACTCGTGTCCAAGAAACCCGTCGTCGCGAGAACGAGGAGCTACGGTGTGGTGAACGATGGTTTTCTGTAACCACAGATCCCGTGTTCGACGAGAGTGGAGTTTTTACGGGTGCCGTGTATATCGTAGCTGACATCACAGATCGCAAGTGGGCATCAGAAGCGCTGCGAACCAGCGAAGAACGGTTTCGCTTGTTATTAGAAAATGTAAAGGACTACGCGATTTTCTTCATCGACCCAGACGGGCGTGTTATTCGTTGGAGCATTGGAGCAGAGCGCATTTTCGGTTATCAGGAAGCCGAAATCCTCGGTCAGTCTGCCTCAATTATCTATATACCTGAAGACCTAGAACTCGGTGCAGACAAGCAAGAACTGGAAACGGCAGTAATAGAAGGTCGTGCTGAAAATGAACGCTGGTACCTGCGTAAGGACGCCACCCGTTTCTGGGCAAGTGGCATCGTAACGCCCTTACGAGATGAGACTGGGGAGCTACGAGGCTTTTCTAAAATCATGCGTGACTTCACTGAACGGAAGCAAGTTGAAGATGAACGCAACCAACTACTCGTTGCCGAACAGGAAGCACGCACTGCGGCGGAGTCAGCAAACCGCATGAAGGATGAGTTTTTGGCAACACTGTCTCACGAACTGCGATCGCCCCTCAATGCAATGCTAGGGTGGGTTCAATTACTCAATACCCGCAAATTTGACGAGGCGACTACTGCGCGGGCGATGGAGACCATTGAACGCAGTGCTAGGGCACAAGCTCAGCTGGTGGAGGATTTGCTGGATGTTTCCCGCATCATTCAGGGCAAGTTACGCCTAAATGTCCGCCCAATTGAGCTGGCTTTGGTTGTTGAGGCGGCGGTTGATACCGTCCGCCCGGCGGCTGATGCTAAGGCTATTCGACTCCAAAGTGTACTCGATCCGGCAGCAGGCCCGGTTGCCGGTGACTCAGACCGCTTACAGCAGATAATTTGGAATCTATTATCCAATGCAATCAAGTTCACACCTAAAGAAGGGCGAGTTCAGGTTCGCCTCGAACGGATTAACTCCCATGTTGAAATAACAGTAATCGATACAGGACTTGGCATTAACTCTGACTTTGTGCCCTATGTCTTCGACCGCTTTCGTCAAGCTGATAGTTCTATTACCCGGTCATACAGTGGACTTGGTCTTGGTCTAGCGATTGTACGCCACTTGGTAGAGCTACACGGTGGGACAGTTCGTGCAGAAAGTCAAGGTGAGGGGCAGGGAGCGACATTTATCGTAAAGCTTCCTCTGATGCCTGTCCGTATGGAGACAAGTGAGGGAGAGCGGGTACACCCAACGGTTGGGCGGGGAGTTTCATTTAACAATCCGCCTTCGTTAGATGGCTTACAAATACTCGTCGTAGACGATGAGGTTGATTCGCGAGTGTTTGTCACAACGCTATTGGAACAGTGCGGAGCTTCTGTGTGTGCCGTTGGATCGGCTGATTCAGCGATTGAAGCGATAAAAATTCTTAAACCAGATGTTCTATTGAGCGATATCGGGATGCCTGGAGAGGATGGCTACACATTGATTCGTAGAGTACGGGCATTGAACGTAGAAGAGGGGGGACGAACTCCTGCTGTTGCTCTAACAGCATACGCTAGGGCTGAAGATAGGATGCGAGCGATCGCTGCCGGATTTCAAATGCACATCCCTAAACCTGTGGAACCTTCTGAATTAGCAACCATTGTAGCGAGTCTTGCTGGACGAACAGGAATTCATGAAGTGTGAAGTCAACGGCAGTCAGTAAATCCTCTAAGACTCGACTTTCTACAATGAACGGTTCCACTGAGTTAAGTTTTTAAGTATAGCTGTATTCAAGTATGTTAGGACGCTGCGTGCTGAAGAACAGATTCCATCGTCTCGCGTAAACTGACAGAACTCACGGGGTGACAACCCCGTCAAAAGCCTAGTGCAAGCGCTCCTGAACCCAAGTTGCGGTAAAAAAAGATGGGGTCACTCTTGTTAAAAAGCCCCATCTGTTAAAAATGCTTCCTCAATTTTATCAAATTCATCTGCAACAGCAACTAAAAAACACCGAATACTTGACTCTAAAAATTTTGATATATAGCAACCGCCAAGATAGTTAGGACGTAGAGTAGAGAGCACCTATTGTCCTGAAGTTATTCAAGCTGCTCATGGCAAACCCCTATAGTTATGACCTGCGTCAGAAGGTGATCCAAGCGATCGAGTTAGACGGCATGAAGAAAAGTGAAGCCGCACAGGTGTTCCAAATTAGTCGCAATACGATTGACCTATGG
>NZ_JAMPKA010000038.1:0-50849 GCF_039961855.1 Trichocoleus sp. Lan | reverse complement strand
AATCAAAACCAAGCGACTGTCAATTGGCGCTTTTCTACAGTCGATGCTCGCACAAAGTTCAAGCGTCTCTATCCAACTCCTAGCCTGTCATAATCTCTATGGTTAACTACTAGGCCGGGATGGCACTAACACAAAGAGTTTGCAAATAAATTTCCGGATTAAAGCTAAAGTAAGCTTTAACTTACTGGTCAGCCTTTAAACCCGTTTAAACGGGTTTAAGCTATTAGCCCAAACTTTAGTTTAGGGCTGAAATCAGCGGCATTCAACTAAGCTGATGCTTTCTCAAATCGCTGGTTTACTGCATTCCAATTAACGACGTTCCACCAAGCATCTAAATAATCAGCACGCTTATTTTGGTATTTCAAATAGTAAGCGTGTTCCCAGACATCATTGCCCATAATCGGATACATTCCTTCCATCAACGGACTATCTTGATTCGCCGTACTCATCACTTGCAACTTACCATCCTTGCCGCGAACCAGCCAAGCCCAGCCGCTGCCAAAACGCTTGCTACCGGCTTCATTAAATTGCTTTTTGAAAGCGTCAAAACTGCCAAAGCTTTGATTAATCGCTTCGGCAATTCTTCCCGTCGGCGCTCCACCAGCATTGGGTGCCATGATTTCCCAAAACATCGTATGATTTACGTGACCGCCGCCGTTATTGCGTACTGTAGTACGAATATCTTCTGGCACGCTATTGATGTCACGAAGCAATTCTTCAGGACTCTTGCCTTTGAGTTGCGAGTATTTATTCACGGCTTCATTCAGGTTTTTGACGTAGGCGGCATGGTGTTTATCATGGTGAAACCGCATCGTCGCCTCATCAATATGGGGTTCCAGAGCATTGTAGGCATAAGGTAAAGGCGGCAGTGTAAAAGTATTTGCCGTTTGCCCCTGCTGTTGTGCTTGCGGTGTCTGCTGCTGTGCTTGCTGGTTTTCACTTTTTGGAGTTGTTTGAGCTGCACAAGCTGCGGGGAAAGCCCCAATGACGGCTGCTCCGGCAGTGCCACCTAGCAGAAACAGGAAATTTCGACGATAAAGAGCCATAATTCAATCAATTTCGGTAGAAAGTTGCGCTTTCATCAAAAATTACACCTGTCTAGCGGCATAAATACCTCTATCTCAAGGAGGTAATTTCGGGATGACGACAGGATTGCGTTAAGCGATCGCTCTGACAAAAAGCAGTAAAATTCTACTCTTACCCTATCCAATACCCGTCCAAAACTTTTAGAAATTAGATTGTAAGCCAACTCGTAAAGTTAAACCGGGGTGATAGATTCGATTTGCTTTCTCGTACCTTACATCAGCCAAATTTTCTAAATTCACTGTAATCCCAAAATTTTTAGTAATCGGAATCCGACCGCTCAAATCTAGATTTAAGAAAGACGGGGAAAAATCTTTGTTACTCTCGCCAGGATTATTAAAGAAAGCTCTCCGTGCCCCGCCGTGGTAACTTGCATATAGATTCAATTGCCATCCTCCACTCGCATAACCAATCCCGAATTGTCCTACTGAGTAAGGAATTAAACCTAGCTGTAATCCTTTCTCTAAGCCGGTCTCAATTCGCGCATCTGTATAAGTATAGTTAAGAAAAGTTGACCATTGCGGAGTCATTTGCCACCGTAATGCTGCCTCCAACCCATTTGTATTAACTAAACCAATATTCGCCCAGCGTCCTGATATAACTCCGAGGCGATTATCTAAACGGCTGCCGAAATAGGTAAACTGTCCTACCAAATTTTCTAAAAACTGGATATCGACTCCAGCCGTCCAAGAAGAGCCGGTTTCTGGATTTAGATCCGGGTTCGGCAACCAGTTATGAACCGTATCAAAAACATACAATTGATCTAATCCAGGATTGCGCTGCACTGAAGCCCAACTGCCCCGCACAGCCACCGTTGGAGTAACAGCCCACCGTCCCCCGACACTGGGATTCAAATAGCTCCCAAAGTCACTATTAAAATTTTGCCGCAGACCAAAATCTGCCTGTAATGAGTTACTTATTTTCCAAGTATTTAAGGCAAATATTGCTGTATGAAACCTATCTCTGTTTTCACTTTCGTTCAGGGTAAGCTGATTAGGGACTGTACTTAAAACATTCCCATTTAAGTAGCTATTTTGTACATCGAAGCCCCAAGTTAGAGTATTTCGAGGAGATGTTTGCCATTGATGCTCTACCCTAGCATTGAGAGCTTGGGAATTCAGAGTACCAGTCCGGTAGAAGATATTTTGAGTCGGACCATAAGTATTAAAGTAATCCTGATTGTAAGAAAGTGTCGTTCTCAGAACAGAATCTTCACCTTCTCCTAGCAAAGCCTTCCAAGATAACCCAATATTAAAAGCATCGTGGTCTAATCTGTCTCTTTGCAGAGGAAACCCGAAATAAAGTAACCCCCGACGACTGCTAATTTTAGAAGCATCTAAACTAAGAGTATTTCTCGAATTCAAATCTAGCGAGATCCCGCCAAAGTAGTTACTAGTTGCGGTATCTCCGTTAAATAGAAGACCTTCAGAATCTCGATTTGCTGCACCTTTAGGGACAGCATAACGATTATCTGCTTCGTACTCTTCATAGCCGAGATTAAATCTTAGATTGTCCGCAGAACCCCCGTAGCTAATCCGATAGTTGGACTGATTAAAAGAGCCATATTCAACTGAAGCATTGAGTTTAGGAACTTCTTGCCCTTGTTTGGTGATGATATTAACAACTCCTCCAAAAGCTTCCGAACCATATAAAGTAGAACTGGTGCCGCTAGATAATTCCACTTGTTCAATTGCTTCTACTGGAATACTATTAAGGTCGGTAGCACCATGATAAGTATTAATATTCGTGTTGATAGGTCTGCCATTGAGGAGAAAAACAGATTGATTAATCGAATGCCCTCGGTAGTAAGTACCTGTATGAATATCTGCCCCGAAACCGGCATCATTAATGGCAAATCCAGGAAGCCCTCTCAATACTTCTGCTGCACTATTAGCGCCTTGCTTCTGGATTTCTTCTTGATTAATTGTATAGACGGGCGTAGATGTTTCTGGAAAAATTTCTCTTTTCGCCGTTACGACTAATTCAATTTCTTCATTTGTTCCTACTTGAACTTCTGGCTCAGTTGCCAACTCGCTTGATTCAAATGCTTCAGGCGTTTCATCAGACTCGCTATCAGGCTCAGATGCTATGGAATCAGTAGTATTATCTAGGTTGAAAATAAGCGCGGAATCACTTTGATTAACTTCTCCGGGCGGAATCCCAGCCTTTCCAATTATGACTACCTGAATACTATTAGAATCCAAAGGAGTAACAGATACAGCAGTGATTGCATCAGTAGGGTTGTTTTGATAGAAACGATTTCCTTCGGGTAAGCTCAACTGAGCATTGATGATGTTAGCGGTAAAGATATCGTTGTTGCTGGATGTCAAAATTCGAGAAAGTGTACCACCCGTAGTTTCTAAAATTACCTGAATGCCGTTACTTGTTGGAATTAAACGAATGCTAGTGACTTGTGTAACTTCAGCTAGAACTGGATGGCAAACTAATACTGCTACAGCATTCGCTACCAAAAAGCTATTGAACAGTAAGTGTTTATTCATATATTTTTTTCAATAAAGTTTTAGTTAATAATCGTTTTAGCTAATTGCTTTGAGTTTTAGCGATCGCATGGATGATTCAAGGTAACAAATGATTAAGAAACCAGAAAATGACTTGACGAATGAAGCTCTTTAATTTCTTGTAGTAAACTTTGATATTGTTGTCGTTTCCCTTGTTGTAGATAGAGATCGGTGGCTTTCTCAAAATCTGCTCTCACTCCCTGCTTATCTCCCAGCGTGTAGTGAATGAGACAGCGACAGTGATAGGCATCGCCATCCTGAGGATTGAGTTCAATCGCTTGGCTAAAGTCTTCTATTGCTCCCGGATAATCTTGTAGTTGGGAGCGGACAAAACCCCGATTATAGTAAGCTAAAGCGAGGCTGGGGTCGATCTCAATTGCTTGGCTAAAGTCAGCGAGCGCTCCTTGCGTATCTCCGAGGGCAGCGCGGGCAAGACCTTGATTCGTGTAAGCTTGAGCATTATCGGGATTGAGCCGAATTGCTTGGTTTAAATCAGCGATCGCTTCAGGGTAATCTCCGCTCAATACCTCGTAAACTCCGCGCTTGAAGAAGTCCTCAGCGCTCATTTGATCTGTATCGGTACTCGCCGTTAGCGTGATTTGTAATGGCTGAGCTTGAGCCATCGACGGCGAATTCAGCAGTGCCATTACAATGCTGAAGATAATGCTGAAGATGACAATCTTGCGGGAAAGGCGACTCATAACATAGACGTTGAGAACATAGATGTTGAGAAAGCACTGCGTAACACCCGTCATTTAGTAGCTAATTGCTCACAGGCTTTGTTTGTGTAGCCACAAACAAAGCCTGCCTACGCAGGCTCAATGTCAGTAGATTTTGCTCTGACTGGGATGCAACCCCATTATTTTGAGTTGAGTCGTTGTTGCCGTCAAAAGACAAGCTGTCAAACTTGAACAAGAGTGCAAGTCTGGAGTGTAAGCTTATTCAGAGATTGCACAAGGCACAAAGTTCAGATGTATGGTTCCTCTACCTAACTACCGTCCCAAACAACTTTCTCTTGGCCCTTTAGAAGCGGAGATTTTAAATATCGTCTGGGAACTCGGCTCTGCCACCGTTAAGGATGTACACGATCGCATTCTGGCTGACCCAGACCGGGAGTTAGCTTATACTTCAGTAACAACGGTGCTGCGTCGCCTGACCCAAAAAGGTTGGCTAGCTTGCGATAAACAAGAACGAAGCTTTTGCTGGCAACCTTTGGTATCGCGGGAAGAAGCGCAAGTCATTAAAGCTCACGAACAGTTACACCAGTTTTTGGCAGTGGGGAACCCGGATGTCGTCGCCGCCTTTGCAGATAGCCTAGATAGCGCTAGCGTAGAGCAAATAGAAGCGATCGCGCTTCGTCTTCAATCCGCACGCAAAGCGAGAGAGGAGGGAAAATCATGCATCTAGCGATGATTCTGACGGCGTTAGGATTGGCGTGGTGTCTGAGATGCACAGGGTTAGAGCCATCAGGAACTTGGACGCAACGCTGGCAACGATCCTTTGGGTTATTTTTGTTTCCGCCGCTGCTATTGATCGTGACAGCGATCGCAGTTATTTGCATGGGTGCAGACGGAAAGATGGGAGGACTGCAAGCCGGATGGTTCAGTTACTCCTTCGCCTGGGGATTTTTAGGCGTTGCCGGAATTTTATGTCTAAAGCTGGCACATGAAGGATGGCGTTCGGTACAACAGACACGCACTTATCCCCAAATCGAGCTTGAAGGTAAATTGGGTCGCCTTCTCAATGCCAGCGTTCTATTTAGCGCCCAAATTGGTTTCTGGCAGCCTGAATTAGTCGTCAGTCAGGGATTGTTAGAAACCCTCGATCGAGATCATCTAGAAGCAGTTCTCGCCCACGAACAAGCGCATTACTATTATCGGGATACGTTTTGGTTTTTCTGGCTTGGCTGGGTGCGCCAGATAACCGCTTGGTTGCCGAATACAGAAGCTTTGTGGCAAGAACTTTTACTATTGCGGGAACTTCGTGCGGATCGATGGGCGGCGCAACAGGTAGATCCCTTGTTGTTAGCAGAATCTCTGCTATTGGTGGTGAGTGTCTCGCCAGTACAGTCTGAAAGTTTCTGTGCGGCGTTCAGTGCCGTTGCCCCTCGAAACCGTTTAGAGGAGAGAATCGAAGCGCTTCTGGCACCATCAGAGGAGTCAGCTTCACCCAGCTTATGGCTTTGGCATTGGATACTTTTAGGGTTTCTGCCGCTAGTAACCGTGCCGTTTCACACTTAAATTTTGGCGTTGCACAATCAGGATAATTTCCTTTCAAATTTCGCGCAAAGACGCAAAGTTTTTGTTAGCGTCTTTGCACCTTTGCGCGAGATTATCATTAACCGAGGACGGAATTACTTAAGAAAACCACTCCAATCGAGCAGATAACCAAACCGGCAAATCGCTGCCAGGATAAAGGTTGAGTGGCAGATTTCCGGCTCACTGCATTGCCAAGCAGCATGGCAACCAAGGCAACGCCATATTGAATGAAAGTGAAACCCAGAAGGTAAGCAACAAGCGGCGTCATACCAGCACCGACGATTGCCTCGCCATAAGCATAGCCGTGAAATAAACCAGCAAGCGCTCCCAGCGCCAGAATAACCAGCCAGTTTGGTTTGTTTGGCGTTAGCAGCAGCGCCCCGAAGACAATCACGGAACCGGCGATCGCTATCTCAGCTGCCGGTAAATCTAGATTGAGTAAATGAATCCCAGTTCCCGCCAGTGCTGCCAATACAAACCCGGCTGGGATGAACGCGCCCCGCACTTGCCCAACCGCCAGTAATCCAATCGCCACCACAAACGCAAAATGATCCAGTCCAATCAAGGGGTGGGCTAGCCCTGAAAAGAACCCTTCAAAGAAATTAGACGGCGTCTTGCCACCCATTGGATGGTGAGCGATCGCCCGCTGGGCACATAGGAAAGTGCTAATTAAAACCAAAAATACAATTACCGTTCGGCTTTGCATCAGATTTAAGAAAGCAAAGCGTCTATCTTTAGACATATTCTGTACCTCGCAGATTTCGCAAATCAATTTCTCTCGGCGGGTATTCTGGCTGAGAGACCAAAACGACGGATCTCATTACAGCTGCGGGACAGCGACGGTTTTACACCGAACTTTCCCCGTTACCTCTGGTGGCTGCTCCCCACCAGAACCGATTGAGTAGGGCAATCATATCACTTCAGTGCTGGCATTTTAAAAAGTATGGGTAAAATGAACCTCAACTCAAACAGATGACTCCAAGAGCCGCTTTATTTGAGGAGGAATCGGAAAAATGTGCGTTAATTGTCTGCTGGGTTCGGCTTTAATGTTCTTTACACCCAGCGTTTCCGAAGTACCATCCAACCCGACGAATCAAATTGCATTACCTCAAGAAACTCAAATAGCGATCGCTACTTGAGTGCTACTAAAATTAGCTGAGGATTTCCTTTAGCTCGTGCTGGTTCCAAAGCGAACGGTAAAGTCCAGGTTGTTGCAAAAGTTCGGCATGAGTCCCAGACTGCACAATTTGACCTCGATCCATCACAAAAATGCGATCGGCAGTTGCAGCCGCAGACAATTGGTGAGAGATAAAAATAACCGTTTTGCGCTGGATGCCTTCCGAAAGATTATTCAAAATGGCTGTGGCAGTTTGATTATCAACGCTGGAGAGAGCATCATCCAAAATCAGAATCGGGGAATCCATCAGCAAAGCACGGGCGAGAGCAGTTCGCTGTCGCTGTCCCCCTGAGAGGGTGATGCCGCGCTCTCCGACAATGGTTTCGTATTGCTGGGGAAAATTGAGAATTTCCGGGTGAATTTGCGCTTGCTTGGCAGCATTAATAATCTCTGTCTGTTCGCTCAGAGGATTGCCGTAGCGAATATTGTTTTTGATGGTGGTACTAAACAGAAAGCTGTCTTGCGGGACATAAGCGATCGCTCCGCGCAAATCGGGCAATTTGATCTGCGTAATATCATTGCCATCTACGAACAAACTATCGCTTGGAATATCCACTAATCGCGGCAAGGCATTGGCAAGTGTCGATTTTCCTGAGCCAATTGGTCCCACAATCGCCACGGTTTCCCCTGGTTCAATCGTAAAGCTAACATTCTTCAGCGCGGGCGTTTCGGCTCCCGGAAACGTATAACTGAGTTGACGCGCTGTTAATTTACCGCTTACTTTTTCAACGGGTAATGCGAGTGCATTCGGAGAATCTTTAATTTTGGCTTCTGCCATCAGAATCGACTCAATGCGGTCGATACTCACCTCACCTCGTTGGTAAGCAGTAATCGTAAAACCTAGTAAGGCGGTCGGGAAAACTAATCGTTCAGTATAGAGAATCAACGCCAGAAAATCGCCAATTGTGATCGCACCCGCCACAATTGATCGTGCTCCAACCCATAGCAATATCAGTAAGCTGATAAAAGCCATGCCTTGAATGATTGGAAACAAGACATTTCTGGTCTTTGCTAATTGGATATTGGCTTGCAACAGGCGATTATTTAACCGGGAGAAGGCACGGCGTTCGTTCTCCTCCTGAGCGTAGATTTTAATCAGACCAATCCCGCTCATATCCTCTTGAATCAACTCGCTGATGCTAGAGAGTTCCTCTTGCAACACCAGCTGTTCGTTCCGTAGGCGATCGCTAAATAGCTGCACAGCGATCAGCATAAACGGATAGACTGCGATCGCTAGCAGACTCAGCTTCAAATTAATCGATAGCATCACCGGCAATGTCAGTCCGTAGGCAAAAACTGTATTCGCCAAACTCAATACGGCAAATCCCAGCAGACGCCGGATATTATCCACATCGCTAGTCGCCCGGTTAATCAAATCTCCAGCAGTGTTGCTCGCAAAATAAGACGGTTCCAGGGTGAGTAGATGCTGAAAAATCTTTTGTTTCAGGTCAAATTCTACTTGTCGCCCGACTCCAAACAGCAAGATGCGCGAAGCCATCCGCACTACCCACATTGCCGAAGCCAGAATCAGGATTAGCGCTACATACTTCCAGATTTGAGCGAAGTCGAACGCTTGGCGGAGTTCGTCAACGCTATCTCGAATCAGCAAAGGGATATAAACGCCCACTGCATTCACAACAAACAGCGCGATAACGCCTAAGGTAGCCTGTCGCCAGTGGGGACGCAGATAAGCACCCAATTTTTGCAGCCGAGAGTGAGCCATTCTGTGAGGACTGAGGATTAAAAACTGAGAAAAGGCAACAGACAAAAAACTTTCTTGCAACCTGCAAGAAGCTTTCGCCTAACATCCAATCCCAAACCATCGTAGACGAATTGGCGCTTGTGCTGCTTCTATAAAACGAGGGGTGTCAACCAGCCGCGTAAGAAGTAGTAGATGAAAGTGAGATATTCTTCTACCACTCGCGTTGTCGTGACTAGCGCTTCCACGGTGGGAACAAAATCCGTGACGGTGATGCGTCGGGCAGGCGTTGCCCCACTTTGAAAGGTAAAGAAATCTGTAGCTCTGGGAATGACCGTGACGCCCAAATTGGCAAACGTAAGGTTGGCACGGCGAATATTTAAGCCGGAGGCAACGAGAATAATCCGGCGCGATCGAATACCGCGCTGCCTCAAGATTTCCTCAACCCTGACGGCACTGGTGCGGAGATCAACCCCACGCGGTTCAATCACAATTCGGTTGCGGGGTACACCCATCCTGACCAGCAGCGCCGCGACATCGTTAGCCTCGTTAACACTATCTTGATTTCCTGTCAGCTCCGCTCTAGGTCCTGCACTGACAATCACTAAGGGGTCATTACCGCTCCGTAGCTGTTCTTGATACAGCTGAGCAGAGTATAGAATACGATCGCCCGTATCAGTTAATTGAATCTGCGTCCGGTAGGGAAGATTGGGTTGTGTCGTCCCTCGCCCCAGCACCACAATCGCCCCCACAATTTGAGATCCGGTCGGCGTAATATCAGCCGGACATTGAGTTTGACAAATCAGTTGCCGTCGTTGCTCCAGTTGAATCGCCTCCACTTCCGCTTGCTGAGCCAGCCAGTAGGCAACGATTGGCAAACTAGACAACAGCAAAACGAAGAAGGCTATCCTAAGTTGGTTCCAGGCTACGCCTGTTAGCGCATTCTTTTTCACTCCACCAATGGCGAACAACAAAAGCATAATCGACAACCCCAACGGTTTGAGCGGAAACGAAAGAATGTTCCAGGCACTCGATACCAACCTTTCATTGGGGTTGTAAAACGCCATCACCATGATGACAAACAACAGCAGCCCGCCCAACCAAGCGAGATATTGTTTGGGAATCCATCGCACTAACAAAAAATAGACTAAGGTGCCAATCAGCAGCCACAGCAGAACCCGCGTTAGTAGTAAAAACATAGTAGGTAATTGGTAATGGGTAATTGGTAATGGGTAATTGGTAACGACTATTCACCAGCGATTACCGACTGCCTCTTATTGACGTTTCAATTTTGCCCGAATCGCCTCGGTTACGGTTTGAATTACCTTAACACGGGCATAGTATTTATCATTCGCAGCAACAATTGTCCAGGGAGCGTTAGGAGTGTTCGTCCGCTGAATTGCTTGATTGACTGCCACTTCATAGAAAGCCCAATTGTCCCGATTTCGCCAATCTTCGGCGGTGAGTTTGTATTCTTTAAAGGGGTCATTCTGACGCGATATGAATCGCTGATACTGTTCTTCAGGACTAATATGCAGCCAGAACTTGACCAAAACGTAGCCTGCATTCGTCAGTTGGCTCTCAAACTCATTGATTTCCTGGTAGGCTCTGCGCCATTCCAGTTCTGTGGCAAAACCTTCAACACGCTCTACTAACACTCGCCCGTACCAGCTGCGGTCATCAATGCCAATTGTCCCTGCTGTTGGCAACCACCGCCAGAACCGCCAGAGGTAGTGATGCGCTTTCTCTTCATCCGTAGGTGCTGCGAAGGGATGAACGGCATAACTGCGGGGGTCGAGGACATCGGTTAAGCGTTTGATGGCTCCTCCTTTCCCAGCCGCATCCCAACCTTCAAACAGCACCAAGACGGGCACTTGATGTTTGTGAATCTTCATCTGAAGCTTCAGCAGTTCTACTTGGGCATCGCGTAACTGCTTTTTGTACTCATCCCTGGAGAGAGCAAGATTGAGATCGACTTGCGCTAAGAGATCCGGCTCTGCTGGGTTGAGGTGTTTTTGAGGGGGTACAGGGGTGATAGGCGTCCGAATGTGAAGTCGGTCGAGGGCTTCTGTAAGAGTGGCAGCGAATTGGGTGAGGACTTTGACCTGCGCCCAGCGTTGGCAGTTGCCCTCCACTAATGTCCAGGGGGCGGAGCCAGTGCTGGTTTGGACGAGCATTTCTTCGGCATAATCTACATATTTACCGTAGTGTTTCTCTTGTTTCCAGTCTTCCGGACGCACTCGCCAAGCGTCTAACGGATCTTTGGCATATTCTTTGAGTCGGTGCTTTAATTCTTTGCGGCTTAGATGAATCCAGAATTTAGCGATCGCATTTCCATCATCCACCAGTTGGCGCTCAAAGGCGTTTATCTGGGCCATCACGCTTGGGATTTTTGAGTCCTCGATTCGTGCAAACAGCCGGTCTTCTAAAACATGGGTGTACCAGCTATGATAAAAAATCCCAATACTGCCCTTTACTGGCAGTCTCCGCCAGAAGCGCCACAAAAAAGGGTATTGTTGCTCTTCCTGGTTGGGAGGCCAAATCGGGTGAACCGTAAACCCTCGCGGGTCCATGTAATTGACCATTTTCTTGACTAAAGCACCTTTCCCCGCTGCCGCCCAACCTTCCAGCACGACAATCATGGGTAGCTTTTTGTCCCAGCAAGCCTTTTGAAGCGATCGCACCTGACGCATTAGCGTCTCAATCTGAGAATCATAGATATTTTTATCGAGGCAAAGATTCAAGTCCAGCGTATCTAGCATGATGTTGACTAGAAAAGAGCAGTACCTTTAACTATCTCCTAGTCTTGCACTTGTTGCGCTGACTATTCAGTAACAATCTGCAAATGTCAAAGCTTAGACATAAAAATACAGGAGCCAAAAACAAGAAGACAAAAGCGCTTTTTCTTCTTGTTTTCGGCTCCAGGCACTAGATAGTTTGAAAAGAATCGGTAATTGGTAAATTACATCCCGTTACCAACTACCCATCTGATTATTTTGCTTCAAATGCTCCGATATCGCAAACACCACCTTGCGGTCTGGCAACACCTCGTTGATCCGTTGCCAAGCAAGTCGCGTTATTTCCTGTATTAATCGCTGGACTCCCTGCTAATAAGGGTAGAGTCTGAGTCAAACCACCAGTCGCAGAAAGTGCACCTAGCATTGGTTCAACAATCGTGATGCCAACCGCGCAGTTTTTGTCAGTGGGATCGTTTGGGTTTTTGGCGGGAAATTGGATATTGTTGCCGCCATTAGTCATTTCGTCAGAACAATTCTGCTTAATATTCCAGGTATTCCCGCCATTATCCGCTTTATTGTTAGCGATAATTGTATTTTTCAGGGTTATATCTGGACTGCTGCCAAAAATACCAGCCCCCATAAACCCAGCATAATTGTTAGCAATCGTGACATTATTGATGGTCATCTTGCCACTGGTTCTCATGATTGCGCCGCCTAGACCCCCCTTGGCATCTGGAGTCACAGCACGATTCCCTGAAAAAGTAGTATTAGAAACTTCTGCGCTTACGTCATTTCCCGTCCACAGTCCCCCGCCCTGATTCGCAGAAATGTTGCCAGAGAAGGTAGTGTTCCTCACTATAAAAATAGTGCTGTTTGTTCCGGCAGTGTAATTAGGGGCAGTTGTGGTGCCACCGACCACGAAAATAGCACCGCCAAATCCTTTGTCGCCAGTGCCCGTAACGCTATTTCCAGAGAAGGTGTTATTTTCGATTGTCGTCGTATTGTTGTTATAAAGTTGATTAAAAAAAGCCCCACCTTGATTGGTGGCAATATTGTTTGTGAAGGTGTTGTTCCGGAGAATAATTTTACCTAAATTACCATTCGCACCATCATTATAAATGGCACCACCCGCCCCCCCAGGAGCCACAATTCCAGCGGTATTTCCCGTGAAAGTGCTATTCGTTACGGTTAAGTCGCTGAGCAAGTCATAGATTGCTCCGCCAAGGCTAGCTTGGTTTCCGGTAAAAGTGCTTTTATCTACAACAATTGTACTTTCACTTTTACTATAGATGGCACCGCCTCCGGCCTCTCCAGGCTTCGTGGATTTGTTGTTGTTAAAGGTACAGTTAAGTACCACTAACTTACCTCTGTAGCCGCTATAAACGCCGCCACCATTTTCGGTACTAAAGCCATTCGCAATAGTGAGATTTCTTAGGGTCAATTGAACGAGGCTATCAGTGGAAAAAATCCGATTAGTTCCATTTCCGCTGAGAGTTACTACACTTCGTCCGTCGATTACTGTATTCGCGGAAAGTACCTTTTCTTTCACTACAATCGTATGCGGACTAGAACCACAATTAAAGGTTACAGTCCCCCCGCCTACTAAAGCAGTATCTAAAGCAGCTTCAGTACAACTTGCAGCGGTTCCGTTCCCGACAGTTCCAGCCGCCTCAGCTTTTTGATGTGAGGAAATCGTTAAGGCAACACAGAAAGCGAGAGTTAAGAAATAGAGTGGTTGTTTCATACCAAAAACCTCATTATTCAATATTAGAAGAGATTTATTGTTTGCAATTGCATGACCAAATGAGCTTACTTATTTTTGGGCGTAGAATACTGTGCAATTGCAAAAAAAGTTGGAGGTGAGAAAAGTTAGAAGCTGAGCTAACAACCCAGATATTTGACAGACTCAATATTTGTTGGTTCCCTAACAAATCCGGCAGTCTCAGATCGAGGAATAAGTTGTAATCTGAAATAGAGTCTTTACCGAAAATAGGAATTTTAATCCTCCGCGAATATACGTAGTTTTAACTTTGTAAAATTGTCTTACAACAAGCCTTGTTAAATACTTCTTTGTTATAGCTGTCAATCCGGAAACCTTTTCAATGTTCAGTAAATTTACACAGGTTTTATAGTATTAAACCATTGCCAAAGTACAAATATGTTTTTATTTAAAAATAGAAATCATGGTTAACCGTAGAATTAGCTATTAATTCGTACTTCTGCGTACACAATAAAAGTACTTTTATCCCTATATTTACACAAATAGAGTTTAATAAAATTCGCTTTTAGAAATATTTTATTTATTTATTAATGAAGCCTGTTTGAGATCCTGATAGTTCTATCAATCCTGGTAATGAGGAGCAGGATAAATCATGACCCCAATGGGTTAACACCAGATGAAATCAGCTTTTGAAAGTTCTGGCGTATTGCTTAGCTTACTTGCCGTTGCACCAGCGATCGCTGTGAAACCGGCACAGGCAGAAACGATTGTTCCAGCTCAAGACGGTACGGGCACAATTGCCGCTCCTGAAGGCAATACAATCAATATCGGCGGAGGAAAACTGTCTGGTGATGGAGCAAACCTTTTCCACAGCTTTGAGCAATTTAACCTCAATGCAGACCAAATCGCTAACTTTATTTCTAATCCCAAAATTGAAAATATTTTAGGCAGAGTAGTGGGTGGAGATCCCTCTACCATTGATGGCTTAATTAAAGTCAGCGGAGGAAATTCTAATTTATACCTGATGAATCCATCGGGGATTATATTTGGTGCCAATGCCAGATTGGATGTGCCGGGAAGCTTTACCGCAACCAGTGCTACAGGGATTGGTTTTGGCTCTAATTCTTTTAATGCTAGCGGCGATAATAATTACGCAACCTTAACGGGAATGCCCAGCAGTTATTCGTTTAATACTGCTCAACCGAGTGCTATTGTCAACTCTGGAGAACTAGCAGTTAAAGAAGGGCAAAATCTTACCTTGCTGGGTGGCACTGTTGTTAGCCAGGGAACGCTGTCAGCACCAGGAGGTAAACTGATTGTGGCAGCAGTACCAGGACAGAATACCGTACGGATTAGTCAACCCGGTCAATTGCTAAGTTTAGAAATTCAACCCATTTCTTCTGATGCTAGTCAGCCTTCAACCGGAACAGTTTCCTCTCTACCCCAACTACTAACGGGTAGTAAAGCGGGAAATGCTACGGGACTCACCACAAATAGCAAAGGAGAGGTAGAACTAACAGGTTCTGGTATCAAAGTAGAAGCGGGGGATGTGGTAGTCCGTCAGCTCAATGCGGGAACAGCTACACTTTCAGCCAACCATAATTTGACCCTGGTTGAAAGCCAAATACAGACATCTGGGGATATGAATTTGCTGGCAAAAGATACCGTGCGAGTGCGGGATAGCGTCGCGACTCCTTTTGTGGCAAAGGCGGGAGGGAATCTCACCGTTCAAGGCAATCAAGCGGTTGATATTTTAGCGCTGAATCATCCAGAAACACCCTTTCAAAGTGGCGGCAACCTCAGTTTAATCAGCGATGGAGTGATTTCTGGAGATGCTCACTATTCAGCAGGGGGTAATTTCTCAATTCTCAACTTATCGGGAGCAGGTGGCAAGTTTCAAAGTATCTATGACCCCATCATTACTTCCGATGGCGATGTCATGCTTGATTCTTATACGGGCGCTTCCCTGAAGATAATCGCAGCCGGAAAAATTACGATTAGCGGAGATATCGTCATTAATGCGATCGATCCAGAGGTAGACCCTAATAGTCGTGCCTTGATTTTACAAGCAGGTGCCGCTGGGACAACTGATAACGTACCCTTCGCCGAACCCTTTCCGGGTGCCTCTCCGGAATATTTTGACGATGCAGGCGCAAATCCCTCCTACACAACCTTTGTGAAATCTCCTACCTCAGCCGGAACGATTACAGTTGCAGGAACCATTAAATCTGATGATTTATTGGGACCAGCGGAACCTTTAAATGTTACCTTGTCGGCACCGGGTGATATTAATGTTCAAACCATTCAGTCGTCTGGTGGAAATATAAGTATTAGCAGCACCAGCGGTTCTATTAATGCCGCCGATCCAGTTAATCAAGTTTACAATTTAGACTCTCGCAATCGCCCTGGTAATGCAGGTGCAATTACCCTCAGCGCCCCATCGGGAAATATTACAACCGGAGATATCTTTTCCTCTTCTGATAACTTTGGCACGGCTGCTTCTGGGACTGGCGGCGCGATCGCAATTAGCGCCGGAGGCAATATCAAGACTGAAACCATAGATTCCAGTTCTAAGTGCAATTCTTGCTCTTCCTCTGGCAATGGCGGTGACATCACGCTGATTGCTGGTAATGATATCGCCGCCAAAATCATTGATGCTCAGAGTCTTGGCAGTGGCACTGGCGGTAATGTAACTATCGCGGCGGGACAGAATCTCACCGTTGATAATAAGTTTGTTACTTTTACTTACAATAACCCCAGCATTAACACGACCGGAACGGGCGGGGGTGGAGCCATTAATATCAACCATCACGGGGGAGTCCCAGTCCCTGCGACTCCATTTGTCGTTGGAGATCCCACAACGAACGGAACTGCCCAAGCCATCACCACGGGCACTTCGACAATTTCGCCCCCCGAATCTTTCCCCGGTGGAACTGTTCAGGGCAATATTACGATCAATACCACTCCTCCACCGCCAATTCCCGCGCCAATTCCTGCACCAAGTCCTGCACCAACTCCCGTGCCAAGTCCTGCGCCAACTCCTACCCCCATACCCAGTTCAAATCCCCAACCGGAACCTGGGAACCAACCCAAGACAGAAATTGTGACAGACTTTCAAGGAAATACACTCTCACCTGTACCAGTAGCGGGTGCAGAAAATCAAAGACCGATTTTGTGTACGGTAGAGAGTCTCGAAGATGAAAAGCTGCCAATTTTACACAGGTTGCCTCGCTGTCAAGAACGCCGCGATCGCCGCAATCAACCACCGGCAAGCTCTAAAACCCTGTTTGTTCCCCGACAACAAAGCGATCGCGCGATCCCTCAAAAGTAATCAATGTCGCTAAAGCGCTGGGTTGTAAGCTCAGCCGCAAAAATCTCTAAGATATAATTTTGAATCGCACAGAAATGGGGATGCTTCCGCGTTTCTGTGCGATTTTCCGACGAAAGAGGTATGCGATCGCTAGTTTGGTGAAGGAAAGTATTTATAAGGAACACAAGCTCTCTTACCGAGGACAACGCATTGCCCTCAGTTAGCTATCCTTATAAAGCACTGATTCAAAGTTTGAGAAGGTATTGAACGTGTCGCAAGTCAAACCAACCATTCTGGTGACGGGTGGAGCTGGATATATTGGAACCCATGCCGTACTGGCGCTGATCAAGGCAGGCTATGGGGTAGTGGTATTAGATAACCTGGTGTACGGACATCGGGAATTGGTGGAAAATGTACTCAAAGTAGAACTGGTAGTGGGAGATATGAGCGATCGCGCTCTCCTCGACCAACTCTTTGCCACTCGCAACATTGCGGCAGTTATGCACTTTGCCGCCTATATTGCGGTGGGAGAGTCCGTCACCGATCCCGCCAAATACTACCAGAACAACGTCGTTGGCACTTTGACACTGCTAGAAGCAATGGTGGCAGCAAACGTGAAGAAATTTGTCTTTTCTTCCACTTGCGCCATCTACGGGATGCCCCAGGAAGTTCCCATGACCGAACACCATCCCCAAAATCCCCTCAGTCCTTACGCGACGAGTAAGTGGATGGTAGAGAAAATTCTGGCAGATTTTGATATTGCCTACGATTTAAAGTCCGTGGCGTTCCGCTATTTCAATGCTTCTGGTGCGAATCCCGATGGCTTACTCGGTGAGGATCACGAGCCAGAAACGCACCTGATTCCCCTGGTACTTCAGACAGCTTTGGGCAAACGGGAATCTATCTTCATTCTCGGCACCGATTACCCGACCCCAGATGGCACCGGAATTCGGGACTACATCCACGTCAGCGACTTGGCAGATGCTCACGTTTTAGGGCTAGAGTATCTCCTGCAAGGGGGAACGAGCGATGTCTTTAACTTAGGCAATGGCAATGGTTTCTCAGTCAGAGAAGTGATTGAGACAGCCAAGGCGGTCACGGGGCGGGAGATCAAAGCAGTAGAACGCGATCGCCGTGCCGGGGACGCCCCTATTTTAGTCGGCAGCAGCGATAAAGCAAAAAAAATCCTCGGTTGGTGTCCGCAATACGCAGACCTGAGTAAAATCGTTGCTGACGCTTGGCAATGGCATCAGCATCGTCATGGATAATTCTGGAGTGGAAGTTAGATTAGGTCGTTTAGAATCGATTGTTGAACAAATTGCAGAGGCAGTACTTGCCAGCGCTGACACAATTGACCGTCTTGGCGAACGAGTAGATGCTCTTACAATTCAAGTTCAACAACAGGGAAATCTTAGGGAGGCAGTAATTGCTACTAATGAGACAATTAACCGCCTTGCTGACCGAGTGGATGCCCTGACAATTCAAGTACAAGAACAGGGGCATCAAGTCCAACAGCAGCACTATCAAATTTTTGCCTTAAGCGATGCGGTGCAAACCTTGGCAGAAACCCAAGATGATTCTCTTGTTCGGTTGATGCAGCTAACAGAAGCTTTACAACGCCTTGTGGATGCCATTGAAGCAACCGAAGAGACCGAATCTTAATCTCGGTCTCTGGTTTGCCATCGTATCCCGATTGGCTGTCAATCCTAGGGAAATAAAGTGGAAGTACCCATCAACTCATCAGGAGAGTTTTCATGCACTTTCTTCGTCGGTACGCTGTCATCCTTCCCGTGACTGCCGCCGTCAGTTTCTCGATCGTCAGTTGCACCGAAAGCAAAATCACTCAGTGTCAAAAGATTTTCAAGATTACCAATGAAACGGTGAATGAAACCAAAACCGTGACCAATGGAGGTCAGAATAGCTCTCCAGAAGCGCTAGCTAAAACAGCCGAGATTTGGGATAAATCAGCTCAAAAAATGACAAATATTAGCGTCAACGATCCAAAGCTTAAAAAGTTTCAAGCTGATTTTATTAGAATGTATCGAGAGAGTAGTAAGGCAACTCGCGAATATGTTTCAGCTCTCAAAAAAAGGGATTTTCCCGCAGTTGACGCTGGATTTAAAAAATTGCAGAAATCCTATAATCCAGAAAAAAATTTAGTAAACGGGATAAACAGTTACTGTGGAAGTTAACCAAAAGCTGCCTGCGATTTCCACTCGCTCTCTAAAGCTCAAAAAAGTAGTAGAAGAGAAGAATCAGGCTATTTTTCTAAGCTAAGTTCTAGGAAGTCTATTTTTAATTCCCTGTAATCCAGTGTCAGGCGTGCAAAAGGGCGGTAATGCACTTAGAGTCTACAGCGATCGCTCTTGAGCTAGCGATCGCTGGCTGAGGAGTGAGTAAAATTTACACTCAGCCCTTAAGTACGCGCAACTGTGAAGTCAGCTTTGTCATTAAAGTATGCCCTCGTCCATGAATGGTTGACCCCCGAAGCTACTGGCGGGTCAGAACTTGTTGTCCAGGAGATCCTCAAGCACATTGATGCCGACCTCTATGCCCTAATAGACTTTGAATCCACCAATCCCGAAAGTTATCTCTTCAATCGCCCCATTGGCACCACATTCCTGCAACACTTCCCGAAAGCCCGCAGTGGCGTCCAAAAATATCTCCCTCTATTGCCGCTAGCAATTGAACAGCTAGACTTACGTGACTATGACGTCATTCTCTCCTCTGCCCACGCTGTCGCCAAAGGAGTCCTCACCAGCCCACAACAACTGCATATCTGCTACTGCCATACGCCCATGCGCTACGCCTGGGATTTAACTTTTGATTATCTAGACAGTAGCCGACTAGGACGGGGTCTCCCAGGCATCCTGACGCGGTATCTCCTTCATCAACTGCGTCAGTGGGATGTACTCTCCGCAAACCGCGTTGATTATTTCATCGCCAACTCCCAACACACCGCACGTCGCATCTGGCGCTGCTATCGGCGGCAAGCAGAAGTCATTTATCCACCCGTCAATGTTGAGCGATTTTCCTTTCAGCCCCAAAAAGAAGATTTTTACCTCACCGTTTCCCGGCTGGTGAGTTACAAGCAAGTATCTTTAATTGTCCGATCTTTTAACCAACTGGGACGCCCGCTTGTGGTGATTGGCACGGGGCCGGAACTTGACGAAATGCGCCAGCTAGCGAAACCCAATGTAAAAGTGCTAGGGTCACAACCAGATGATGTTGTTGAGCAGTATATGGCTCAAGCAAAAGCATTTGTATATGCAGCCTGTGAAGACTTTGGCATGGCGTTGGTAGAAGCCCAAGCTTGTGGCACTCCTGCGATCGCCTATGGTGCTGGTGGGGCATTAGAAACCGTTCTGGATATTCGGGAACACCCGACACAGGGAACTGGCTTATTTTTTCCAGCCCAAACAGAAGCGGCTTTGATAGAAGCGGTAAAAACCTTTGAAGCATCGCAAGGATTATTTAATCCGGAGATTGCTAGAGTCCGCGCTTCTCAGTTCGCCCCTCAAACTTTCCAGAAGCGCTATCTAGCCTTTCTAGAGAGCTGTTATCAAGAATTTCAGTCATCCTCAGCCATTCGTCCCTAATCATCAGTCATGCTCTTTAGCCGGTTGCTAAAAACTCATGACTAATGACCAATGACCCATGACTAATGACCAAATTCTACTTTCTGGGACTCCATTAGCTGTCTTCAGGCGTCTTGTGGCTTTATGATCGGGACTGTGTGGTGTGAAGTGAAGGAGTAAGATGACTGCCGAAAGCCAACTTATCTCCGGCAAGATGTTGTGGGCGTTCGTGAAGCGAGGTTTTCAACCACTCGCGCCGACAGGTAGGCCCAGAGGTTTGAGCAAACAGCGAGACCTCCCCCTACAGCGTCTAGACCGAGATTTCGCTAAGCGATGTTTTGATGTTCTGTTTTCACTGTCGGTTTTGATTTTGTTTTCTCCCGTTTACCTGTTGTTGGCCTTGCTGATTGCTCTGAGCACACGAGGTCCAATTTTTTATGTCCAGGAACGAATCGGGAAAAATCATCAGCCTTTTGGTTGTCTCAAATTCAGAACGATGGTGCCAAATGCAGACGAAGTGTTGCTGCAAATGATGGCAACCTCACCTCATCTGCGTCAGGAATTCGAGGATAATTTCAAACTCAAAGACGACCCTCGAATTACATGGATTGGTAAATTCCTACGGGTAACTAGCCTGGATGAGTTTCCCCAATTCTGGAACGTTCTTAAAGGGGACATGAGCGTTGTCGGGCCAAGACCTCTCGTTGCCGAGGAGTTGTCAAAATACGGACATCACATTGACAAAGTGCTGACGATTCGACCTGGAATCACCGGATTATGGCAAGTTTCTGGGCGCAATGACATCCCTTATCCGCGCCGAGTCCAGATAGATGTCTATTACGTCAATGCCAGGAATTTCTGGCTGGATTTGTGGCTAGTTGTAAAAACAATTGGCGTTGTCGTTTCCCCCAAAGACAATGGTGCCTACTGAAACATAGCTAATGTTCGGCAATCTATAACTCAAGTCAAGTTCTTTGAACAACGGCTCCTACAGCTTTCCTCCTTGTGTAGAGAGAGCTGTAGTATTTTGTCGTTCATCGTTTGATGAGTTAGTACAGCGCTGGGAGTTACGCTTGCCTCTACAGCAGGTAAACTCTTCATGTCTAATTTCAGAGTTTAGATAAATTGGTTGTTGTAATGGCGATTAATTAATTTGTGTCGCTCAGAATTTATGCAACAGGTATTGTAGGTACTCTTGCAAGAAGCTTTTCCCCTCTTCTTTGCTCAACATTTAGTCCACCGTCGAAATACGTAAGTCTTATTGCCGAGGCTTAGAAGAATCTACGTATATTCCTGATGTTGCGCCAGAGATTTTGCGTTAACGTAAGGAGTGAATTAAGGATTTCCTCTACTTACAGAGGGATTTTTCATAAATTTGGGTGCAAGTGACTCTTGCTGCAATGTTAGCGAGAGAAAGCTTACAGGATAATTACCAGTTACTGTTAAGACGATTGTTTCGTCACAGGCTATAGGGAATACTAAGTATGACGCAACGCAAGCGAGCGCTAATTACGGGCATTACGGGACAAGACGGTTCTTACTTGAGCGAATTTTTGCTTGAGCAAGGCTATGAGGTTCACGGGATCATTCGCCGGACTTCTACATTTAATACAGACCGAATCGATTATATGTATGAAGACCCTCACAAAGAGGGGGTGCGGTTGTTTCTGCACTATGGCGATTTAACCGATGGCACAACTCTACGCCGGATTTTAGAACAAGTCCAGCCGGTAGAAATTTATAATTTAGGTGCCCAATCCCACGTCCGCGTTAGTTTTGACTCGCCGGAATACACCGTTGATGCGGTTGGGATGGGGACGCTACGCCTTTTGGAAGCGATTCGGGACTACCAACAACGTACTGGCATTGAGGTACGGTTTTATCAGGCGGGTTCTTCTGAGATGTTTGGTAAGGTACAAGAAGTGCCTCAGAAGGAAACCACACCGTTTTATCCTCGCAGTCCTTATGCTTGTGCGAAGCTTTACGCTCACTGGCAAACGGTGAATTACCGAGAATCCTACGGGCTGTTTGCGTGTAACGGGATACTTTTTAACCATGAAAGTCCGCGGCGAGGAGAGACGTTTGTAACGCGCAAGATTACCAGAGCGATCGCTCGCATTGTTGCCGGGAAGCAGAAAAAAATCTACCTGGGCAATCTCGATTCCAAGCGGGATTGGGGCTATGCAAAAGACTATGTAAGAGCAATGTGGCTGATGCTACAGCAACAGGAAGCGGATGATTACGTTGTAGCCACAGGAGAAACTTACTCCATTCGTCAATTCCTGGATATTGCCTTTGAACACGTCAATCTAGATTGGAAAGACTACGTAGAGTTTGACGAACGCTATTTGCGCCCAGCGGAAGTAGATTTACTGATTGGCGATCCCACGAAGGCGCATCAAAAGCTGGGTTGGAAACCATCGGTTACTTTTGAAGAATTAGTTCGCTTGATGGTAGAAGCGGATATGCAAGCTTTGGGCTTGAATTGTCCGAATGGCAATGGTTCGCACTCCCCTCTGGATCTTGCCACGATTCGCCAGAATGTAGGTAGTATGCACGATTAAGTCGTTTTGACTTGTAGGGGCAAGAACGATCCCCGCGCCCTACTGAGTGATGAGTGATGAGTTTTTCATTAACTCATCACTCATCAATTTTTGGAGATATCCTGAATCCAGTGGAGGATGGCAAGAGATATGGCTACTTTAGATTTAAGCGATAAACGGATTCTCGTCACTGGCGGAGCTGGTTTTTTGGGGCGTCAGGTCGTAGATCGGTTGTGTAAAGCCGGAGCCGATCAAAACAAGATTACGATACCGCGATCGCGCGAGTACGATCTCCGCTCTTTAGAACACTGTCAACGCGCCGTTGAGCAGCAGGATGTCGTGATTCACCTCGCCGCTCACGTCGGTGGCATCGGTCTGAATCTGGTAAAACCCGCTGAATTATTCTACGACAACCTGATGATGGGCACTCAACTGATTCATGCTGCCTATCAAGCAGGAGTTCAAAAATTTGTTTGTGTAGGGACTATCTGCGCTTATCCCAAGTTCACGCCAGTACCATTCAAAGAAGATGACCTCTGGAATGGCTATCCGGAAGAAACTAACGCCCCCTATGGCGTTGCGAAGAAAGCTTTACTGGTGCAACTCCAATCCTACCGGCAGCAGTACGGCTTTAACGGCATTTACCTGTTACCAGTGAACTTGTATGGGCCGGAAGATAACTTCGATCCCAAGAGTTCCCACGTAATCCCCGCCTTAATTCGCAAAGTCCACGAAGCTCAAGCTAGAGGCGATAAGCAGCTACCTGTATGGGGCGACGGGAGTCCCACTCGCGAGTTTCTCTACTCTACAGATGCTGCTTTGGGTATCGTCATGGGTACCCAGGACTACAATGGCGCAGAACCCGTCAATTTGGGAACGGGTTATGAAATTTCTATTAAGGATTTGGTAGAACTGATTTGCGAACTGATGGGCTATCAGGGCGAAATTATCTGGGAAACCGATAAGCCGAACGGTCAACCGCGCCGCTGTTTAGATACAGAACGGGCGAAGCAAGAGTTTGGCTTCACTGCCCAAGTGGACTTCAAGCAAGGGCTGAAGAACACAATCGATTGGTATCGGCAACACGCTGAGTAAGCGTGAAAAACTCGCCAGTGTAAAGAACCCGTTTTGCCGAACAAAACGGGTTTCTGCGTTGTCAGGAGCGAAAGTAGCGGTCGCGATCGCAAAACAAGTCCGCAAGATATCGAGTCCAAGGATGGACGATAGCCTCCCCTCGCCACAAACCTTAAGTGATAAGACTTGTGAACAAAGTCAATCATCAACTGGATAAACAGCAATTGAGGCGATCGCTTCTCAAAACACGGCAATTGATGCCGGTGGAGGAATGGAGAGAAAAGAGCGATCGCATCTGTACCCACCTGGAATCTTCCCACCTATTTACCCAATCCAAAACGGTCTTAGCTTATTTCAGTTTTCGACAAGAACCTGACCTTAGCCCTCTCATTAGCGCTCGTCGCCAATGGGGATTTCCTCGCTGTGTTGGTGATCGTCTTATTTGGCATCTCTGGAAACCTGGAGACTCCCTACAAAAAGGTGCCTATGGTATTCTTGAACCGCACCCAGATAGCCCTGTTTTACACTCAACAGAGGTAGATTTAATTCTTGTGCCATCTGTAGCTTGTGATGTGCGGGGATATCGTTTAGGTTATGGTGGTGGTTATTACGATCGCTTGCTCAATTCATCTGAATGGGCAACCAAATTAACTATCGGCATTGTCTTTGACTTTGCTTTTTCCCTAGAGTTGCCAATTGATAGCTGGGATAAATCTTTGCAGGGCATCTGTACAGAAACGGGGTTGAGGATGATGCGATGAAATCTCAATTTCTCAATTTTTATTTTTTAATTTCCGCGCAGAGGACATTGTCCTCTGCGCTCCAACCACCTACTTAGAACAAGCATTTGGTTAGACCAATACACTTACTATAATATGACTTAATTAGATTAAAAGCAAGATTTTTTCCAAGAATAAACATCATAAATTATTAATAATAATAGAAATAATTATTTATTTTTTATTGACTGATTCCAATTAAAGAAAACAGCTATTGTCGCCCAATGATAAATTCCAAAACTCAAAAAACAAACGTGATATATCGCCTTTTTACAACTCAAAACTCAAAAGTTAAAACTTTTTGGATGTATGGGTTCCTGGGAGCGATCGCGCTAGTGATGCTTTTTCCTCTACTTTGGCTCATCAGTACTTCCTTAAAATCTCCCACTGAAAATATCTTTCAGTTCCCACCCCAGATAGTGCCACAAGAGCCGACATTCCAGAACTTCATCACCGTTTGGCAAACCAATCCCTTTGGTCAGTATTTGTTCAACAGTACCCTGGTGGCAGTGCTGACAGTGGGCTTAAATCTGCTATTCTGCTCGCTTGCCGCTTACCCCTTGGCACGGCTGGATTTTCGGGGGCGGGACATGGTTTTTGCGGCTGTCGTCTCCACGATTATGATTCCGTTCCAAATCGTGATGATTCCCCTGTACATCTTGACCGTACAGCTAGGTTTGAGAAATACCTATTTGGGTGTTATTTTGCCAAGCATCGCCTCTGCCTTCGGGATTTTCTTGCTGCGGCAAGCATTTCAGGGCGTGCCCAAAGAACTAGAAGAAGCGGCTCGGATGGATGGCTGCTCGGAGCTAGGCTTGTGGTGGCACGTCATGCTTCCAGCAATTCGCCCAGCACTGGTAACGCTGGCAATTTTTGTCTTTATCGGTTCTTGGAGTGACTTTCTCTGGCCCTTAATTGTCCTCGACCGACCCGAATATTACACCCTCCCCTTAGGTGTCGCTACCCTTGCCGGGGCATTATCCCTGGATTGGCGACTGGTAGCAGCGGGTTCTGTCATTTCCATTACTCCAGTGCTGCTTGTCTTCCTCTTTTTGCAACGATATATTGTGCCGACAGATGCAGGGAGCGGCGTCAAAGGTTAATGGTGCTTCAGATCAAGGCGATCGCGCAAAGATTTATCAAAGCACCCTATCCAACCAGAAATTTCCCTTAGAAACAGAGCGGTGCCACTGTTAGCTTTATTTTCAGTTCCAAGAGTCCTGAATTCAACCCGAAAGCGATCGCGCACGAGAGATTTAAGTGGATTCACCTCGATTTAAGTCATGCAATCAGGTGATGGAAACTCACCCAATCGGGTGAACTTTGTGGGAACAACCTGGCTGTTTGCGAAATTTCAATGACTCAGATGGATGTTTCAGAAGTACCTAATTTAAATTCTTGCAGCGATTTCCTTCAGGAGCAGTCACTCTCTATGATTCACCACATTTCTCTCCCCGCTGAAAATCCCCTTCACGTCGCCAATGTCTTTGCAGAGATATGGAATGGGAAGGTTGCCCCATTCCCACCAAATCCAGGCAGTTATATCGTTATTGCTGGCGATGAGTACGGGACGATGATTGAGATTTATCCGGTTGGTACCGAAATGATACCTGGTGAAGGTTACGAGCAGGCAGCATTCATTCAAAACGTTTTGTACTCACCGTTTACAGCTACCCATGCTGCCATATCTGTACCGACGAGCCAAGAACAGATTGAGAAGATTGCCACCCGTGAAGGCTGGCGCGTGCTGCGCTGTAACCGGGACTCGTTTTTTGATGTGATCGAGTTGTGGATTGAGAACAAGCTATTGATTGAACTGCTACCCCCGGAGATTGCCCCTCAATACGTAGCATTTATGCAGCCACAAAACTTGGAGAAGTTGTTCTTTGCCACTGCTAGCGCAGCGTGAAACGTGGATTAGACAGGCTGGGCGTTTCCTACTCTGCCTAATTAGACAAAGTTGATTCGCTCGTTAATCTTTCAAATTCCGATCGGAAGAACAACTGAAGACGTAGAGGTATAGAAATTAGTTTTCTTCCGGATATAGCTACGTTGTCTATGTAAAACAAAGATTAGTTAGATGCACCCTGATGTTTACCCCTGGAGACAAGCCAGGGGTTTTTCTTTTTAAGGGGTTATTTTGGCCGATTGATATTTTCCGGAGTTGGGATGCAATTCCTTGAGGCTAGCTAGAACAGATTTCTGATAACGTTTGGGGGGAGTTTGATTGAGCGTGCGTCAATGGTTTTTGTCTAACTGGCGTCGTGTTTTTCTGCTCCTCTTGTTGGGAAGTGCCGCGATCGCTCCAGCGACGATCTACTATGTGAATGCAGTTACCAGAAGCGATCGCTATACCGATCCTGCCCAAGTTCCGGCTGAGCGTGTCGCCATTGTTCTTGGTGCAGGCGTATTGCCCGACGGTAGCCCCACACCGATGCTAGCCGATCGGGTGGAAGCGGCTGTGCAACTTTATCAGATGGGTCGCGTTAAAAAACTCTTAATGACGGGCGATAATAGCCGCACCGACTACGATGAAGTGAGCGTGATGCAGCGCTACGCAAGCGATCGCGGTGTACCGGCTGCTGATATTGCTCTGGATTATGCTGGTTTCAGCACTTATGAAAGTTGCTATCGCGCACGAGAGATTTTTGGGGTGACACAGGCGGTTGTCATCACGCAGCAGTTCCACTTGTCACGCGCCGTGTATACTTGCCGTCAATTAGGTGTGAATGCGAGCGGCTTGGGTACACCCGATTGGGGACGGTATGGAGATGGGGTGATGAAATCTTATACAACGCGGGAAGCACTCGCGACGGTGAAAGCCGTTTTAGAGGTGAATCTTCTCCGTCCTCAACCAACTTTTTTGGGGCAATTTGAGGGAATAAAGTAGGGACAGGCAAATATCTGTAAAGATAGTAGACTTCTTGCACGGAGTTTTTTATAAAACCGCAGAGGCAAGAAGTCTATTTGTTTTACGATTTGATTGCTGCAATGCGATCGCTTTGCAAGCTGGAGAATAAGCTTTCCCAGTCGGGATTTTGGCTATCTTCTGCCTCTTTTACCTCAAAGGTGAGATTACACGCTTTCGGTTCTTCTAGCGATCGCAAGCACAATTCGGCAATATCTTCCCGGCTGACTTTGCCCCGAATATTGTCACCTTGCTCGAAAACTAACGCCTTGCCTCCCGGTTCTTCAGTCAACGCACAAGGTCTAATAATTGTGTAAGGAATTCCACTTTCCCGGATACTCTCTTCCCCGCGCAATTTCCAAGTAAGGATTCCTCCTAGTTGGTCATTCATTCTCACCGCTGGTGGTTCTTCCTCTAAATTAATGCCAGGACGACCAGGACGAGTTACACCTGCCGAACTGACCATGATAAATTGAGGCACCGCGCCGCCATAAGCTTTGATTGATTCCACCTGCAAAGCAAAGCCGCCTGGTGAAAATTTTGGATTTAGTTCTCCGTCGTATTCAAACTTGCTCAGCATCAACTGGAACGAGCAAATTTTGCTAGGGTTAATTGCTTCGCCATCTTGCAAAGTTTTGGCGCGAAACACAGGAGTTAAGTCAGCGAAGGGAACGCGAACATCGATCCAGGTATTTGCTACGGTATCAAAAGAATAAGAATAAGCAACGCCATCCCATCTGGATTCGGTGCGGATAAAAAATTTGTAGCGTTTTCCATCGCCTCTAACGCGCAATTCCACACCCTCGTATCCTGCCAAATTAATCGGAGTGTCGAAGTTGCGGGTGCGAACGGAAGCAAAACCTCCAGAGTTGTCGGTTGATACGTTACCCGCAAACAGCGCTGTGCCTTCCACCAGTTGTATCCCACTTTGGCTTACGCCACCCATAACGACATCATCCACCGCACCCCAAGTATTCTTGATGTCATCTGAAAGGTTGCTAAAATCAAATACTACTTTTTCAGCTCCCCCCTTCGTCTGAGGGCTAAAGTAGTTGGCAGCAACTTGCACTAAGTTCTTGATGCCTTGATAATCCAGGATTTCCGGGCTGTCTACGACTTCGGGCATATAAAACTTGATACCCTGATAATACTTCGCCCGATCCGGTGTATCTCCCTCAACTGGCTGCACTCGAACACCAGTGCAACAAATCACAGCACTAACGTTCGACATCATTTCCGGAGTCAACGTTTCTGGGATGGTGATATCTCCCTCAAAGAGTTCTACGTTGTCGCCAAGCATTTCCCGCGCTTTCTGAGTATTTCTGACAAGGGCACGCACTGGATAACCCCGTTCAACCAGTCGCCGCACGACTCGCTTACCAACACCACCCGTCGCCCCAGCAACCAGTATCACTCCCACGCGCTTTCCTCCAGTAGGTTTGTCTTGATTATCCTTGGTGCGACCTTGCAGCAACCGCTGAAGGCAGTTGAAGAAAGGAATCACCTCGAAATAGGTCAGCGTTTGCAAAAATCTGCCGAAATCCCATTTAGATCGGTTATTTTGATTCGTCATTTTCTTGTAAAATTCACGTTTTTAGCTGATTCCCTTTATCTTTGTTTAATAGCCCACTGATTTGAAAACAACTCTCTAATGGAGCAAGATCCTTCAGCCGTCAATGCTGAAACGAATTTACTCATCCTCGATCTTGATGGCACGGTGCGATCGCCACTCTCAGATAACAAGTTTATCCAGCGTCCCGGCGATCAGCAGATTATTCAAGGCGCTGAGGGAGCGATCGCTTACTTTGCCGCGACTGGCTGGAAAATTGTCGGCGTAACCAATCAAGGGGGTGTCGCCAGTGGTAAAAAATCTCTGCAAAGTTGTATTAGAGAGCAGCAATACACTTTGGGATTATTACCAGAGATAGAAGAAATTTATTTCTGTCCTGACTTTGAAGGAAAAAAGTGTTTTTGCGTAACCTCCAGCGATGTTGTTAACCACAGCCAGCACTCTGAATCTGGGAAGTTTCGCAAACCGAATCCAGGAATGCTGAATTTAGCGATAGAAAAGCACTTGCCAGACAAAGTGTTAATGATCGGCGATCGCTCGGATGACAGAAATGCTGCAAAAGCCGCAGGTATCAAATTTCAGCAAGCAGAAAGCTGGAGGCAAACTTATGGCGATACTGACGTTTGAACGGATGGGAATGAGGATGCGATCGCCAACTCACTCTTTCCAATCCCAATCCGGTAGGTGAGTTAACAATTATTGTGCCAGAATCAGTTATTAATGCTTACGCAACTGTAATTGCAATTGATTTTGCTCCAGCAAATGCAGATTCATCGGTTACTATTTCCTTTAGTCCAAAATTGGCTGTCTTTTAACGCAAAGAGCGCAAAGGTAAGCGCAAAAGTACGCAAAATTAAAGATGTAAGCTTAAGGTTTGTTAGCGCTTATGCTTCAGTTTCAGCCGCCTGGTTTTGAGCAAAAAGTCATAGAAACCTCCCTCGGTTCGATGGTTTACTATACCGCAGTAGAGGACTCGTGGTTAGGGCAACGACAAGCTGAATTGCCACCGTTAATCTTCCTGCATGGCTTTGGTGGCGGAGCTTCTGCCTACGAGTGGTCGAAGGTGTACCCGGCTTTTGCAACGACTCACCGTATATTCGCACCAGATTTAATTGGTTGGGGAGAGTCAGCTCATCCAGTCAGAGATTATCAAATTGCAGACTATTTGAAGACGCTGACGGAGTTTATTGAGAAAATTGCGATTTCTGGAGGAGAGCAAAGCTTTACCCCGGTAAAAGTTGTGGCATCTTTGCTGACGGCGGGTTTCACAATCCGTCTGGCAACTGAACGTCCGGAGTTATTCCAAACGCTATTTTTAGTATGTCCATCTGGGTTTGCCGATTTTGGGCAAGATGCTGGGCGCAGATTACCGCTTCAAGTAATTGGGACGCCGCTGTTAGATAAGCTAATTTATACGCTTGGGGCGACAAACGAAGTGGCGGTGCGGAGTTTTCTCGAACGGTTCTTGTTTGCTCAGCTAGAACGATTGTCTGAAGAGATAGTAGAGGCTTATTTGGCGTCAGCGCAGCAGCCGAATGGGGAATACGCGGCGCTAGCGTTTTTGCGGGGCGATCTTTATTTTGACCTCGCCCTGTATATCCAGCAATTGACGGTGCCGACTTTTATCCTGTGGGGTGAGGAGGCACAATTTATCAGTGTGAATCTAGGGAAACGTTTGGCTGCACTCAATCCAAAAGCAATTCGCCGGTTTCAGCCAATTGTAGGAACGGGAGTGCTACCTCATTTAGAGCAACCAGAAGTCGTAATTGGACTGCTTCAAGGTTATTTCTCAGCAGCGAATTGCTAATTGTGTTTTTCTCAGCCTGCGAAGTAGAGCGCAGCTACGCGAATCCTCTTCTATTAAACGGATGCTTTACATCCTTTGTCTGAGCTAACCGTAAATTTGGGATAAGCAATGCGTTGGTGATTATATTGTTGCCAGACTTGGACGAAAACTTCCGCAATGCGGGATAGTTCTTCTCGCGTTAACCCAGACTCAGCTAACTGGCTGTCTTGCCAACGGGCGCGGAGAATTTTGTTAATCATAGAGAGGGCTTGTTCTGGAGTTGCATCTTTAAGCGATCGCAATGCTGCCTCACAGGAATCTGCCAACATCATTATCCCCGTTTCTCGCGACTGGGGAATCGGGCCATCATAGCGGAAATCTTCTTCCCTCACAATTTTAGTGGGGTCTTTCTCGGCTATCTGCTGCGCTTGGTGATAAAAATAGGCAATCAACATTGTTCCCTGATGTTCCGGGATAAACCCCTGAATTGCTTTGGGCAACCGGCATCGCCGCGCCATCACCATGCCTTCAGTTACGTGCTTTTTAATAATCTCAGCACTCTTCCAGGGGTCATTAATTTCATCATGCTTGTTGGGACCGCCCATCTGATTTTCAATAAATCCTAATGGATCGTGCATTTTCCCAATATCGTGGTATAAAGTACCAGCCCGAACAAGTTCTACATTGCAGCCCAGTTCCCGCGCTGCGGCTTCTGCCAGGGTGGAAACGAACAGCGTATGTTGAAAAGTTCCGGGCGCTTGAGCGGCTAAACGTTTCAACAAGGGACGGTTGGGGTTCGCGAGTTCCGCCAGACGAATCGGTGTCACCAAGTCAAAGACGTGTTCTAGATAGGGACTCAGACCCAGCGCCACAATACTCCACGCTAAACCGGAAAAACCGCATAAGGCAGCTTCTTGGAGTACGGTGTACCAAATTGAACCTGTTGCGGCACCGAGAATCAGATTTACAATCAGGTAGACAGTGCCTTGAGTTAATCCGACGCCAACGCCAAGGAAAGCGAGTTCTTCGCGCGATCGCATTTTCCCTGCCAGTAAGCTCATCATAATTCCACCCGCAGCACCCGCCACCAAACAATCCCAAGTAATGGGCAGGCTAACCGATAACACGCCACCCAGCAGTCCCACAACGGTGACACCCAACGCAGAACCGTAGAAACTGCCCACCAATAAACCAACTGCTGGCAAATTCGTATAGCGAATACCCAAACTCACTAGCACTGGCGTACTCAAAGTCAGCAGCAATATCAGCAAGTGATCTCGTTGCCGGATTTGGGGATAAAATCGCTGTTCCACCCGCCAGAACGTACACACGCCACCCGTGACCAGAATTCCAAAACCAATCAATCCAGACCAGCTAAGGCTCCGGCGGCTTAATTGAAAATACTCTAACAGCACAAAATCTGCCTGGGAGATGGTTTCACCGGCGCGGACAATCACCTCATCCTGCCGAACTGCGATCGTTTGCAGTGCCACCGCTTTTGCTGCCTGTTCTGCCAGTTGTTTCGTTTGTTCTGGATCTTCTATTAAGTTGGGGCGCAGTCCCCAGAGCAACATTTGGGTTGCCACCGGCTCAGCTTCCGGGGGAACGAGCAAATTCATTTGCACTCTCAACGCTTGCTGTAAGATACTGTTAGGCAAGCCTGGGGGAATCCCTTGGGTGAGCATCCGTTCGGCAACCTGGGGGATGCCGGTTTTTGTTTGCTGCCAAGCTTCATTTGACAAGTCAAGCAGGGAGGCATCGTAGCGCCTTTCTGGATTGCCATCTGAGAAGGCGGCGACAGCTTTGGCGTATTGCGCGCGGGCTTGGTTAATCGTGCTTATTAGGGCTAAAAAATCTTGAGGACTTGCGGCCTGATGGTAAGCTTGGAGTTCGGCGACAGCAGGTGTTGCGGAAATATTCGATTGACCGTTGGCATCTGGCAATAACCCTGACTGGGGTTGATTCACTTTCATGTCAGTGTCCACCGCGGCCAATATAGAGCGCCACTCCCACTCCGCGCACTTGCGGAGGTCAATCTGAGTGGCAGCAGACAATATGGCAGTCGGAACCATTGGAAAAGAACCGGCTAGTTGTCGGAGGTCGTCGGCGGTACGAAGCGATCGCTCCAAATCATCGTAAACTTGTTCGGTTACGTCTTGCTGGATCGTCAAGACGGGCACGGCACCTGTGCGGGCTGCCTTCCGTTTTTCTTCTGTGGTGAAAGTATCTACGACATTAGCGTCAAAGGTTGCCCGAATCGTCTGCGGTGCTATCTTGCCGACGGCGAGCTTTGGCGCATTGTAGTAGCGCTGCCCCATTGTTCCGGTGAGGGACACCACTGCCAGCAGCCAAACAATCCGAGGACGGTTTCTGCGGTTTTGGAGAGTAGCGCCAAGACCTAATCCTAGACCTTGCCCTGGTATAGCGGCAGGCGAATCAAAAAGTCGGGATGGTAAAAGACTGCGAAGGGGCTGGTACGTCCGCCGCCATTGATCAAGCTGGTGCGTCAATGACTGAAGCGTCTTCATGTTTATAGTATGGCTGTCGTTTTAGGCGACAGGAGTGATGGTAGCGAAAAGTAGATTGGCATTCATAAAAGGCACCTTACAGCAATCTTTACCCTTAATGGCACCCCTTTGTTGGCTTCATCCTACCTTACAAAACACTGCCCAAATTGCCTATCCCCCTTGGGGGATTTATCCGATTAAATTTAATTTTCTTTGACCAGCTTAGCTTGCATGGAGTAGCGATCGCTGGTATTAAAAAAAATTAACGCCGTTGAATTACATGGGGCGCTGCTACGGCGCTTATTTGCTGGACTTGCTTTGCTGTTGAGGCATCATAAACACCAGACCAAACAGCAAGGAGATTGTCTGCTAGTTGAAACAACTGAGCATCTGAGGCGATTCCCCACTTAGGTTGATTCCAAGATAGCCGCCATCCCATAGGAATGCCCACTGTACTGTTATACGCTCCCGATAAAGCACCCGCGATCGCGCAGGTAATCGGGGGTTGGTAGCCGCTACGGGCAGCACGGGCGACACTCAGGCGAAAATCTTCTAGAGTACTGAGGAAGCAGTAAAAACCCAGAGCGATGGGGGTACTCTGGGGCTGGGCATTCCGACATAGTTGAGCGATCGCTATTTCTAAGCCCGCATTTTCTGCTAATAAAATTTGGACTTGCTCTAATTGTTGCACCAGAGGCGTCTGGGAATCTCCTAAGAAGGCAAGGGTTTTGGGAATCAAAGTAGCCCGATTGAGTTTTTCTCGAAGGCATTGAGCGATCGCGTATCCCACTGCTAACGCCCCATCTCTTAACTCTGGCTCATCTTGCCAGATGCTGACAACTTGTTCTAAATTTTGCCGCAGTTTGGCTTTATATTCATGGGAGAACAGCACAATCGGCAGTGTGGCAATAATCGCTCCTGGCGTAGGCGCGTTAGCACTGTTCGCGTCTATCTCCACAAATTTTTCCGTGAGGTGACGCCAATCTGCGAAATCAAATTTACCCTGCTCAATTAAGCTTTCTGCACCCCAAACCGCCATTTTGCCCCAGCTAGTAGGCTGCTGAGACTGTTTTTTGCCCAAAGGGGTGAAATCCCCGAATGCAGCGCCCAACAAGGTGCCGCGAAACCGACTTAACAGAGAGTAGCGCATGATTTCTATCGTAGAGGCGATCGCGACTTAGACAGCGTTCTCTCAACATCTGCCGTGCTATAGTCTACCGTCTCCCCAGTAGAATCGCATCTTCACTGAAAATTTTCCCTTGTAATGACTTCTCCCGTTTGGATATTTTTCAAAAAAGGAATGCCTATCCAAACTTCTATCGAGAAATTATAAGATGAATTGTAGTCATCGACGATATAACATCCATTAAAACTGCGAGTTTTCTTCAGGGAAATATTCCAAATCGGCGGAGAAACACTCCAATATTTAGCTTTTTCACTAGATTCGTTTTGTAAATTTGTTTTACTAATTTTATAAGGAACTTCAACAATATCGATTAAATCATAAGCATATTCATATTTGTCCAAAATACTTAGAATATCTTCCCAGCTTTGAACTTTTATTTTTTTGTCAAAAATTCGTGAATTCAGCCAAGAATTACCAATTTCAACCAGTTGTTTCGCGATTAATTCTACCCGATGCTTGTCTTGCTTGAGAAACTCTAAATCTTCGGGAAGTAATACCCTGTTGGGTAGGATAGTCCAAACTTCAAAGGAAGTCTCTGTCTCTGTATCAAATGAGAAAGTAGATTTTTTTATACCTGGTATGTCTTCAAAAACTTGCACAGCACTAATAGGTGCTAGGGAGTCTAAGTATTTAGATTTAGTAGAACCTATTTCAACTTCTGGTAAATCTTTTGGGTAATTCTCAGCTAAATGATAATCTGGAGCCTTACATAGCTCTTCTGGAAGATAGGATTTTGTTGAAGTTTGCACTGCGCTTCTCCATTGCAATAATTTTTGTTTCAACAGAGTAGCAGAGCGAGTAAGACTATTTAGTGTTGCAGTTTACTAAAAATAAAGAGTTTTAATTATCAAGTATTTTCATCCGCCTAAAGATAGATAAAAAAATGAATAACGAACACCAAGCGATCGCTCATCAAATTTTATAGACGGAAAACAAGTCAAGTATGGGGAAGAGAAATGCAACAACTGAAACTTAGAGTAAGATTCCCTATCTATAGTAAGAATTCAGATGCCAAATGCGCGAATTATGCTAAATTTGGTCGTCCTTCGGAATGGATATGAAAATTCTTTTTCATCGTTGCACTGGGCAGCAAGGCTCACAGCGACTCCAGATTTTAATTGTCATTACCAGCATTTTCTTCATTACCATTCCATCTGGACTTGCCCAGGAGGCTACCTCGCCAAAATCCACACCCGTAAGGATTTCAACTGAAGAACAATATTTTGCTGATGTTGTTGTCAGAGGACGCCCAGTTTTTCAAGTAGGTAGTTTATCGGGAATCAGCGCTCAAGAGCGATCGCAAATTATCAATCGGCGGATTGCCAGTATACTGCTGCAATCAGAGGCTTTGGGGCAAGTCACCGTTAAACCAGACAATCCACGGAAGATAGCCACCTTACAACTCAATAACCGAGTCTTAATGTCAGTAACTCAACAGGACGCCCGCGACTTTGGGGTGTCTGTAGAGGTGCTTGGCGAGAAATGGGCGAATCAATTAAATCAAGCTTTCAAAAAACCGCCCCTAGCCATTGATGTTGGACAGCGACTTTATCTTACCGTGCGCGATCTGGTACGGGACGCCATCAGCAGCTTGCCCTTAATTTTAGGGGCATTGGTCGTCGTTGGCATCACCTGGGTAGGTGCTAGAGGCGTGCGTTACATTGCTTTAAAATGGGCGCAGAAAGAGACAGAAGGCGATCGCAGCACTGAAATTCTGATGGGGCGAGTGGGATACGGTGGAGTTTGGGTTATTGGCTCTGTCATCGCTCTAGGCGTCTTGGGGCTTGACATTGGGGCTTTGCTGGGGGCATTGGGACTTACCAGTGTCGCGATTGGTTTCGCCCTCAAAGAGGTTTTCAGTAACTACATTTCCGGAATGATTTTACTTGCCGCCCGACCTTTTCGGTTAGGCGATCAAGTGACGATCAAGGAATTTGAGGGAACCGTTACCCAAATTCAACTGCGGGCAACTACTCTAAATACCTATGATGGGCGGAAGGTGTATATCCCAAATCAAGAAGTTTTCCTTGCTAGCATTATTAATAACACAGCTTTCAAGCACCGCCGCAGTTCGGTTACGGTTGGCATTGCCTATGGTGCCAATATCTCTACTGCTAAACAAGTGATTACTGATGCCGTTCTTAAAGTCAAAGGCGTGCAGCCAAAACCAGTGCCAGAAGTCCTTGTCCGGGAACTGGATTCTGGCAAGGTGAATTTGGAAATCCGCTTTTGGGTGAATTCTCGGCGTTTGGAGTTTTTAGAAACCACTTCTAAAGCAAATGAGGCGATTAAAGAAGCCTTGCACAAAGCGGAGATTGAAATACCCACCGAAATTTATACATTGTTAGTACGCAAATCGCAGACTGAGGCTGATGTCTACCCCACGGACTGGGATTCCCAGAAGCGGCTTCCGAACGGCAAGTAAGCTGTTCTAGGCTCCCAGTCTGTTAGCTCCGAATAAAGCGCGATCGCTTTTTTACGGCACCTGTGGCACCGATGGGGGTGCAGAACTGACACCGCTTCCCTTGCCTCGGTTGTATTTCAAATAAAACCCTGCCACTACTAACAAGATAATCATCAGGGTACCAATACCGAGGGGACTGGGAAGCCAGAATACCGCCTCAAGATGGTTCACCTCACCGGGTTTGAGCGTCCAAACTAACAGATGGCCTTTCTCTGAGATAACTGGGTTGAGTGCATTCTCCGCCTTCTCAACACTCCGCGCCCCCCAAGGGGTTCTCAAGCTAAAGTCCAAATCGAACAGCGAACCGGGACTAACGATAACGTTACCGTTAGTAGAAAGAACGCCGAGCGATCGCAAATCCAAATCGTAGCTTAAGCGATTCCGTATCCAGAACAGGAAATTCCCCTGTCTCAGACTCAGGTGGGAATTAATCTTTGGTAAATCTGTATCTGTCGTCGCCTGAGAACCTTTCTTTGCCGGGGGATTAAAAAACTGGTTAAACTTCTCCTCCAGTTCCGCACCGCTAGCAAACGGAATTGTCACCACAACTTCCTGGTTTGAGATGCGCTTCGTTTTCCCTTGCAATTGTCGCGCCCGATGCTGAAGGCTATCTAACCATTCCTGTGCCTGCTCGCTGCTCAATGCCGTCAGTTGTTCGCCCAACTTGATATGCTGGACAATCTCGCCACGGTTCGGATTCTCGAACCTCACCCCAGCATCATACTGAACGCAGCCCGACAGCAATACGACCGCTAACAGCATCGCCCAAAGAACCCGCATTTTCGGCAATACTTTACCGAAAGCACCCCTCGCACTCTGACTCAACACAGCTAACTTCACGCCTTTCTCTCCTCCTTACTTCTCTGGTTGCCTTCTCTCGTGCCGGAAGTCGTTCGTTACCCTTGCCGCGCCGCTACACCCAACTGCTGGAACAACAAACTCGGCAAGAAACTACCCCCGCCTACCCATTCCGGCTTATCGCCCAAATCCACCAAATTTTTAAACGCCTCAAAAATACTACCAGCCACCATCGTATTCTTGACTCGACCGACAATCTGACCTTTTTCTACCTTGTAGCCTAAATCCAGATTGACAGAAAACTCTCCCGCCATTTGATTCGACTGTCCAGCACCGAGAACCTGATCCACAATCACCCCCTCATCCATGCTGGCAATTAAATCCGCTGTCGATGTCTTCCCAGGCGCAAAGCAGAGATTTACTAACTCTGGGCTGGGACGCGACAAACCACCCCGAAAGCCGTTTCCTGTTGACTCACAGCCAGCCCTGGCTGCCCAGCGCCGATCCCAGTAAAATTCTTTCACTGTGCCTTTCTCAACAAACACTTTGCGACGGGTGGGCGTGCCTTCATCGTCAAAAGCACAGGCAGATGGCCCGATTCTGGGGTCTTCAAATAAATTTAAGCGTTCGTCAAAGAGGGTTTCACCCAGTTTACCGACCAGAGGAGAGGCTTTTTGGACGATACTTTGACCGGAGAGAACCGTCTTAAATAAGCGTCCGATGGCACTAGCGGCGGCTCTAGGATTAAACAGAACGGGGAAAGATCCGCTCTGAATGGTCGCTGGCTGCTCTGCTAGAGCGTATTTTCGTAACAAATCTTCTAGAAGGCGATTAAAATCTGGGACGCCTTCACGGGCAATATCGGAGCTATAAACCTGGAGAAAATCTTCACCCCGTACCAAATTCCCCGAAAGGCTGGCACTAACAACCTGGCTGGTGCGCGAGGCGTAGACATCCGCACTGGTTGCAATTTTTACATTATTTGTCCGGACGTGGAACCCCACATCTACCAGAATATCGGAGTTGTAGTCGTGGATTTGAGAAATTAAGCGATCGCCTACTTCCACTAATTCCTGAGTTGCTGGTGGCGTGTATTTTTTTTCGGGTTCCGTCACCTGTACGCCCGCCGCAAATTCAAACTCAGCCTTGTCGCCAATTTCTGAAGTTTGTACGGCAGCATCCACCAAATCTTCCAGCCGCGTCAAGTCTGTGGAACTGGCAAAACCCAGCCTCCCCTCGTGTAGCACCCGCAGCGCGACTCCTTGCAGTGCTTTGGTTTGCAGGGATTTTAAGCGATTGTTTTCAAACTCAACTGGTGTGTCTTGGCTTGATAGATAGTAAACCTCAGCGGAGTCGGTTCGTCCCTTCGCCAATTTCAGAATCTGCTCCAGCGTCGCATCAGTCACCATCTCAGGTTCTCCCGCTTCACCCATACCATCTTAAAGCTACCAGAGGGACTCGTCGCACTACTGCCCTAAATACCGCTGTAAAGACAGACAGGAAGTTTACCGACTGCTGCTAATTGTTCTACGACTTTTAATTGGAGAAAAATCTCCTCAACAACTCAAACAGAAGCTGGATTTGCGATTAGATGAATTTTCCCAACCTAGGAAAGCCCATCCAGTCACGCCATATTGGGCATAAAAAAAGGTTTGCGGGAAGCCAAACAAGAACCCAATCACAGATAAAATTAGCGTTCAAAAATTAAACCAAGCTAATCCACCGAGTGTCAAACCAATGGCAACCAAGGCAACCCAAATAAACAAATTGTCCTTGGTATTTACTTGGCTGAGATCGATGGGTTCCGGTTCTGGACGCTTTTGAGGAGTTTTCGTAGCACCCTGAAGATTGCTCCCCCGGCGAAATTCCGGTTCGCTGTCAGCGAGAGTTGTGAGATCGGGAATCTCTGTCAACCATTCTGGACGCCTGCTGAGTTGCGGGGCTTCCATAATGTAGAGTAGGCGACGGCTTTGCTTGCTAGTTTGTGGATCGGGATGATGTCGCAGCTGTTTGCAGAGGGCGATCGCTTCTGTTGTTTGTCCTGCTGCTTCGTAAGCCGTCACCAGCCAAATCAAGATTTCTCCTCCCAATCGGGAGTTTCGAGTCACCAAGCTACTTGCCTTCTCTAAATGCTGCACTGACTGGCGGTAATTTCCTCGCTCAAATGCTGCTGTGCCAGTCTGGTACTCGGTTCTAATAATTTCCTGGGTTTCTGAATTCACTGTGCCAATTGAATTTAAAGAGAACTTTTTTGTGCTTTGTACGTCATCACCGATAGCCTCTTTAAATTTTAGCGAAGCAGATTATCCTGTAATCAAGACGGCTAAAATCAATTGCCTTTGCCAGGGTTTTCCAGAGCATCCAAAGACAAAAATTGCAAGCTGCCAGCTCGGAAGATTTATCGTCTGTAACGGGTGGTTTCTGTTTCGTTGTTTCAACATCACCCGTTCAGGTGAATCAACGAGGGGAATTTTCCTCGCCTTGCCAGGGTTTATCTTAAGAAGTCATTTAAACTTTCATACTTAGCACCATCCAAAAGATTAGGATGTAAAACCATGCTCAAAACCCTACCTCTGCCGTTGCATTGTTTTCATCGGTTTTGCCTTGCTACCGGCTTAGCACCCTTGACGCTGGGCATTACGGTACTAACAGGGGCGATTTCCCCAGCCAAGGCACAATTAATCATTCAGCAAGGCGTGCCTACTTATGGATTTCCCCAGCATGGAGTTCCCCAGCCGTCGTCGGGTAGCTTTGTTTATGGCAGTCCGATTCCCAGTCCGATTCCGATAAACCCAACGACGGGGATGAGCGATCGCGGATCGAGTAATTACTATCGAGTCAATCCAAACCCTTATCCGAGTTATCCCGACTATTACCAGGGTTATCCCAACTCCTATCCGAGTTATCCCGACTACTATCAGGGTTATCCCAACTCCTATCCGAGTTATCCCGGCTACCCGGTAGGATCGCACAGGAGAGTCAACAACTCGACACTGATCAACCCCACCTTAATTAATCCCCAGATTCGGGATTCTATCCTGATTAATCCAGTGATTGTGAATCCACGAGGCAATCGCAGACGCTTCAACCAACCCAGGCAGATTATTATTCGTTAATCGCGCACGCCTAAGTCATAAACCCTAAGTCATAAACTCAGAGGCGATAATCATCGAGCCGATACCGGCGTCGGTGAAAATTTCTAATAGCAGTGCGTGGGGAATACGACCGTCAATAATATGAGTAGCCCGAACGCCTTGGGCAAGCGATCGCACGCAACATTTCACCTTGGGAATCATCCCACCGCCCACGATACCCTTCTCAATTAGACGCCTCGCTTCGGCGATATCCACTTTGGCAATCAGAGTGGAGGGATCTTTGTAATCCTGCAAGATCCCTGCTGTATCTGTGAGCAAAATCAACTTTTCTGCCCCCAAAGCTGCCGCAAGTTCCCCAGCTACGGTATCCGCATTGATGTTATAGGCTTGTCCACTGTCATCGGTTGCCACGCTAGACACTACAGGGATATATCCGCTACTGACCAGCGACTGCAAAAGCTTGATATCAATACTGTTCACTTCTCCCACAAAACCAATGCCCTCTACCCCTTCTGGACGGGCTTTGATCAAGTTGCCGTCTGTGCCGCAAAGTCCAACAGCGGAACCGCCAGCACGGTTAATTAAGGAGACAATTTCTTTATTGACCCGACCCACTAAAACCATTTCCACCACCTCCATTGTGGCGGCATCGGTCACGCGCAGGCCATTTTTAAATTGGGGTTCGATTCCCAGTTTGCCCAGCCAAGAGTTTATTTCTGGACCACCGCCATGTACCACGACGGGACGCAAGCCTACACAGGATAAGAATACAATGTCGCGCATTACCTTATCTTTGAGCGAAGCGTCTTTCATCGCCGCGCCGCCGTATTTAACGACAACGGTGCGACCGGCAAATTGCTGGATGTAGGGTAGTGCTTCGCTTAGCACTCGAACGCGAGTCGCTTCAGCTTTCTTGAGGTATTCGCTATCGTTAAGCATTGCTTAGCAGGATGATGCCAGTAATCGTTTTCTAGAAGTTTAGTGCATACTGGCGTCTGCGGCACGATTAGAGGCGGCTGTTTCCAGTTTTACTGACCGTTATTGTCTGGCTTTGGCTTAAGAACTGCGGGAATTGCTTCAATTACTTGCGTCGCAATTTGTTCGGGAGTTTGCCCCTCGCCAACGGTGATGTGCAGGTCGGCTTGGGCGTACAGCGGTTTTCGTTGCTCAAACCGCTTTGGGAATTCGGTCGCGATGTCAGCGTTTTTTAACAGAGGTCGGGTGGTATCGTTTTGCAAACGGGCGACTAAAAGTTCCACAGGGACATCCAGCCATACGACGAGACCGTGCTGGAGATAGCTCCAATTTTCTCGCTTCAGGATAATACCGCCGCCAGTAGCGATCGCTAACTTCGTATAAGCCGACAATTCGGACAGCACTTGGCTTTCCAGCTTCCGAAAGCTTTCTTCGCCGTCACTGGCAAAAATCTCATTAATCGATTTTTTGGCAACTTGCTCAATTACAGCGTCGGTATCGAAAAAGCGATAATCCAGATGCTGTGCCAATAAGCGTCCTACGCTTGTCTTCCCAGCACCCATCATGCCAATCAGATAGACATTGATGCCCTTGAGTCGGTCGCGCAGGTTCTGATTGCTTTTTTCCATATTTACAATTGCCAGAGCGATCGCTGTCCTAGTGTAACCATCAACAGAAGAAATTAACTCTTTTTCCTACATATCAAATTTCCAAGTAGCTATCTTTATCCAAGTCTTCCAGCGACGATTGCCACTTTTCTACCAATCCTCCGCGCACGCTGCTTCTTACCCAAGGATGCAGATCGTAGCGGGGATTGCCTAGCTCATCTTGTACGTCTTCAATCAAATACCATCGTCTTAGATCCGCCAGTGCCGCATCCAACTCTGAATCCAACAATTCCCCAACTTGAGACAACTCGGCTCTGCTAACCGTTACATCTACCCCGCCCATATAACGCAGTACACTTTTTGCTGCCACATTGATTCGCTGCCACGCTGCCTCCAGACAGAAGCGGTAGAAGGTCTCAACTTGTCGGCTGGCAAGCTTTAATTCCGACAAGATTGGCTCAAGTGCTTGATCGTGGAATACTCGCCCAGCCAGGAAATGCAGTGCTAAGGGTGCGCCGCAAGACAATTGATGCATTTGATAAAGCTGTTCGTTGCTTGCCTGCTTGATTACCGAAATGTTGTTGTATTTTGCCTCATCCTCCAACAATTTAGACGACCATCTTGCTTCGAGTCCTGGGATTTCAATTAATCTTACATAGGGAGGTTTAGTTCGGTGTCGGCTGGTAATCAGTGCCCGACTGGGGTTGAGCATTTTGATAAGGTTCGCCAGAATATCTTCAACTTGTGCGGTCTCCGCATTATCCAAGACGACAAGCAATTTCTCTGCTCTCAAACGCTGGTGAACTCGCTCAGGGGGACAATCCAGTTGATGCGCGATTTCATTTAAAAATTTCTTCCACGTCAGCGCCTCAAACTGCTTTTCCTGGCTGATGTAACCATCCACCCACTCGCTTTGCCTCGCTGTCACCCACACCACATCCGCGAACAGATTTCTGTCGAGTGCTTCTTTCGCAATTTGGCTGGCAGCTTCAGATTTGCCATACCCTGGACTGCCGCTGAGGGAAAAAATAGAGAGTTCTGTGGGATCGTCCAAGCGGTTCAATACTTCTTGAATGAAGCTTTCTCGCCCCCACACCATCCGACATCGCGGATTAGGGATAAACAAGCCCCACTGGCGTTTTTTGCCCCGATCTAGTGGCGCTTCGGTTGGGGCGTTGACGGTTTGATTTTCCTCCCAGCATCTTATACCAGGAGTGGTAGATAAGGAGTCTTGAGAACCGACCTCTTCCCCGATTGGACAGGATAGCACGCTCTGAGAATTGTCGGGAGCATTCTGAGAAAACTCGCTCCATTCATCATAGGAACAGTTCAATAACAGATGACATAAGCCATTGGCAATCCGATACTCGCAGGTTTGGCGGCTCTCCGAGTTCAAAATTGCTTGTAAAGCTTGGCGGGAGGGTTCAAGTGTATTGAGTTGTTTCCGCCACGCACTCAAAAATTCTTGCATTAAGGCACGCTTGCCTTCAGGCTTGTACTTTCTGTTGAATTCTTCGTGTAGCTTTTTCTTTAAGCTTGCGGACAAAAAAACGTTACTGTTATCTCTTCTGAGGTCAAATCCACCAGCCATATAGATACCGATAGACCTTTTTGCGTATTTCTGACAAAATTTGGAGCTTTGTGTCAACAAAATCCTGCAAACTATTAACTTGAGCAACCAACTTGGCTTTAAATTACTTTGAAATTACCCTATAATTGCTTTGTTTCAATTTCAGTAATGTTACGGTTGCCTAATAAGGTTAAATTGTGAAGCACGGTAATCTCACTTAGGATCATCAAAGTTGGGTGTTCTACCATGAAAAATAACCTCAGCAATATCCGCGAAGTCGTCCAACACGCTTTGAGTACAGGCTACTTAACTGTTGCAGCCGAAGAACAGCTGCGGAGACTTTTAACAACTAAGTATGGATTAGAAGACTTCAACGCTTTTATGCAGTTGCAGCAAGCTGCAATGCTGGGTCAAGTAAGGCAAGAGTCCCGCGAACTCGCCCTTTCTCAGCGACTTTCCTGTGGGAGATGCTAGCGGCTAAGCCAAGCATTGGCGAAAAATCGTCCTTTCCAGCCCTTTGTTAACCCGGTAATGTTAGACGACGGTTGGTTTCGTATCTCCCAGATGGAGCGTTAATTAGCCCCAAGCTTAATAAAAGAGCCACATCTTTAGTCGTCATTTCTTCACAAATCTGCTCAACTAATTTGTCAGCGAGATACGCCCTGACAACAGGTGGCAAGGTGAAATTATTCGAGGTTTTTTCAATCAGCGATCGCCGTCGCAAAGATTCCATTGCTTCTAGCTGCTGCCGTTTCGATACTCCCGGCACCACCTCGTCTCGCAAGGAACGTATAGGAATTAACTTGTGACGAATTGCCAGCCAGTACATTACTTTTTTTTCTAAGTCCGAGAGGCGATTGAACTGCCGATCTAATAGATCTCGGATATCCCCAAAGACAACCAACCCTTCTGCTAAAAAGTCGGTGATGTTCCCGTCAAAGACATCTTGAATCGTCGTTGCCACAATTTTCAGGACTAACGGATTCCCGGCATAGCGGTTGATCAGGACTCTACATTCTTCAGCTGAGCCAACTAAACCTTTGAGTTGCAGTAACTCTTGTCCATCGGATGCTGACAACCCCCTCAGTTCTAAGGAACGAATGGGTAAGTTTTCCCCTTCTAAGGATGCAATTTCTTTCGGTTTCTCCCGACTGGTGAGAACCAGACAGCTAGGATGGCGTTCTTCTCCCAGACGTCGGAACAGTTCCCCATATCCCTCATATTCGGGACGATAGTATCCAGCGTGTTGGATAGGAGATAAAACTTCCTCAGCTCGATCGAGGACGATCAGACAGCGGTGCGATCGCAGATAAGCCATCAGTAGGGAAATTCCCTCGTCTGCGGTTGCGTCACCGATGATTTCCTGTCCCTGCGACAGAAATTGAACTAAGTTTGCCACCAAATCTTGAACTGATGGAGCATGACGTAGCGATCGCCAAATGACAAACTCAAAATCTTGCTGAATCTGTTCTGCTAGCTTTACAGCAAGAGCAGTTTTCCCGATTCCCCCTATCCCCAACAATGCCACTAAGCGGCAGCTGTCGTGGACAATCCACTGCTCTAAGGTTGCCAGTTCTTCCTCGCAACCGTAGTAAGCTGCTACATCAATCACTTCTTCCCAATCCTGGGAAGCGATCGCTGTCCCGATGGCAGATGTCTCAGCTTGACCGTGTTCGGATACGTTAGCGGAATCTATTTTATATCCAGCTTTTGAGAGCAAGTTGGTGACGCGGCTCCAGTTCTTGATTTTTATAACGTCACCCGTCTGGCGAATCAGGAGTTCTTGAATGTATTTGTACAGCCCATTCGATAAGTAAACTCTAACGGCACTGCTAGTGCGACTTTTGTAGACAGTGTCTGCTATTTCTGCTGGACTATAGCCACACAACAATCCTCTTAAGAATTTCTTCTCAACGGGTGTCAGACTCCTTCCTTTGGCAGATGCTAAATCTATATAAAGCTTCTCCAAATGCCAATTATTTGCTGCTTCTGTAAACTCGTCGTCCTGCCGCTCAACAGTTGATACCATTGTCTCGCGTTGCTAACCCCAATAAAGGCTGTCAACGCCTGATTCTAACGGATTAATTATGAAATCCTAACGAAGTTAGGATGAAGTTCTAACGAATTTAATAACGATTGTTAGATGAAGTTTCTTTAATATTTTGGCTATCCTTAAATTTTAGGAAGACTTTATCTAACTTTCATCTAAAGTTCATTAAAATTTCACAGTTTTTGAGAGGGAGAAAAGAGGTGGAGCGATGGTTTTCCTAGGTTTTTACGGCATTACCCTACCCGGCGGCTCAATTATATTGCCCTGCCTCAGAAAAGGCATCCGTAAATTAACTGACGTGAATTCCCTATTTCAAAACCTAATGGTTTCTCCTGGTATTGATTGAGTTGGTGAAAAATTATGATGCTCATCCGCGAACTTGTCGAACAAGCACTGACTATTGGATATTTAACCGTTGAAGCTGAAGATCAACTACGACAGTTATTAAGAAAAAAGTATGACAATGAGGATTTTAATGCCTTCATGACCTTGCAGAAAGCCGCAATGACAGGTCTTGTTAAGCAGCAATCGCGCGAACTGATGCGGTTATAAGCAGTAGTTTAGAGTTAATTCTTGGGGTTAATGACTTGAGCATTCAGGAGTCAAAATAATAAAGCGTGTGAATGCTTCCCCGGAGAGGGGTTGAGGGAAACCCTCGCAAAAAAAATTCACCCTCTAGGCTTATCGGTTCTTCCAATCAGTGTCAAACTCGTCGTCCTCGTCTTCAAATCCCCAGTCGTCCTCATCCGGATTGGTTTTCCGTACAGGTTCAGGTTCCTGATAGGGCGGGGTAATTACCCGATAACTGGCATCATAAACGGCTTCAGTTTTTCCCACCCCAGAATTGCGCGGTTCCCGGTAGCTGTAAGAATAGACGGAACCCGATCGAGAGGCGCTTTTCGGTTCTTGCTGACGCTCGTAAGTTGTACGTTCTTCTACAGATTCTTTTGCAAACGGTTGTCGGCTTGGAGTGCGATCGCGTGGTTCCTCCAATTCATCCCCCCAATCATCATCCTCCGCAACCTCCTCTTCCCAGTCATCTCCATCCGCATCGGTATTCGTTGGCTCTGGCGGAGGGGGAGGGGTGTAACTGGTTTGTTGAGTGGTAGAGGTTTGTTGAGTGGTATAGGTAGATTGGGCCGTTTCACGCCGCGACTGGTTGGAACGAGGGGGTTCTGTGGCTTCTAGTTTGCGGATGCGTGCTTGTAAGGGACGCCGTTGCAGATAGCTCAACAATTGCAAGAAACTGCCAGCCAGGGCACCCGTTGCGATCGCTGCCAAAATCCAAACCCCTACAGGTAGCACTTGCGTCTTAGCACCCAAAAATACCAGCGCTAGCACCGGCGACAAATTTTGTAAAGCAAGTAGTGCTACGGACCCTAGCACCAACATCAGCAGTAAAATCCGAATCGCAGGCATAATCTATTAAAAATTAAAAATTAAAGCTTAAAAATGCAGAATTTCTTCTTGTATTTTCAATTTTACATTTTTAATTTTTCATTTTCCTTCCCATCGGTTAATCGGGATACAGTCAATATCTAGCTGATCTAAGGCACGCGCCACCACAAAGTCTACTAAGTCTTCAATTGTTTGGGGATTGTGATACCAAGCAGGAATTGCTGGGACAATTCGGGCACCTGCTTCTGCCAAAGCCGTCAGGTTACGCAGGTGAATCAAGCTAAAGGGCGTTTCGCGGGGCACAAGAACCAGTTTCCGCCCTTCCTTGAGTTGGACATCTGCTGCTCGCTCCAAAAGGTCGGAACTTAAGCCAGCTGCCAGTTTCGCCACGGTACTCATACTACACGGCATAATCACCATCCCTAGGGTGCGGAAGGAACCACTGGCAATATTGGCTCCCACATCGCCCCAAGGATGGCAGTAAAGTTTACCCTGCGTTTCGACTCCAGCTTGCTGTCGCCAAAATAGTTCCTGTGCCACTGCTTCTACAGGCATCCGGATAGTTTGCTCTGCCTGCCAAACCATGTAAGTAGATTTGGAGGCAACCAGTTCAACGCTGTACTCAGCTTGGAGCAGAAATTTTAAGGCACGTACGGCATAAATTAAGCCAGAGGCACCCGTGATGCCGAGGATAAGGGGTTTGGTCATTAGTAGTAGGTAATGGGTAATTAGCTAAACGGTTAATGGCTCATGGTTCTTGAACACACCATGAGCCATTAACGATTAGCTATTCATCCAATTCAGGATCGGCAGAAGGATCTGCTTCTATATCCTCATTGCTGGCTTCGCTACCGCCGCCGACAATGACCAAGTCAATTTGCTGACGATAGTAATCAACGCTCTTAACTTGGACTTCCACGCGATCGCCTAGACGATAAGAAACGCGGCTTTTCCGTCCTACCAGGCAAGCATGACGGGAGCGAAACTCGTACCAGTCATCTTTAAGAGAGCTGACGTGTACCAGTCCTTCCACCAGCAAGTCTTCAATTTCCACAAAGAACCCGTAAGACTGGACGCCGGTAATTAACCCCTGGAAGACTTCTCCCGTGCGTTCCTTCATTAGCTCGGCTTTTTTGAGTCCTTCCAGATCCGCTTGTGCGTCTGAAGTCAGCTTTTCACGCTCATTGAGATGCACAACGATACCCTGTAGCTGGCTTTCTAAATCTTCTTGCACGTCTGGTGGCAAGACATTCCAGTTGATATTGCCGTGGGCGGAACTATGACGCAGATTCACGCTTTCTTTGGCGCGAGTGGTTCGGCGATCGCGTCCTTTGTCAAATACAGCAAGCAATACCCGTGACATCAGTAAATCTGCGTAGCGTCGCAGCGGTGAGAGACAGTGGGTGTAGGGGCTTTCGTCCTCGCCTATCCCTAAAGCCAAACCAAAGTGAGAGCCTGGAGCTGTACTGTAACCACAGGGTCTCAGGGTGGACTGCAACAGATACATCAAGACTCGCTCTGACTGGGATTGAGCGAACATTTGAGTGAAACGTTGATAATCCCGTGATGTCACCGCTTCTTCCTGCTCTAGGCGCAGTTCCATGCCCAGATTACTCGCCAACTTCATCAATTCCTGCACATCCTCCGGGTCTGGAGAAGGCTGAATGCGATACGTTGCAGGCAGAAAGAGTGCTTGCAAATGGGTAGCGATCGCTTGATTTGCCAGGAGCATCAACTCTACGACTAGAGAACGCACTCCTCCCGAAAATACAATCGCTCCTAGGATGCCTTCATCGTTGTAGGGCAATTGAGTACCGGGCAGATTCAGTTCAAATCCTCCCCTCCCTAGGCGCTGTGCTTTCACTGCCGGACTCAGCTCGTAAAACAACTGACTGAGCATTTCAAACACTGGCGCTTCGGCATCTTGATGACGCTCTAAAATTGCTGTCGCTTCGTCGTAACTGAGTTGGCGATCTACTTGAATCACCGTGGGTTGAATCTCATACTCCACCATTTGTCCGGTGGCGGAATCGAGAGTTAACAGTACCGAAATTGCTAAGCGAGCTTCGCCCGGTACCAAGGAGCAGCGACTGGCAACAGCATCCGGCAGCATTGGCAGCACCATGTCTCCGAGATAGACGGTGTTTCCCCGCTTGCGAGCTTCCCGATCCAGCGCTTCTTGTGGCTCAATGTAGTGAGCAACATCCGTGATGTGGACGCCCAACTGCCACAGTCCAGCTTGTGTTTTGTTAAGAGTCAGAGCGTTTTCTGTGACGTGCTGAGCGGTTTCGTTCTCACTTCCCGCTCCTGAAGGCTCAGGAATAAAGGCAAGCGTTAACAAATTCCGCAAATCCAGCCGGTGCTTGAAATCTTTTTGACTCGGCTGTTTGGGCAATTCCTCTGCGGCTCTAAGCACCTCAGATGGAAAGTTGCGAGGTAAGTCGTGCTTGCAACAGACAATATCGGTGTCTGCGGCGGCTTCTGCATTACTGCCGAGAATGCGAGCGACTTTGCCAATCGGCGGCTGCGATGCCAGGGGATAGCGTAAAACTTCGACGTGAACCAGGTAATCGACGGCTTCCGCCAAGTTTTGACCGTTCGGATGCAGATTCAGTTCAAATAGCAGCCGATCGTCTAGAGGGACGGCTCTAAAGCCGGTTTCGACTTGCTTGACTCGTGCTAAGACCGAGGGATTGGCTCGTTCTAGAATCAGCCGTACTTCCCCTTCTGGAGAGCGTTTGCGGTTTCCTTCTTTGGTGACTTTGACGAGAACGCGATCGCCATTCCAAGCGGTACTCAGATGGCTTTCTCGGACGTAAATATCCTCCGCTCCTTCTACCTCCTGAATGGCAAAGCAAAATCCTTTACTCGAACAGCGCAGTTTGGCTTCGACGACATCTTCTTCTTGGACGCGCCGATACTTACCGCGATCTTTGACCAAAATGCCAATTTTTTCTAAGGCATCCAAGGCAATTTGTAGTTTAGTTAAGCTCTCTTCATCCTGGCAACGCAGTTTTTTTTCCAGAACCTTAGGAGCGACTAATTTGTCATCTGTGAAATTAGAAAGTAGTGTAGCGATTGAAAATTCCATGCAGCTATGAGTTTGCCTCCACCATAAAAACAATTCTGTTTGTCTACATTTGTCAGCTGATAGAGACGAGCTAACCTTATCTCTACAACAGTTGCTTCTTTCTTCTTGCCGACTACTGACTGTTGACCGCTGACGATTGAAAGCGATTTTTCTCCTTGTTATCCTGACGCCATGCTTAGAAAGCATGGGTATTTTTACCCTGATGTGGCAGCGCCAAATTCGCCGCGTTTTTAACAAATGCCTCGCTGCTACCTAGTAGTTAACCACGATAGTTTTGACAGATAAACAGGGATCGGGGAAACTGGCTAAAACCCAAAACTTCCGATGCCAGAAAAATATACAGTCACGCTCAGCAACGAAGAACG
>NZ_JAMPKA010000037.1:0-53348 GCF_039961855.1 Trichocoleus sp. Lan | reverse complement strand
AGCTCCGTATACGGCATACCAACTCCCCAGTGTCTTGATGCTGATCTACTCCCTTATTGTGCAATCTCGATTATGAACTGGCACACTACTTGACCATTCATGCAGGAGGTCTAATGGAAACTTAAATAAATAAATAAATAAAGTTAGTAAAATATTAGTTACACCAGTTACAGTTACGTCAATGCTTGAAACTCTTACTGGGACTAGATTACTGCCGTTAATAGAGAAAATAATACTTAGTTTCACTTCAGTTACATCGGTTACATCAGTACTTAATAAAGTTTTCAGTTTTATAAACTCAAAACAGAAATTGATGTATTAATCATTCAAAAATTTTCAAATTAATTTTTAAGGATAAATACTTACAACTACTAAGCCTTAAGCATAAATACTCCTTATGTAGCTGGTTAGCTTTATTTGGGTATAGCAGTGATTCAAGTAAGGATGACTAACGAAAAATCAAGGTTTTTAGAGATCGCCCTGATAGGTAGAAAGGCTGAATATTTAATTTATTGAACAACTAAACGACTGAAAACCTCACATGACAATGGTTCCAGGCTATCCTAATAAAAAGCCATAAAACCACATTAAAAAGATTTTAGGTAGTAGATGACATAAAGCCAATTTCATGGCACTTGAAAGAGCTTATAGAAGCTAGGTATTTTTACTTAGGGTCAATGGTTATGCTTTTGAAAACCATGAAAACAGTAAAAATGCTTAAATGATAATTTAAAAGGAGAATATTCCTAGTGGTATAACTGAGTTATTTCTAAATTGTAAAAGTTATCCTTTAGCAACAGCTAAAAGTAATTATGTAAATCAAAACATGGATATTTCAGGTTTGCAAGAAGCGCTTGAATCACTAATTAACATGATGAGTAGTTCTGATCCAGAAGAAATAAATAAATACTTAAATAAAATCCGTTCGGAAAATCCTACTTTAAGTAAAAGGGAAATTGCCGAAAAAATAATTCATGACCAATCTATTAAGAGTGGTGTATTAGGTGCTGTTACTGGACTCGGAGGAATAGTTACTTTACCCGCAACTATTCCTATAGATATAGTTAAATCTTGGAGAATTCAAGCTTTTACAATTCGCTGTATTGCTTATTTGTACGAATATACTCCTGCAAACACTGATATTAAAACAGATATCTTTTTAGTTTTGTCTAATGGATCTATACAAGAGTTAAAGAAATTAGTAATTACAGAAGCATTGAAGTCAGCTCCTAAACACGCATTAAAAGCTTTAGAAAGTGTAAAACAATCAATTATTAAAGTAACTGTAAAGGAAAGTACAAAGTATGCTGCTAAAGTTATTACTAAACATGGTGGTAAAACCATAGTTAAATATACTATGAAAGGAATGCAAAAACATTTAGTAAAAGCTTTATGGAAAGTAGGAGGAAAGAAAGCAGTAGAAAAATCTGTTCAGAAAACACTTGGCAAAGCAGTTCCGGTAGTTGGTGCAATTATTGGCGGTAGTTTAGATTGGGTTTCGACACAAGCTATAGGAAAGTTAGCAATTGAGTATTATGAAAACTCAACTCCTGAATGGATAGATGAAGTTTTCAGCTTGTGTGCAGAAGAAAATAAAGGTTAAAATAGATGCTTGTATTTTTCATTCATGGAGTTGCTACAAGACATGATAAGTACGCTTTTGAATTAATAGAGAAAATCAGAGATGATTTTGATAAAAGAGAACAAGCTAAACCTTATTTTTGTTGCAGTCAATGGGGAGGAGTTTTAGAAAATACACCCCCACTTTGGAAATGGGTTCAGCAAGATTTAAATAATTTTTGCAATAATTCTAAGATCGATTTAGGAGATGTGTTTCAGTATAGTCAATATCGTGAATTCTTTATCGAGCAGTTCTTTGGGGATCTTTTCACTTACCTTAATACAGAGAATGGTCGGGAAATTAGAAACATTATTGCATTGCAATTACTTGAATTTTTAAAAAAACATCCTCAAGAAACAGAACTTCATCTAATAGCACATTCTTTAGGAGGAGTAATTTTATATGATATGTTATTTTCTGATAAATATGGAACAGACGATCCAGCATTTTATATAAGAAATATAATAAAAGGTTTAAGTGGTGCTAACGGTAAATCAAAAGTTTATCTTAGAAGTATTACTACAATGGGTTCGCCCATATTACTTTTTAATTTAATGTTAGGTATCCTGCCTGAAAATCTAAAAAGGTTTGCTAGTAGATATTTAAAATCACCTTTAAGATGGATTAATTTGATTCATGCTTCTGACGTTTTTGCATATCCTATTTCTGCAAGCTTAAATATTGATTCATCATGTAATCTCTTTTTTAGAGATAAGTTTATTGCATCTCATAATCTTATGAAAAAAATTTCACAGCCATTTTCTGGCTTAGCCGGATTATCTATGGCTAAAGGATTAACAAGTTCTCATACGTCTTATTGGAATAGAAGTAGGGTTGCTCGTTTAATCACAGCTAATATTTTAGGAGACTGTGAATTTATAGATTCTGTAAGTCCTTATAGAAAACATTTTTGATTTCTGCTTTCCGCTATAAATAGTTTTTTTGTATTTTTAAAATAATAATTTACTTATTTCAAAGTAAGCATTTTAAGAATATATAATTAATGTTTTACTGATTGTATATTTTTATATGCTTTTATGTGTCCAATTTGTTAATATCAACTTTGCTAAAAACATAGATTAATAGATTTTATGGATAGCTTAAGTAAGACTTTGAAGGGTACTTAAACACTAATTTTTATCTATGCCTGTTCGATTAAATTTAGCTTGAAAGTGTCTTTATATGTTTAACAAGCTCAAGATTCATCAATTTCTGTATAAATTAGGAATTAAAGGTAGTTTACACAAAGTAAATGATATCAATCATTAATATTTGTGATTAATATCACAAGGTTGAATAGTAACTGTAACTTCTAAATAGAGAATACTGTTACAAGAGGTACTACAGAGGTTAAATTAATGAATGCTTTCCAAATAGTTCAGCTTTATAAGGCAAGTAAGACTGCATACAAAGCAGGTAAGGAAGGTAAGAAAATTTATGAAAAACTGCTTCACGGAGGTAAAGATCGTGTAGGTGAAGTTCTAATTAGAGATAGCAGATATCATCTTTGGGAAGTGAAAGTACGCCAAACAGTTAAGCGAGGAAAATATCTCAAGATAACTTCAGAATTAAATGGAGACGAAATTCTCGCATCAGCAAATAACTACAAGATAGGGAAATATCTTGCTATTACATTAGAAGAATGGGAAGTATTCGCTCTATGTACAGAGCATGATGATGATGAGAAAATCAGTAAATGCGCTCAGGATATTCTCACCAGACTTGTGAAATAGAACAAGAAACTGCTAAAACATTAGAGTATTAGGTAGACAACTATACAGTTAATAAGCCTCTTATACACATGAATATACAGCATTCATGGGCTATCATACAGGACAAATAAACCATCTATCTGTCGAACAAATATTAAGATGTTGGAGTTCCTATGAGTGAATGTCCTGTATGTTTGAATGTATCTCAAGATGATGTTAACTTCTGTCCTGTATGTAATTGGGATTTAAGCATCTATCTTCTTTCTCCTGATGGACTTAAACAAGAACAAGAGAGTAGGCTCAACTGGGCTATAGAAGTTTGGCAAGAATTTAAAACTCTAAGAGAAGAAAGAGAGTTGATTTTTTCAGAATATGCCTTAAAAGAACAATGGATAGACACATTGTTCAAGGTGTTTAGAGATTTGGAAGTGGGATTAGAAGATGAAAATCAAAGCCTAAAACATGAAAACAAGAGACTAAATCATGAAGTAAAGGAATTGAAAACCAAGTTAAAATCAGCAGAGGATAAAGAAATTAGAGAATCTCAAATATCGGCTCAATGCAAAAGAATAACAGACAAGGTTTTTGAACGTGAATGGTCAGAGGGAAAATTAGTTTCTGTAGCTTTACCCGAAAGCGTGAAAGACGCTATTAAAAAACGTACTCGTGAGCGTAGCCGTGGTGAAGATGGTTTAGCTCATTGGCTTAGAGTTACTATAACTTACGGAGCAATTAAAGAACGATGGTTATAAGTTACTTCTAACTTTATTTTTACTAATGCATAGCAGTTTTAATTAGCTTTGTTGTGGAAAATCCAGCAATAATAAGCCGTGTTTATATATATTGTAATAAGCCTATCTGCTTAGATCATTTTAAACTTTGATAAAGAGGAGTGTTATGGTTAATCGTATAAAAATTGAACCCGATCAAATCGAAAAGGAACAACAAGATTACACTAATAAACCGAAAAAATTTAAAAACCAAATAGGATATCCTTACTCTAATTTGCCTGACGATCGGGATTTTGAACGTTTATTGTATTTAATATTTAAAGAAGATTTAAAAAGTCAAAATGATTTAATTTATGATGACGTAATATTAATGCAAGGTGTTGGAGAAAAAGGTCGCGATATTTGTTTAACATTGAAGTCCGAAAATATAGGATTAGTTCAATGTAAAAAATACAAAGATTCGTTAAATAGAAAACAGGTGGGAGAAGAAGTTATAAAGTTTGTTTTGTTTCATTTACAGGGTAATAATTTAATTTCAAACACTCAAGAAAAACTTTACTACTATCTCGCTGTAAGCTCTGATATAAATGAAAAAGGAAAAGAATTAATTTCAGAAATTAATGATAGTAGATTAGAAAAAAATGAAAATGAAATTCATGAATGCTTTGAAAGCATCAAGAAAAAATATGTATCATTTAAAAATTTAGATTTTGAAGTATGTAAAAATGATATTTTTGCAACTTTAGAAAAAATTACTATAAAACCACTAATAAATACTGACTTAGACTACAGACTTGATAGATACAGTGATATTGTGAATCTGTTTTTTAAAGTTGATTCAGTTATTAATACTGATGCCTTTAAGGACATATTAGAACAAAGGGAAAAACAAGCTGTAGAATTAATGGGTTCACTAACTCCATTGGAAAAACATCTTCAAAATAAATCTCCCTATTTGTTTGATATTTTCAACAATACGAAAAGGAAAATACAAGAATTAATAAATCAATACAATATTCATTTTATAGACTACTCTGAACATAATAAATGTCATAACCAGGAGGTAATTAAGTATGTTTGTAGCCTTCTTACACAAGAAAATATGAGTCATCTTAATGAGCATGAGTTATATATATTAGCTAATTCATCTTATTTAACTGATATTGGCGTTTGTCAATCTAAAGAAGCCTTAGTAGAAAAATATCAGGATGAATTTTATGAGCATAAAAAAAATAACTTTTTTCATTCGTTTGAAAACTATATCCGATTGAATCATTACAAAATATCCCATGACTATATAGTTGAAAATGCAGAATTATTAGGAATTCATAAGGATTATGTAGAAGCAATTTCTTTAGTCACTCAAGCTCATTTTAGTATTCAAAAAACTATTGAAGATTCAACTTACTATCACTCTCAACATTCAGTTAATTCTTATTCTACTGAAACAGTATGTTTACCTTATCTAGCATTTTTAATCTTAATTGCAGATAATGTTGATGTTAAAAACATTAACTCAAATAAGTTGTTGAATAAATATATTAAATATCCTAAGTATATTAAGAGTAAGAGATTGTGGGAAGAGAAAGTAGAGAGAGAAAAACCTCGGACAAAGTTCCAAGATGCCGGAAAAAGATTGATTTTTGAGGATAAAATCGACGATCAATTAATTTACTTAGCAACTTCAGAACATTTACACTTACTTGAGCAACTATTAAAAACTTGCCATAAATTTATTAAACAGTTGCCAAAACAAATCAAAATTGAACTAACTTTTGTTGAGAATGATATTTCCTCTCCATTTAAAGACGGAATAGGATTTAGCCTCGATTATAAAAACATTATCCATACTTTTATGGGTAAAAAAATTTACCATGATGAATATGTTGCTATTCGTGAAGTTCTTCAAAATTCATTAGACTCATGTGAACTAAAAATTCAAAACGAACAGAACTATACGCCTGAAATTATTCTTGATTTAATTGGTAATGATCTAGTTATTCAAGATAATGCTTTAGGAATGGATAGGTATATAGTTGAAAATTATTTTGCTAAATTAGGTAGCTCATTCTATTGCGAAAACAACATTGAAAATTCTATCGGTCAATTTGGAGTAGGAGTATTCTCATATTTTATGTTATGTGATTCTTTTACTGTAGAAACAAAAATGAAACACTCTAATGGCTTAAAATTTATAGTTAATCAAGAAGCTCCCTATCAGTTTTAATTTGAAGAAGACCCTAGTATAAGTGAAGGCACTAAAGTTATACTGCATTTGAAAAACGATATTGATTTAAATATTAATAGGCTAACAGATTTTGTTTCGACTAACTTTAAATATGTTGATATACCTTTAATTATAAAAAACGAAAATCAACAGACAAATATTATTGAATTTAAAAAAGATGCTTTCTGTGAGAATGAAGTAATTGACTTAATTAAAGATATTGTACAAAGCCCTCATGTAATAGCACTTTTAGAATACAAGTTTTATCAGGTCACACTAAAAAATGAGGAATTTGAAGGATATTGTGGAATATTTTTTCCTGAAAATCAACATGACTATTCTTTTGAACTTAGAAATATTTATAAGGATAATAGAAGAAATGTTAATATTTTTCAAAAAGGTATTTTTGTAAAACAAGCTGGTATTACACTCATTGGCGATATTAATATAAAAATACCTAAGCAGCTTAATATAACTAGAAATACTTTTGAAAATGATTTATTTTTATATGAAATTTATGAAAAATTTCAAAGCGAGATAATTAAAACTATTTTTTCAAACATTCACGAAAATTTAAGAACTACTGTTACTTTGTCTTATCTTTTGAATTATCGTAGCTCCTGTAGTAAAGAGCATTATGAATTTCTGGAAAATTACTTTTATTTCTCGGTGTATCAGCGTAATTTTCTTCCTGAAGGAGCAAATGTCATTAACTTAGATTTGTCCTTATTTAAGCTAAGTAACTTATTAGAAATAATGCTGTGTACTAATGATGTGAACCTTATGGATTACTATATACGTAAGTATAATATTTCTTATATTCTACCTGGAAATCATCAAAGTTCTAGTTTTATCTTTGACTATTTGAAACATAAAAAGTTTGTATTTTATGTTGTAAACCATCCGCAAGGAACTTTTTTGAAAGCAAGCAAAAACAAGCATGAAATTATAACTTATAATAGTTTTTCACATAACTACGAGTTAGCAAATTTTTATGGAGTCCAATTAACTCTTTGCACGACTAAATTTTGTTCTTATATAGATAACCCTATAAAAACTTATTTTAATATTAATCATCCGATAATAAAGTTTTGGTATGATAACTTCAAGGAACTTAGTCATACTAGACCATTTAGGTTATTTCAGGAATTAATGGAAAAGATACGTCAGCAGTTTGTAATTGTTTTTCACCGTATTAACGGCTCTACAACTCTGATAAAATTATCTCTGAATGAACTTAATTTTTATTTAAATGACATTAATGTCCTTTTAGGTACATCTTTTCATTTATCAAAAAATGATTTTCCTGAATGGATGTATTCAAAAATAGATGATGATTAAAAATGAAAAAATAATTTTTTCATATTTCAGGTTATTTATGTAACAAGCTTAACCAATTAAGTATGCAAACTTAAAACTAACTATGAATTACGTTGCTAATATTATATTTATACTGCTGATTACATAAATTTTTTAAGCATTCATGCTACACTTTTCAATTTATATTAAATAATTGTATACATCGTGTAGTAATTATGTATCAACAAATATGTATCAACAAAGTTGATGATTTTATCTATGTTTTCCATATTATTCTGCTAGTAATATGTGTAGAATTTACACGTTTTTTTCAACCTCATACCTCTAAAACATCGAATAATCGATAGATACATCAGTTGTATATGTCTTTCCATAGCGGAAATTGTAAGATTACATCTGCTATTTGTATACAGCAATTATGTGTTTGTAGTTATAGACCTATTGCATTTATATAGGATTAGCACTCAAGAAGTGATAAGCATGAGTATAAATACAGGTATTGACTAGGATAGTTAGCTATGGTATACGTCCACCCTTAAGCCATAGTTCTGTTAGAGTAAGCCATAGTTCTGTTAGAGCTATCTGTACTTCCTTTAGAATCCTCTGTAAGGACACGATAACCCGTCAAAGGTGGAAAGATAGCTGAGGGCAGCTTTTATCGCCCTTAAAGCCTCTTCTACACTTAGTAGAGTTTTAGTAGACTTGCCTAGACTATTAGCGTACTTGATGAGCCTAGAACCTTCTATATACTGTTGTTTTAAATGCCAGGACGGAGATTTGAACTCCGGACACGAGGATTTTCAGTCCTCTGCTCTACCAACTGAGCTATCCCGGCGCACTTTTTTTGGTGCTTTATTAAATTAACAAAGTTAGACAGTGTTGACAAGCCCCTAGTGGCAGATTCGGTAATATTTTTGTTTTTTGTCAGAGATCGCAGTTCCAGCAAGGGCGATCGCTATCTCTGTATCGCTATCTCTATGACGATTCCTGAAAAGGACGGATATCTGAATATCTGTTCAGATGTTATAGTAAGTGAAGAGTTGACTAGGACAAAGTGATGACTACCGTAACTTCGATGAAATGTGCCTGTGAATCTTGCCTGTGCGTTGTTTCCATCAGCGAAGCGGTGGAAAAAGGTGGTAAATACTACTGCGGCGAAGCTTGTGCCAATGGTCACGAATCTGGACAAGGCTGCTCCCATCACGGCTGTAACTGCGGCTAACTGAAGGTTGAAAGCTTACAAGAGTTGAAGGTTGAAGGTTTACAGCAGTGGAAAGTTCTCATAAACTGGCTAACCTTCAACCGGCTAATCCACAACCCGCTAACCTTACTTGTCTCAGCTAGTTTGCAGATTCAGCTTTGCCCAGCCAAGAACGGCTAGAAACAGCAAAAACTGGACGAGAACAATACTAGGGCCAGAAGCAAAGTTAAAAAGACCGGATACAATCATTCCAGCAACGCTACTCATCGCTCCCAAGAAAACGGAGAGCCAGAGAAAGTAGATAAATTGGTGACTCAACAACTTGGCAGTAGAAGCGGGAATCACTAGAAAGGCATTTACGAGTAAGATGCCTACGGCTTTGATAGAAACGGCAACTGCCAGGGACAGCAGTACAACAAATAAGTAGCGATAGAGCTGAACTGGAACACCCTGAACCTTTGCTACATCGGGGTTAAGCGTCAATAAGATTTGCTCTCGCAGCGTTGACAGTAAGAAGATACCGCTGCCCACAAGCAATAGAAAAACCAGCACCAAGTCGGTGTTATTAATTGCGAGAATATCCCCAAATAGAGCGCCTAAGAGGTTGCCTCGGTATCCCTGGATAAAACTGCTGAGGATGACGCCAATTGCCAAGGCACCGGATAGCACAATGCTGAGGATGTTGTCGCTGGCGAGATTGGTTTGATCAATCAAGTAGAGAACCGCTAGACCAAAAATTACCGTAAAGGGTAGTAGCATCCAGGTGGGATTTAGCTGCAATAAGACTCCCATCACCAGCCCGACTAAAGCCGCGTGACCAACGGCGTGGCTGAAAAAAGACAATTGGCGCAAAGTGACAAAACTGCCAAGAAATCCGCCGAGAAGTCCCATCAGGACGCCACCTGCGATCGCTCGTTGCATGAAGGGAAACTGCAACAAGGTGATTAAGTTAGCGCTATCCGCGATCGCTAGCCAGTGAAAATGAAATGAGATCGACCAATCTAGGAGAGTCATGAGCTTTCCATCCACGTCAGCGAATCAGTTACGATAAGAGTATCTACCTATAGCTTGAGAAATGTCAGTGCAACTTTCATCTGATGAAGCTGTAAATAGCGACCTTCAGAAGACAGAAACTTTAAATTGTAATCCGCCACATCCGGTTGACATAGATAACGTTCACCAATTGCAAAGTCAGATTCTCAGCACCGAGAAGTCCCAGCGAATGGCGGAGTTCTTTAGTCTCTTAGGAGACGCCAATCGCCTGCGGATTCTATCAGTTTTGGCACTCAAAGAACTGTGTGTGTGTGACTTGGCAGGAGCGCTGGCAATGAGCGAATCAGCGGTTTCCCATCAGTTGAGAGCCTTACGTGCCCTGCGACTGGTTAGCTACCGCAAGCGTGGGCGCAAGGTCTTCTATAGCCTTCAAGATAATCACGTTTTAGACCTCTATCGCTCTGTTGCAGAACATTTGGATGAAGCCAATTAAATATTAAAAACTCCTAGCATTTTGATTCTTTTTAGTGGTGATGATGATAGCGACTGAAACTTGGGCCATAAGTGGCTAGCAGGTTTTGAGGGGAAAGGGCAATTTCCGGGGTGCCAGTGCAGACTACCGTTTGATTGAGGCAGAGAACGCGATCGCAGTGGTGACTTACCATGTCAATATCGTGGGAAACTTGCAACACCGTCCAATTTTGCTCGCGTTTGAGTTCATTGAGCAAAGCATAAAAATCTGCTGCACCTTGCACATCCACACCGGCAAACGCTTCATCCAGGACTAGAAGTTGACGAGGCATGACTAGACAATAAGCCAACAAAACACGCTTGAGTTGCCCACCACTCAGAGTACCGATAGATTGACGGCGCAGGTGATAAGCGTCTACCCGTTTCAAGGCAAATGCGATCGCTTCTGATTTCTTTTCATCTTTCCGCCAGAATGACAAAAAGTTTTGAGCCGTGAGTTTTCCTGACTCCTGATTTTTCTTCGCCCATCCCAACCCCACCATTTCGGCGACAGAAATTGGAAAACTCCGGTCAAAGATAAAATTTTGCGGCATATAGCCTAACCAGTGACACCAATGCCCCAAACGTTCAACTGGACGGTCAAAAATTTCTACTTTTCCGGCACTTCGCGGAATTAATCCCAGAATTGCTTGCACCAGCGTACTTTTACCCGCACCATTCGGGCCAACTACTGCTGTATCAGTTCCGGGTAGCAATTCAAAAGAGACATCCCGAAGCGCCAGATAGCTGCCTAGATATACAGTTAAGCCGTCAACTTTCAGAATTGGCGATGGGATAGGGGCGTCGGAATTTCTCACGTCTACTTGCAGGCAGCTTCCAGGGTTTGCAGATTTTGCTTCATCGCGGTGAAATAATGCTCCGGAGTCAGGGGGCCGTTTTCCAGAGGATCGATGGTTCTCAGGGTTAATTTCAAGTCAGTGGAGAGACTTTCAAGCAATTTATTGTCAGTTCCTGGTTCGCCAAGTAGGGCTTTAACATTGTACTTTTTCACTGCCCCAACCGCCTTTTGAATGTCAGCAGGCGAAAGGTTATCTTCAGGAATCTGAACTACTGCAACTTGCTGAAGCTGGTAGCGTTGAGCAATGTAAGGATAGGCATCATGGAAGGTGACATAAGTACAACCGCGATAAGGTTGCAGACGCTGCTGAAATTCTTTGTCTAGCGCCTCCAGTTGCTGAATGTAGGCGGTGGCGTTTGCTTGATAAGTCGCTTTGTTATCAGGATTGGCTGCAATTAAACCATCCCGAATATTCTCTACTTGCTGTTTTGCTCGGACTGGATCGAGCCAAACGTGAGGATTACCTTCTGCATGGTCGTGTTCTTCTGCCTTTGCACCGGCTTCTCCCTCGTGGTTGTGGTCTTCGTGGCTAGCTGCTTGACCATTCACCACGGGTGAGGCGTCTTCTAAGGCGTTAATGCTTTTACTACTATCAATTTCTTTAATCTGAGCGTTTCCAGAATTTTTGATAGTTTCTTGAAGAAATTCTTCCAAGCCGAAGCCATTTTTTACCAGCACATCTGCTTGAGCGATCGCTTGTACGTTTGCGGGTGTCGCTTGATACTCATGCACTTCCGATCCGGGTGGCACTAAAATTTCTACCTGCGCTTTGTCACCCGCAACTGCCTTGGTAAACCAATAAATCGGCAAAAACGTTGCCACTACCCGTGGAGACTTCGGATTCTGCGCTGCTACTGGCGACTGCGGTGAAGCACTCTGCTGTGGAGATGGGACAGAAGTCTTTGATGAGGTACACCCAGCAGCGAACACTGGCAGCAGTAATAAAGACAGGGCAAATTTGCGCGGATAATGTCGGATTTGATGTCGGATTCTAGGGCGCGTCACGGTTTATCTCCTGATTGACGGTGGAAGTGTCAATCTCTTTTTTTGAGAATGAGTCTTGTTGTAATGTTATGAGAATAATTCTCATTTTAGTATGATATTGCTGCCGATAGTTGAGTTTTGACTGGTAAATGCCATCAGGGGGGATTGTAAAAGTTGGAGAAATCTTGTCTCTTAAGTGTTTAAAAGCAAAATTTCTCAGCAGCAACGGATGCTTTTCATTGGAAAAAGGCAATTTATAAGCAAAATCCAGCAAAATTGTCAATAAATTGTCTTTAGCAAACTGTAGAGCAGTCAGTCGCTGCGGAGAATCTTGAAAGGGTGTCAGGAGTGAGAAATGAAATTTAAAAACCTGTGGAATGCGCTGCTGGTAAGCCCAGCAGTGTTCGGTGCAATGCTGTTAACGGATGCGGGGGCATTCGCAACGGAAACCCCGGCGGTGATGGAAGTTAAGGAGAACGCAATCGAGGATGCGATCGCTCCCACTCTCCCAATCAAGGAGGATCAAGAGGAATCTCAAGCGTTACATGAAAAAAATGAAGAATTGGAATCAAACTCGGTAGCCGTCGCAGCTGCCCTAATTACCACTTCTGAGATCAAGCTGGACGAGACATCTGCTGTCAAGGTAGAAACACCCGCATCAGAGGCGATCGCGCCAAATCAGTCAACAGTGACGGATTTAGCCCAAATCCCAGCTACCACCCCAACATCAGTGACGGCTGATGCCGATGTTTTAGAACAAATCGATGTTTATACCAATCCAGAGGGCGCGGATAGTTCTCTGGATAGTTCTCTAGAACAAGTCACGAATGTTTCCCAACTGCAAGACGTAGAACCGACAGATTGGGCGTATGAAGCGTTGCGATCACTTGTCGAACGTTACGGTTGTATTGCAGGATATCCTGATGGCACTTTTCGCGGCAACCGGGCACTCAGCCGGTATGAATTTGCCGCCGGTTTGAATGCTTGTCTGCAACAAATCGAGAAATTGATTGCCGCCAGTTCGGCAGATTTCGTCACCAAAGCGGATTTAACTACATTACAGCGACTGATTGATGAATTTGGCGCGGAATTGGCGACATTGCGGACGCGCGTTGATAATTTAGAAGGTCGCACCGCTTTTCTGGAAAGCCATCAATTTTCCACCACCACTAAACTACAGGGAGAAGCGATCTTTGCGCTGGCAGGGATTTTCAAGGGAGAAGATGCGACTGGCGATGAGATCGACGATGTAGCGATTTTTGGTCATCGTACCCGTCTGAATTTTGAAACCAGCTTCACCGGGAAAGATGTGCTGAGAACGCGACTGCAATCGGAAGGACTGGGTTCTCTTACCGAACGCACTTTGACACCAGAAGGCAACCTGTTTTTCTCAGGTGATACCGACAGTAATGTTTTCGTGGATGCGTTTCTTTACGCTTTCCCCATCGGTGAGAGAACAGAAGTGGTAGTTGCGGCAAATGCAGGTGCGGCAGATGACTTTACCGATACCGTCAACTTCCTCGACGGTGACGGTACAACTGGGGCACTCTCTACTTTTGGAACGCGCCCGCCGATTTATTACCTAGCAGAAGGTGCTGGAGTTGGGCTAAGGCAGCAGTTGGGCGATCGCTTTGAACTCAGCTTAGGCTATTTAGCAGGGGACGCCGCTAACCCGGAAGAAGATGGTGGTTTGTTCAATGGCCCTTATGGTGCCTTGGCACAGCTACTGATCAAGCCAAGCGATCGCTTGAAGCTGGGCTTGACGTACATTCATTCCTACAACAACAATGACACCGGCACTGGTAGCAATCTCGCGAATTTCCAGGGCGGACTTGCCCGCTTCTTCGATACCGATATTGACGGTAGTTCGGTCGGCGGGGGTTTAACTAACTTAGGGTTCAGCACCAATCTCCCCGTGATCAGCAATTCTTATGGGGTAGAGTTATCTTGGCAACTGAGCGATCGCTTTGTTTTGGGTGGCTGGGTTGGCTACACCAACACGCGCAACCTCTCCACTTTAGGCGGACTCATTGAGCGCGGCAAAGTTGACATCTGGAACTGGGCTGTCACCTTAGCCTTCCCAGATTTGGGTAAACAAGGCAACTTGGCTGGCATTATCGTGGGGATGGAGCCGAAAGTCACTAACTCAACCATCGATATCAATCCCGGCGCAGTCGCCGCATTAACCGCAGCAGGCATCCCCACCCCGCCCGTGGGAGACAATGACGATACTTCACTGCACATTGAAGCGTTCTATCAGTATCAATTGACAGACAATATCGCCATCACACCCGGGGTTATCTGGCTTACTGCTCCCGACCACAATAATCGTAACGATGATATTGTGATCGGCACTATCCGCACCACGTTTACATTCTAGTGACGAGTCAACCGTCATTGGTCGTTTCTTAATTTTGGATACAACCAGATTTGAGATAGCACTCCTAAAGGATTCGTGAAGACGAGATCCCCGACTTCTTAAAGAAGTCGGGGATCTAAACTCTGGCAGCTCACAACTCTGAAGCGGATTGCGATATGACTAATGACCACTTACCACTGAAAAAAAACCAGCTGATGTGACAGCTGGTTGAACAAAATCTTTATTTTTGTTGTCGTTAATCCGAGGAAATCCAGAGCTGCGCGTTCCCAACCGCCAGCCGTAAGATTTCTTTAATATTTACTGTAACAGGAAATACACATTTTTTGAAAGAAATATTTACATTTTTTTGTAAACTTCTTACCTTAGATAGTTGATTCCTGTTTGAGGACTCCCCCAGATAATGCGCTCCTGCTTATAAATAGCGATTCCCGGTTTAGCACCCTTGGGTTTGTAGACGTGCTTGGGTTCCGTGTAAACAACTGGCACGCGATCGCTTTGTCTGGCGCGGCTGTAATAGGAAATTAAATCGGCAGCAAATTGCAAATCGGCTTCTTCCGGGACAGAACCCGGAGCGACGCGCAGCAACCCATGACTTCCAGGAATCTCCTGGGTGTGAAACCAGAGGTCGTAGTCTCCAGCCATCCGAAAGGTTAGCTGGTCGTTCTGGCGGTTATTGCGCCCAATCAATAACTCAAAGCCGCTGGGCGTCTGGTAACGATAAGGGTGACTTCCCTCCTCGTCTCTACGATTACGGTTGTCCGGGTCTTCTAGATACCGCTGCTGTATCAGCTCATCGCGGATTTCTAAGAGCGTTTGTAAATCTTCTGGGTCATCGTAAGAATCGAGCTGAGTTAGGGTGGCTTCCACTTGCTCCAAGTAGTCTATTTCCGTTTGCACCTCGTTAAGTAACGGTTCAACGGCTGAGCGAGCGCGTTTCAGCTTCTGATGCCGCTTGTAGAGGGATTGGGCATTTTGGACGGCATTTTTTTCAGGGTCGAGGGGAATTGTGACAGGTTTGTCGGTGTCAAAATCATTGAGGTCAATTGACTTCATCCCTGGTTCCCAGTTCTGAAGGTAAGCCATCAGCAAATCTGCCTGTTGCCGATATTGGTCTGCTTGATCGGATTGCTGCAAGCGTTCCGTAAAAGTAGACGCCTTCAAGCGTAATTTTTCCAGAACGTTGTTGAGTTTCTGGCTCAACTGATGATGAATCTGGTTAAATTCTTGTTGATTGAGCCGATCGGTGTAGTAGCGGTTGAGTAATTCTTGGATTGATTCAGCAGGCTTAACAATGCCCCAGCCCAAGACGTTGTATCCTTCAGGTGTCCAGCCGGGATGAAAAACTGCCCCAGTCTCCTTATGCGTCACGAGTGTCGTAGGCGAGGGGATAGAAGACTGAGAGGATTGGCTTTTCAGAATTGCTTGCAGCCATTCTTGCCATCGGAGAAATAATGCGTCCCAGTCAGATTGTGTGAGGGTATCGGTCGATTGCTCTGGATCTAGACCAGCGGCTTGTACCATTGAGACAACCAGCGCTGGACTCAAACCCCGGTAATTTTTCAGCATCTGACGCCGCAGTGCTGCGGGAATTAAACTCAGCCGTTCTTGCCAGCGTTCTTGAGATTCGCTTAAAGTCGGGATGGTTGCAGTGAGGGCGGGTGGAGATTCGTAGGGCTGTCCGGTCAGGATGGTACGGACGCTAGATTGTTGGGCGTTGACTTGATGGGCGGCGGTGACAATCAGGTTGTCTGCACCTGTAAGGATGACGTTACTGTATTTGCCCATGATTTCAACGTACAAGTGCCAGATAGCCGGATCTCCTGGGCGTTTGGCAAATTGTAAATCGATCACTCGTTCCCAAGGCGCGATCGCTGAAGGTGTATTTGCGTCAGCGCTACTCGCTTCTATCGCCACCAAGGCAAAGCCCCCCAACTGATGCCGTAGCTGGTCGCTGAAGGTAAAGGTATCTGGCGTGCGGGGAGGTGGATCCCCAATGCAAACACGCGCTGCTTGCGGATGCCAAGAAACTGTCAGCCAACTCCTCCGCTTCAGGGTTCGCAGGGCTATGGAAATTGTAAAGCGATCGCGCTGATAAACTTGTTCCAGCCGCGCCGGTATCCACTCAGCACGCAGCTCAGAACAAGTGGCAGTTAAGGTAGTAAAATCAACGAGTTGCACGCGCGATCGGTATTTTTTGTAAAGATTTCGAGGAGCGGTCTCTTTCTATCCTCTCAGTTTCAGGCTACTTCCGACAAAAAAAGCACAAAGCTATTTTAAAGGAGCCTTGTGCGTTAATGAGTATCACCCGTTTCTGTTGAGACACATTGGCTTAGACAGATTGGCGACGGCGACGAGTTTTTAAACCGAGTGCGATCGCGCCCAAGGTCAATCCTAGCGTCGCGCTGGGTTCTGGAACGCTCTGTTGGTTTTTCCAGTCATCGGTCGTCCCAACTTTGATTTGGTAGGCGAGATTGGATTGGGTAGGGATTTTTCCCGTCCAACTCATAATTGAATTCCCTGTAAGGCTGAAACTCCCCGATACATCGCCGATCCGAAGATATTGCACTCCCCCCTTCACATCCTCAAAAATATTGCCATTGGCATCCTTGGACCAGGTTGTGCAATTAGGACTCAAGGTACATGAAACGCTAGAAGTTTCGGCGATGGACTTCATACCCGACGCATCTTTCAGCAATAAGTCTTTGACCGTCATGCTGCTATTCGTGTTATTTGCTCTAGTGCGGACAAAGATATCTGTGACGCCTTGGGTAAATTTCGATGTGTAGTCGTAAGCTAAAGTTTGGTTTCCAACTTTATAAGTAACTATCTTTGTGAGTGCGTCGTAAGCCAGAGTGAAAGCATCCACTCTTCCGCTTTGCCAGAAATTTGAACCAGTCAGTTCCTGTTGTTTTTGTACCGCAAAATTAGTGCTTCCCGTATCATCGTGAAGATCGAGTTCGTAAGTGCTGTTATTGCTACTGCCAATCCGACCCTCCGCAACAAACAATAAATCTACATTTAAATTTTTAAAGGCTTGGTCGGTTTCTAAATAACTTAAAGAAATTGCTTTTGCGTCAGCAGGAGCCGATAATATTCCTAAAGTGGCAACGAATAATCCAATAAGTGTTTTACGAATAGCCATTTTTTTTATTCCCTGGTTTGGGTAAGTGCAGCACGGTATATCAGGATTGATCTTTACGTCCCCGATTGCCGCGCTTGGGTTGGCGCTACTTTTTTAGCATAAATGACTCATGCCAATAACCGCTACTAAAAACAGCCTATTTTACGGAAACTTTATCGCTATAGTTTATATTTTGAAGTTATGGAAAAACCTAGATAAAAGTATTTTGTTTTCGATAGCTTGGGATGGCAAAAAACCTTTGTTTCAATAAAAACACGGTACTTGTTTTTCTAAAAATGGTGAAAAAGCGGATTAATTGTAATTCTACGGATAAGCGCTCTATGTAAAATCTCGTAAATAGTTGCAACCATCCATCCTCTGGTAGAATTTGATTTTTATGGGCATACAAAGAAATACTTCCCACCCTGTGAACGAAGAGCGATTCCACGGACAATCGTGAAGCGATCGCGTCCCTCAAGCTGTTCCAGTCATGCTGGATATCTATTTCACAACCAGCGCCAAGAGAAATGAATTAAGTTGAATTTGTGCAGTTGAATGTTAACGCAACTGTCAAACCTGCCTCTGCCTTTCGGAATAGATAACAGAGGTAAAAGGGAAAAAAAAGCAGCGATCCCTTAAAAACGCGAGTTTTTGTGGATTTTAGGCTTGTAAGTCAAAAATTTTGTAGATAACATGGGAACTAGACTTAAATAAGCTTTTTAGGCGGTTATGCCGCTAGTTTTTTATGGACATTCAGTTAATCAATATCGGTTTTGGTAACATCGTGTCTGCAAACCGAGTGGTTGCCATTGTCAGTCCAGAATCTGCGCCCATTAAACGGATTATCACCGACGCCAGAGATAGAGGGCAGTTGATTGATGCAACCTATGGGCGTCGCACTCGCGCGGTAATTATTACCGATTCCAGCCACATCATTCTCTCCGCCATTCAGCCTGAAACCGTTGCTCATCGCTTTGTGATTGGCAAAGACGTGAATGCCAGCAACAATTAAGGCAATAGGCATTTTCACGGGTGACAGGAGCATGAAAACTGGCAGGCTGATTGTTTTGACTGGGCCGAGTGGCGTAGGCAAAGGTACTTTGCTGCGATCGCTCTTGCAGCGTCATCCGGAGCTGTATTATTCTGTATCCGCGACGACTCGCGCCCCCCGTCCCGGCGAAATTGAGGGAAAACACTATTATTTTGTTAGCCGCAACCAGTTTGAGCAAATGCTGGAAGCCGGTGAATTACTGGAGTGGGCTGAGTTTGCTGGTAACTGTTATGGCACCCTAAGACGACAAGTGGAGGAGCAAATCCAGCAGGGTCAGTGGGTGATACTAGAAATTGAACTAGAAGGGGCGCGGCAGATCAGACAAAATTTCCCAAGCGCCCTACAGATTTTTATCCTACCGCCTTCCGTCAGCGAACTAGAAAATCGAATCCGAGGACGCGGGCAAGATTCAGAGGTAGCGATCGCGCGACGGCTTAACCGTGCCGAAGCCGAAATTGCTGCGGCGAGTGAATTCGATATTCAAATCATGAACGACGATCTGGAAAAAGCCCTGAATCGTATCGAAGCCGCTATCTTCACACCGGCAAGCTGTTGAATTTTTTCCCGCTTTAAATCACAAAGGCGATCGCTTTTACAACTGAAAGCGATCGCCTTTTTCTAGAGCTGGAAAATTGGAATAAAGATAAAAATTAGGCTCAAAAAGTTCCCTATTGACTCTTAAATATATCTTGAGATAGGTATGGAATTTTTGATTGTAGGCAAGTCCGAAAAATCAGTTTGCATCATTGTGTTTAATAACATGCGGAAGGAAAACGACCTTCACAGACTGATTTAAAGGAAAAGAACTACTATGCGCCTTGGATCTCTTAAAGTAATTGGTGGATGTGCCACAACGGTTACGCTACTAGCCCTTGCAGTAGGTTTGTCCGTCCCCAAAAATTTAGCTGAACCTTCTCAAGATGGTAACAAATTTGCTCCCAGAACTGTCGCACCAGAACAAGCGGGAGGTGTTACGGAAGCTCAGACAGCCCGCGAAGCGATAAAAGCTAGGGTTGGTACGGCAAATGCTCTCGGTGCAGGTATCGCTGGCACGGCGACGGATGATGGTCGGGTTTATAACGTCCTGAGTACCGTGAACATTCGCTCTTGTCCCAGTACCAGCTGCCGTATCCTGCGGGTGGCTAGACCCGGAGCTGATGTTCTCAACGATCCTAGCGGAGGTACTCAGCAAGGCAATGGTTATACTTGGATTCGCGTAACTTACGGATTTAATTCTACCAATGCTTGTGATAGCAATCGTGCTCAAGGATGGATGATCGTTAATCCTCTCGCTCCTGGAAAGGTTCGCGTAACAAAAGGGCCGTTAAATGTTCGGTCATCGCCATGTTCTGGTCGGATTATTAAAACTTTACCCACTGGCACAACACTAGACTTCCATCCAGACCAAAACCAATGGAGCAACAAGTGGTATAAAGTTGTTGTTCCTGGGGCAACACCAGGGCCTTTGGGTTATGTTGATGGTTGGGACTTCGCGGATGTCTACTAATATCGTTTCCGAATAATCATGGCTATCTAATCTAAAAGAGAGAGGGTAAGCAGTTGCTTACCCTCTCTCTTTTAAATAGCAAAGCGAATCACTAATCGCTTATTCCCAAGCATCTAAATCAAGTGCGCGAGAGCCACCACGTTCTAGCTGACCTAAAAGGCTTTTGAGTTGCGACCAAACTAACAAGCCAATAAATAGAGTGAGTGGCATCGAAGTCCCAAAAGAGAGCCATCCAGGAAAGCCAAAAATCTCTAATCCAGCTACTAGAAACAGACAGATTCCGCCACAAATTCCCAGGAATGGCAACTGTAATTGTATCCCTTGCATCTGAGCCAAAGTCCGGGTAGAGCGGTTCTTTGACCATTCCCGCACTTGCTGTTTGAGGGTGGCTTCAAAAGCAAGACCACAGGTTATTCCAGCAAACAAACCGAAAACAAGTAAAAAATACGGCGGATCTGGGAAATAGTACACTAAAAACTCCTAATGGGTAACGGGTAAATGGGCAACGGGGAATCGGTAATGGAATTACCAATTACCGCTATGTGCAACTTTTTCTCAGCCTCTAATTTATCAGGGGTTGGGGCGATCGAAATGTCAAGCAAATTTTGTCAGCTCCCCCAATCCCCCCCTTAATTGGAGGGAGAAAGACACAAAGTTGCACACCGCGCCAATTACCAATTACCCATTACCGATTCCCTAAGACCCAACACTTTATTCTCTCTCTTGAAAGGCAGCAATCGTGGCAAAAGAAGGTAATAGTGCGGCGACTCCTTCAGTAGAGAGTTCCGTCAAGGCTCCGAGGGCTACATTAAACAACCGTGACGGTTTTAGGTCATCTTTCACTAGATTCCATAAACGTCGCACTTCTTCGGTATGAAGCCGGTCATCTTCTGTTAAAGCAATTAGCACTTGGCGTCGCAGAAATTGTCCTTCTTCTGAGAGAAGAAACTGTAATCCTAATTGAGCGGTGGGCAACAGATCGAAGTTATCATCCGAGCGAGCGATCGCAATCATGTTCTCTAACCGCTGCCATTGGAATTTGCCGTCTTTGAACAAGACTTCAATTAAACGTCGCCGCATTTCTGGAGATTCGCCAGTCAGCAAACGCCGCGCTACGTAGGGATAGGCAACTTCGACAATTTTGAAATTGGGATTTAAGCTAAGAGCCAATCCCTCTTGTGTCACCAAGGAACGAATAATTAAGGCAAATTTCGCCGGAATTCGGAACGGATAGTCGTACATCAGTTCCGAGAACTTGTCTGTAATTGTCTTAAAGTTAAAGTCTTGTACACTTTCGCCGATGACATCTCCCAGTACGCTTTCTAGGGCTGGAATGATCGGAACAATATCCGTTTCTGGCGTCAAAAAGCCCAACTTAACAAAGTCTTTGGCTAACTCAATATAGTCTTTGTTAATTAGGTGAACGACGGCACTAACGAGGGTTTCTTTGGTATCCTCCTCCATCTGATCCATCATGCCAAAGTCTATATAAGCCATACGACCATCTGGCAGGGCAAACAGGTTACCTGGATGGGGATCAGCATGGAAAAAGCCGTATTCCAATAGCTGTCGTAGACCGGCGGTGACGCCAATCTCGATCAAGGTATCGGTTTCCAAATCGGCTGCTTTAATGCGCTCGGTATCGTTCAGTTTGAAGCCGTCAATCCACTCTAGAGTCAGGACGCGAGTGTTGGTGTAGCGCCAGTAGATGGCTGGGACTTTAACGCTGGGGTCATCGCGGAAATTAGTGGCAAACTTTTCGGCGTTTCGTCCTTCGTTGAGGTAGTCAATTTCTTCAAATAACTTGTAACCGAATTCATCGACGATCAGAGTCAGGTTATGCCCTAAATTTAGGGGAAGCCAAGGACTCAACCAAGCCGCCATCCATCGCATCAAGTAAAGATCGAGGGTGATGGTTGGTAGCAAGTTGGGGCGTTGCACCTTGACGGCGACTTCTTCGCCGGTGTGAAGACGCGCTCGATAAACTTGACCCAGACTGGCGGCAGCAAGTGGTTCTGGGGATATTTCTCTATATATCTCTTCTACTGAGCGTTCTAGCTCGGTTTCAATGATATTGAATGCGATCGCATTATCAAATGGCGGCAGTTGGTCTTGTAATTTGATGAGTTCTTCTAAAAAGTCTTTCCGCACTAAGTCGGGTCTTGTGGAGAGAGCTTGACCGACTTTAATAAAGGTTGGACCCAGGCGAGTGAGGATTTCCCGCAGTTGAGTGGCGCGTTTCTCTCGATTCTTCCAGTCCTGGTTCAGCCAATCGTCCCACTTTAAGCCAAGAACAAACCCTGCAAATAACCAGATAATTTTGATGGCTCGCCAGAGAACTCGCCAGGGACGATAGCGGAAGTACTGGGCGATCGCTTCGGGATCGTAGCGCCGAGACTGGATGAGGGAGTACCGATTCACGCTTGTGCTTGCCTCTTTTAACCTAACTTAATTCGCCATTAGCGGCTTCTGGGAGTATTCAAGCCACTATTTAACCTAATCAATCGAATAACATTAATTTCCAGGGATTTCGACCGCATTCTTTCGTAACTTTACTCATTGATTTTTACCAGGTTTTTAACGTTTTATTAACTATAGTATACAAAACTACAGACACTTGCGGGGATCGCCCATCTGCTTTAGGAGAGCAAACAGTTCCCTCACTTGCTATTTTTTCTCTGTCAAGGTTCCATGACAAAACTGCTAAAGTCTCCTACCAGCAAAACCAGCAGTGACTAATTATTCTTAAGGAAGAAATTAAAATAATCTTAAGTATATTTTAAATTACGAATAAATAGTGTATCAGAGCCGTGAATCTCCCTCTGAGGAGGTAAGCACAGTAGGGGAGAGACATCGAAAATCTTTAGTGTCTGCCCAGTAGCTCGAAAATGCTGTTTCGAGTCTAGACGCTGGGCAAGGTAGTCAAAGCGCAGCGCCAGTCCGATAGAGAGTTTTATCAGTATCAATTTGGTTTAGGTCAGCATGACGAGTGCTATGGCTTTGCTTTGCCATGAGCGTTTACTTCGCCCGTACCTGGGATTAAGAACCTATATTGCCGTTATTTTGCGGGGTCATTCATGTTGTTTTCAAAAAATTCAAAGAAAAAAATACTCAAGTTGTTGGGTTTGAGCCTTGTAGTTACAGCTTTGATTGTTAGTCCTTCCCTATCAGGAAATAATTTCCACTTATTTAACGCACCGGCGTTAGAAGTCAGTGTCAACGCTCAGCCTCCGGCTGGAACTGATGCGGCACAGCAGAATCCTGCTTCCCCTGAAGGCGAAGAAAAGGGAAAAAGTGACAAGGCTGAGAGTGCCTCGTCTGAAGGAGAAACGAAAGGAAAGATCGATATTTTCAAAATTGTCATGGGTGTGCTGGCGGGTCTGGTGCTGTTTTTATATGGTGTGACCCGGCTTGCTGAGGGACTCGAAGCGATCGCAGGCGATCGCGCAAAAAATCTCATCGACAAGTTCACCAGCAATCGCTTTGCCGCAGTGGCAACTGGCACGGTGGCAACAACCATATTAGATTCATCGTCGGTCATGATCATCATGACGATCGCGATGGTGAGTGCTGGGTTGCTGACATTCGTCCAGTCTCTCGGCGTGGTTCTAGGTTCCAACATCGGAACGACTATCGGCGCTGAACTGATCGCTTTTAAGATTAACGAATATGCACCGATAGCCTTGTTCCTTGGTTTCTTGTTGCATTTTTTGGGCAAGACAGACCGCTGGAAGAACATCGGTTTAATTTTATTGGGGATAGGCTTGCTCTTCTTCGGTCTAGACACGATTGACGAGGCGATGAAACCGTTCCGGGACTACCAACCCTTTATTGATTGGATGAAAACCTTAGGGGAAAATCCGCTGCTGGGTGCCTTAGTTGGGGCGCTGTTTACCGTCTTGATTCAATCCTCTTCCGCCACAGTAGCCATTGTCATTACGCTGGCAGCTTCTGGCTTGATCTCATTGCCCGCAGGCATCGCCTTGATGCTGGGTGCGGAAGTAGGCACCTGTGCTGACACGCTGGTAGCGACGATTGGGCGATCGCGCGAAGCTGTGCGGACGGGTGTCTTTCATGTGATTTTCAATGTGATAACCGCAGTCGTGGGGATCTTATTTGCGGCTCAATTAGCAAGCCTTGCCCAGTGGATTTCTGGGGGGGCTGATGTTGCCCGCCAAATTGCCAATGCTCAGGTGATATTCAACGTATTGGGCGTAGTGTTGGTTATCGGGTTTCTACCGTTAATCGCCCGTGGATTGGAAATGCTAATTCCCGGCGGTAAATCGAACCGGCAACTCGCAGGGGAGCCTCAAAGGGAACAAACTAAAGTGTAGAGAGGCAATACTTATCGGTTCTCTCCCCCAACTCCACTGTGACAGGGAAAGGAGATCCTTGTTTTCCGGTTAGGGGAGATTGGGGGAGAGGTCGGGTTGATGCGATCGCAATTGCTTAGGTACCTGAGGTGCTGGACTTCGCTTCTAGGTTTTCCAAGCGGCTTTTGAGTTCCTGGTTTTGCTTCTTGATCAGGTCGAGTTCGTCTCGCAGTTGCTTGATCGCTTGATCCGATCCAACATTTTTTTGCACCCGCTCAACCGCTTCCTCAGCGATGCGACGGACTCGTCCATCGGGGGTTTGGTCGGCAAGACTTCGCAAAATCCCAATCGCTTTGGGAGTCTCCATTTGCCCTAGTGCGATCGCGACTGATACTTGGGTTAAGAAAAATGTCTCTTTGGAGAGTGCGGCAAGTTGTTCGAGAATTCGTTCCAAGTTGACATTATTCTGACCCGTTGAAATGGTTCCCAAAGCGCGAATCGCTGCTAGACGCAACGCTTGCGGGACGCCTTGGGCAGTGTATTCCAGAATCAGATCCAGCGCTTGGGGTGAAGTTTTCAGTTGAGACAAACCAGCGATCGCGCCAGTTCTGACAACCTCATTCCAACCCGCCTTTTCTTTGAGTACTGTTTGCAGCAGCTTCAGCACTTTCTCTTCTTTGGGCTTTTCGTCCAGATTTGCCGCCCCAATTCCGCCAATCGCATTAACCGCTGCGGACTCCACATAATAGCTAGGGTCGCCATCTTCTACTAATGGTTTCAGTGCTTTATAGCTGTCATGGGTTTTGATCGTTCCCAATGCTTGCACCACTGCACGACGCACTAAGGCTTCTTTATCTTTTAGACCCGCAACTAGACCGTCAAACGCTTGATCGAGTTTAACTTCTGCCAACTGTTTAGCAACTTCCGCCCGGACGCCCCAGAAAGAATCGTTTTTCAGGGCGAAAGAAAGCGCTTTTACGACCTCCAATCCGCCTTTTTTCGCTAACGCCTCAGCCGCGTAGATGCGGGAGACGGGATCGGGATCGGATTGCAGTTGGGCTTTGAGTTCTTGAACTGGGTACTCTAAGGACACCGTTTTTAAGAAATTATTCCCGATGTCAAAGCTAATAAAATGGGGTTTTTCTTCGAGGGGGAAGTAAAAGCTTTGTTCCCGTTCGTGAACCCTGACTGCGAAAGTTTTGAAATTGACAGTAGAGGATTGTTCAGGCGAGGAATCTCGCGTCTCTACACGATCCTCGTTAGAGGAATTTCCTGAGACATAGCCAAAAGCAATGGGAATTTTTAGGTCAAATAAATCGCTACGACTGCCGTTAGTATCGCTGGTGGCTTGAGTTTGAGTAACGGTAACTTTAGCCAACTTGCTATCAGTATCCCAGGAATAAGCAACTTTGAAATCTGGATGACCGCCGCGATAAACGTACTGATCAAATAAAAATAGGAGGTTGCGACCCGTCGCTTTTTCAATTGCCCGTAGCAGGTCAACAGTTTCAACTGTTTTATGGGCGTTGTCCTGAACAAAGGTGTGGATGGCTTTAAAAAATAGCTCGTCTCCCAACTCCGCCCGAATCATGTGATAGACACAAGCACCTTTTTCATAGAGGTGGCGGTCATACAGTTCAATCGCCTCGCGATAGACATGAGTGACAATCGGGCGACGGTAACGGCTGCTGTCTTCTACAAGGTAGCTACGAGCTTCATTGAGCAGGTAATACGCTGCATCTTGCAAACCATACTCTTGGTGTGTCCACAGCACTTCTGAGTAAGAAGCCATCCCTTCTTTAATCCAAGCATGAGACCAGTGCTTGATGACCACTAAATCTCCGAACCACTGGTGGGCGAGTTCGTGAGCCACTAAGCTTTCAGTGGTGCGATTATCTAAAGACGCCCGTTCATCCAGCAAGCAGCGATCGGTTAGCAGCGTGGTGGAGGTGTTCTCCATCCCGCCAAAGATGAAGTCATCGACGCACACTTGAGCATATTTGGGATAGGGGTAGGGATAACCAAATTTTTCGCTGAAAAATTCAATCATTTCCGGCGTTTTGCCCATACTGCGGCGGGCGTCTTCTTCTCTGCCCTTATCCACATAGTAGGTGACGGGTTTGTCGTTCCATTCATCTTGAATTTCGGCAAAATCACCCACTGCGAGCGTCATCAGGTAGGTGGGATGAACTTGCTCTTGCAACCAGTGATAAGTTTTGTAGTGGTTATCTTCCTCTGTTTTGATGAGCAATCCGTTGGAAATGGCAAGCAGGAGTTTGGGAACTTTGACCCGAATTTCTGAAGTGGCTAACTGTCCGGGATAGTCAAAGCAGGGGAACCAGAAGCGGGAATCCTCATCTTCTCCCTGTGTCCAAACTTGAACGGGTTTGTCGGGATAGTGTTTGTTGGGGGAAATAAAGTAGATACCGCGCTGGGGTTTTTCCACCGAGTAGGCGATCGCTATCTCGATTGTTTTTCCCACCTGAGTAGGTGTCTGCATCTGGATGTGCAGTTGTTCGCCATCATAGTCAAAGCTTTGCGGTATTTCGTCAACCTGTACTGACTGAATATTTAGGTTAACGGCATCTAAGGTTAAACGGTCAATCCCACTCCGCACCGGCAATAAGGTAATGGCGCAAGTACCTCCGACGGTTTGATTAGGAATATCGAGGGCTAAATCCAGGAAAATATGCTCGACTTGTCCGGGTCGATCTGGGTTGTAGTGGGGACGGGCACCGGGCAGTTCAAAGGATTTGTGACCGTTATTTTCTGAATCGAAATAAGTCTGCAACTTCATGGTGAGATTGACCTGTAAGACTCCGAAGTATAGCCGAGAATCAGGGCTAAGGAGGTTATTTCTTTAGGTTAACGCCTTCAGACTGAGTGAACTTCTCTTCTAAGCACGGCGACGCGCGGGGTATCCAAATTTGTAGCGAACACCCAGATGCTTTGTTACTTCAGCCGCGATGATTTTCAAGCTTCACTTAGCGTTGTGTCTACTTGCGCTCTCAAAAAAGTGCTGGCTTGAGGGGCGTGTTTATGCCCATTGGTGTCAATTTGAGAAAAAGCAGAGCGAGAAAGGGTGGGATCGCAGATTCTATCCAAGCGCAAATGCTATATCTCTGCTCTTTTAATCAATCTTTAAATGGTATTTATACTTAGCTTTACCCAGCCTAATGCTCAAGCTTAATCTCGGCACCGTACATTTACTTAAGTACATTTACTGATGAATTTCATATCAACCAAGCTTGAGCCGATTGGTGAGGAAAGCAATATGTGGCGCGTTTTTAAGCTAGCTTTATTAACAACAGCAGCTTTGGCAGTTTTTCCAGTGGGTGAAGCAGCAGCAGCAACTTTGACGGGTGCCCCTCCAATTGTGATTGGACACCGGGGCGCTAGCGGCTATCGTCCAGAACATACGTTAGCAGCCTATGAGCTGGCAATTGAGATGGGCGCTGATTTTATCGAACCTGACTTAGTTTCGACAAAAGACGGCGTTCTTATTGCTCGCCATGAAAATGAAATTTCTGGAACGACAGACGTTGCAAATCGCCCAGAATTTGCTAACCGCAAGACAACCAAAACAATTGATGGAAAACCAGTCACCGGCTGGTTTACCGAAGATTTTACCTTGGCTGAAATCAAGACTCTCCGGGCGAAAGAGCGTATCCCTGAATTGCGCCCCGGATCGGTTAAATATGATGGTTTGTATGAAATTCCGACTTTGCAGGAAGTTATCGACCTAGCCAAGAAAAAGAGTGCCGAAAAAGGTCGCACGATTGGTATTTATCCGGAAACGAAGCATCCGACCTACTTTGATTCCATCGGATTATCGTTAGAGGAACCTTTGGTAAAAATCCTCAGCGAGAACGGTTACACCGATGCGGATGATGCGGTTTTCATTCAATCCTTTGAAGTTGCAAACTTGAAATTTCTCAAAACACTGACGAATTTGCCGCTGGTTCAGTTGTTTGATGCAAGTACCGCCAAGCCGTATGATTTTGTTGTCAGTGGTGATTCTCGCACCTATGGCGATCTCATAACTTCTTCAGGATTGAATGCGATCGCGCAATATGCAAGCGGAATTGGCCCTTGGAAACGCCTGATTATTCCATCTGAGACGGTCGATAAAAATGGCGATGGTCAACCTGACGATCTCAATGGAGATGGGGTCATTAGCGATGCTGACAAGCCATTGTTACAACCCACATCCCTAATTAGTGACGCCCATGCGGCGGGTTTGCTGGTTCATGCCTACACTTTCCGCAGTGAAGACTTCTTCCTCGCTCCAGACTACAACGGCAACCCAGAGCTGGAGTACGAACAATTCTTTAAATTAGGGATTGATGGCGTCTTTACCGACTTCCCAGATACCGCTGTTGCAGTTCGCAACCGGATTGCTGGCAATCCCAGCAAAGACGTTCCCGAACCCACAACCTTACTGGCGTTTGGTATTCTTCCAATCGCAGAAATTTTGCGCCGTCGCCAAAATAAATTCAAAAAGGCTTGATTGAGTAGCCGTCTTACACTCGCGCTACTCAGATCACTTTCCTCTATTAGCTTTCCTCTGTAGATGCTGAGCTAAACATCGCCGAACGCATCTATCCGAACACATCTATCCGAACGCACCGATAAAGTCCGCTTCAGCGGGCTTTTTTTATGGCTATTGAGTAATTAGACGGTAAACCCTAGTCACAAGGATCGCGAGATACTTTTGAGTTTCACCAGCAGCATTTAGCGATCGCGCAATTACTCAAGACGCAAGCCATTATCGGACAAGTTACTGGATAATCTTAACGGGAATGTGTACCGAGAGCGATCGCGTTTTCTTTCCTCTGCGCCACTGGACACTCCCTATCAGTCTGGGCTAAGACAGTAAACTGCACTCAATCAACATCTTCTTTCAGCTATGCGCCCTCAACTCGGAATCTTTGCGCTTATCGCTTTCCTAGCTACCATTTCAGCGCCTTTGAACGCGCCTTCCATAACACAGGTGTTGGCACAAACTTCAGAATCCCGCAAAGTAGAAGCTGAACGCCTTTTAGAGCAAGGTATTCAGCAGATTGATAACCGTCAACTTGACAAAGCCTTACAGTCGATACAACAGGCATTGACGATTTATCGAGAACTCAAAGATCGTCAGGGAGAGGGAACCGCTCTAGCAAACCTGGCAAGTATTTACTATTGGGTGCAACAGTACTCTCAATCAATTGATTTCCAACAGCAAAGTTTAGCGATCGCGCGAGAAATTGCCGATCGTCCCTTAGAAGCGAAGAATCTTAGACAATTGGGAAGTTCGTACTCGGCGCTGGGACAACATCCCCAAGCAATCGAGTATCTGCAACAAAGTTTAACTCTTGCACGGGAAATTAAAAATAATAAAAGTGAAGCAGCCGCTCTTGGTATGCTGGCTCTTGCTTATCAACGAATAGGAGACTATCAGAAAGCGATTGATTCTTGGCAACAAGCACTCCCTATTTTTCAGCAACTCAAAGAACGTAGGGCTGAAGGAGCTGCTCTCACATCTATTGGAAGTTACTATCAGTTGCTGGACAAGTACCCTGAAGCTCGAAAGTTCTTCCAACAAGGTTTAGTTATTGCCCAAGAACTGAAAGATCGCTCTAGCCAACAGGTAATTCTTGCACTTCTGGGTCATGTTCATGAATCCCTCGCTGAATACTCCCAATCTATTGATAAATATCAACAAAGTTTAGTTATGGCGCGGGAAATGAGGGAATCGGCAATTGAAGTAGAAATTTTGAATAATTTGGGCGGGATTTATGCCAATCTATCAAGATATCAGGAAGCAATTGAATATTATCAGCAAAGCTTAACCATTGCCAGAAAAATTAACGCTCGTCAATCAGAAGCGGGTATTCTGTCTAATTTAGGCACTGTATATAAAAATTTGAACGATTCTCCCCAAGCAATTCGCTATTATCAGCAGAGTTTAGCAATTACCGATGAACCCAATAATCAACAAAGTGCCTTAGAAGTTCGAGAAAAACGGAAATTATATGCCCAAACAATCCTAAACTTAGGAAACATTTATCAAGAAAGTGGCACAACAGATAAAGCAAAAGAATTTTATCAGCAAAGCTTGAAAATCGCCCAAGAAATCAACGATCGGGATTTGCAAGCAGATATCTTAAATTTTTGGGGAATTCTCTCCTATCAAAATCTGGGAGACTACCGGCAAGCCAGTGAATATTATCAACAAAGCTTAGCCTTAGCCAAACAAAATAATAATAAACGCGGGGAAGCAAAAGCGATAGGCAATTTGGGACTCGTTTATAATTCTATGGGCGAGTACGATAAAGCGATTAATTACTTTCAGCAGGATCTCGCAATTTCTCGCGAAATTAAAAATAAACGAGGGGAAGCCATCGCCTTAAACAATTTAGGGCTAACTTTTATGCGTGCGGGTAAGCTATCGGAAGCCGAAACATATTTAAAAAATGGAATCGAAGTATTAGAATCTGTCCGAACCGGATTAGGCAGAAATGATGCTAATAAAGTATCACTTTTTGAAGATCAAGTCAGCACTTATCGCAATTTGCAACAAGTTTTACTTGCTCAAAATAAAATAGAAGCTGCATTGGAAATTGCTGAACGGGGGAGAGCAAGAGCCTTTGTTGAGCTATTAGCTTCGCGGTTATCTGAAGCATCCGTTCAAGCTACGCTTACCTCACCGAATATCAACAAAATCAAAGAGATTGCCAAGCTTCAGAACGCTACCTTGGTTGAATATTCTATTGTCTATGAAGACATAGATGCTATAGGAAAAAGATCGCAATCCCAAACATCTGAAATTTATATTTGGGTAGTTAAACCAACCGGCGAAATTGCCTTTCGTAAAGTCAACCTTAAGTCTTTGCGACAGCAAAAAAAGAGTTCTTTGGAAGAGCTTGTTGTCAGCAGCCGCGAATCGATTGGTGTTAGAGGTCGTGGTTTAGGTGTAGAGGCTAAAGCTCCTGGAAGTCCAGCAAAACAAGGCTTTAAGGAACTTCACGAACTACTCATTAAACCTATTGCCGACCTACTCCCAAAAGACCCAAATGCTCGTGTTATCTTTATTCCACAAAGCGAACTGTTTCTAGTTCCTTTCCCAGCATTGCAAGATGCTTCTGGCAAATACTTAATTGAACAACATACTATCCTCACCGCACCTTCAATTCAGGTACTGGATTTAACAAATCAGCAACAACAGCTTGTTGGAACGCGAAGTTCTACTTCTGTACAAAATCAAGATGTGCTGATAGTTGGGAATCCCACAATGCCGAGGGTTCCTGAAAAAATTGGCGATCCGCCGACTCAGTTACCAAGCTTACCGGGTGCAGAACGAGAAGCTTTAGCGATCGCGCCTCTGTTTAAGACTAAAGCTTTCACCGGCTCTGAGGCAACGAAAGCAGCGATTCTGCAACAAATACCCACAGCACGAATCATTCATCTCGCGACTCATGGTTTACTAGATGATATTCGAGGATTGGGAAGTGCGATCGCGTTGGCTCCATCTGGCAACGATAACGGCTTACTCACCGCTGAAGAAATTCTAGACTTGAGATTCAATGCCGAATTAGTTGTCCTGAGTGCTTGCGACACAGGTAGAGGCAGAATCACTGGTGATGGTGTGATCGGCTTATCTCGCAGCTTAATGAGTGCGGGTGTACCCAGTGTAATTGTGTCCCTCTGGCAAGTGCCAGACGCTCCTACAGCCTCATTGATGACAGAATTTTATCAAAATCTTCAAAAAACGCCCGATAAAGCCGCCGCCCTGCGAAGCGCTATGCTAAGCACCATGAAGCAACATCCAAATCCTAAAGACTGGGGGGCATTCACTTTAATTGGAGAAGCAGAATAATTAAAAATTGAAGAATTTCCAGACGTTGCACATTGGACGGATGATAGTGTCGCGCAAAGACGCTAAGAAAAACTTTGCATCTTTGCGCGAAACGAAAAAGAAAATCTTTCTTAATGTTGAATTTTTAATTCTGCTTCACCTTGGCAATTACCGTGCGGTGACGATGAGTATTGCGGCTGATTGTCGGCGTAGTGAAACCGGAATCTACTAGCGCTTGTTCAATATTTAACGCAAAATACTCATCTAAATAAGGCTCGGTACTCTTGAGCAATGTCAAGATGTAGGGCGGCATTTTGGTATAAATCTCAGATTGAGGATTCATATCCATAATTGCCAAACAGCCACCGGGACGCAGTACGCGCCGCACTTCTCGGAAAATCTGCATAGTTGCTGACTGAGGCAACTCGTGGCACATCAAAAAGATAGAAACCAAATCGAACGAGGCATCTGGCAAACCTGTAGTTTCAGCAGCAGCATGAACCCAGGAAATCGGTTTTTGGCGCTGTTGGGATTGGTACTGGGCAACTGCTAGAAAATAGGGCGACAGATCCAAACCCGTCAGCTTTGCTTGGGGATAAACATCTTGGAGGGCAAACGTACTCATTCCCACACTGCACCCCAAATCTAAAATATCTTGTGGTTGAGTAGCGATTTCGTTTTTGAGAATATCAAGATAACTCTGGCGCAGTCGGGCATCTCCTTGCGCCCCCGCATCAGGCCAAATTCCGGCGTGAACGGCATAAGCCGCAACTTCTACTTCCCAAGCGGCTTCCCAGCTTAAGTTACCACTTTCGTAAGCATGGAACGATCGCAGGTAATATTCTGGGTAGGTCAGTTGGGGGTTTTGTACTTGAGCCAGATGACTTTCCCAGTCGTATTGTGAAAACGTCTGTACTTGCTTTCTCCAAGGCACTCCAATCTTCTCGGCACGTTTGATCATCATAGAACGCGCTTGCTGCTTGGCTAGATTGGCTAATGGCTTAATCGCTAGCAATCCGTTTACCAAGCGTGAAGATAATCCGAGTTCAGTATTTACTGTGGCAGTCATAAAGTAATAAGTAATGGGTAATGGGTAATAGGTAATGGGTAATAGTAAGTAACAAATGACCTTATAACCAATTACCAATCCTGAATAAAGATGTCTCAGTAGGATGAGCTTTTATCCCACCAAAGCTTGAAGGGTGGGCAATGCCCACCCTTCAAGAATATTACCAATTACTCATTCCCCGCGACTTCCTATTTGCCCGTTTTAGGCTTGAGTGCAAGTAACACCTCAACTTGACCCGTTGATGCGTCTGGTTGAGTCACGGTCAAACCAATACCATGCATGGAATTCAGAATTGCAGTGGTTTCAGGCGTGATGGAACTCTTTTGGGCTGGAGGTAGCTGGCGATTCACCAAAGACATGGTTTTGTCCATGTCGAGGTAAAAATAGCCTGCGTTTGGCTTCTGCAAAGACCCCGTGACCGTTTTAAAAGATGTGCTATTGTCCAAAGGCTGGCTGGGCTTGTTTGCCATGACATCGGCGATGGGGCCACCAATCGCCACATACATCGTGTTTTCATCTATCCAACCATGCCCTAAGAAAGCGCCTTGTTGCGGGATTTGCCATTCTGTGACGGTTTTACCCTGAATTTTTCTAGGCGCTACGGCGATTGAATTTCCCTTAGCGATCGCATCCAGTTTGTTGAAGGTGGCTTCAGCCGTTTTGCGATCGCTGGTTTGAAATATCAAGGCTCCACCAAATCCAACGGGTGCTAAAATTCCCTTGGTCGATGGAATCGCCGCGAGAGCAAATTCTCCATCCATCCATCCGAAGATATCTTTATCTAGGTCAAGATTGACGAGTCTGAGTTGCTGTCTTGCCATGTCAAATCCCTGCTGGGCTTGGGGATCGGCTTTGGATTGTTCGACAACCGTTGCCCAAGTTTGGCTGATTCCATTTCCAGCGATGAGGGCAATTGTCTCAGCCGGAAGTTGAGACGCGACTTTGCCAGGAGAAGCCTTGTACTGAACTTTCATTACCGAGGGATCTACCTTTGCGATCGCCTTCATCCTCACACCAGCATTATCAATCCCAACACCCATCACCACCGACTGCACAGCCTTTAACTGCTTTAGGGTTTCTGGAGGAAGCGGGGGCGTATTCGGATTATTTGCCAGTGCTTGCTGCACCGTCCCCGCATAATCGGGGATATAGAATTGAGCGATGGAGTTTTGTACGTCTACACCCTTAGTCAGAAGGCTGGCTGCACCTGCTTTGCTAGCAAATGAAGGTTGTCCTTTAAAGGTATCAATGGCGAGTTGCACTGCTTCTTTTTCATCGGACATCACTAAATGACTGTCTAACAAAGCCGTGTAGGTTTTGCCACTTTTATCTGTGGTTTCCTCTATTTTGATGCCTTTGTAATCTATTTGTTTGGTTCCAGCTTTCTTGGCTTTCAGCTTATTTGCAAAACTTAAAGCACTTACTTTGTCTTTGACGCCAACCACCATCAACATCCGGACTTCCGGTGACGATTTTGGGGGTGTCGCTTGTGCCGGTTTTACAGTCGGTGATGGCAGAACAGCAAACATCACGCTACCCAGCCAAGGCTTAACATCTTTTTCATAATTGATGTTGGATTCAGTCAACATCTCTTTGTTGAAATCCTTCAGCCCTTTATCAACCAATTTTTGGGCTTCCGGAGTCCCAAACTGTTGCAATTGCGCCCAGTTTTTCGGATCGGTGGAGACAAAACCCGCCATTAATGCTTCATCCGGCACCACTTTGGCACTTGCAAGAGGGCTGGTCGCATCGCTAAAAGAACCCTTCAAGTAAAGATAAGTACCGATGCCTCCGGCTACTACAACGGCAGTGCCAACAATAATAGGAACTATACGATTTGGTCTTCTTTCAGACATTTAAATTTTTCCTTAGATTATTACTGCTTGTGATTGTTATCGATACATCCACAAATGGCATTGTGGATTTTGCGGATTTAGCGGGAATCGCTCTAAGGAAAATTCGTAATTTTGCTTAGTCACGATTCCTACTAAAAGGATTGTTATTAAAATACTTCAACCTGATTTGGATAAACTCCGCAAATCAGAAATATGAAGTTTAAATACAAAAATCGCCTGCTGGTACGAGGGGAGAGGTTTCGCGTCAGATAAGGCTAAGCGATCGCGCTTTAAAACTCTTTCAACAATAAATTGCCCAGGAAAATCAAGATTCTCCCCTCTTTCACTGAGTAGGGGCATAAACACGCCCCTACTAAATGTCGCAATGCCTCGATATTTTCTTTGACTGTATGAAACCCCCCTGGCTCTCGAAAAGCGGAGAGGTACCTGGGGGCGAGGTTCCGGTTGTGTTGAAATCCATTGAGAGCCGTTCTATATCTGGTGATGGCAGTTAGACTAAAAGCGGAAACAGATAGAGTTTTAAGTAGGGATGGATGCTGTGGAAGTGACACAGGCAGTCAAGCAGCGGGTACAGGAACTGCGACAGTTGTTGGACAAAGCCAGTTATGCCTACTATGTCCTGGATGCTCCCATCATGGAGGATGCCATCTATGACCGGCTGTATCGGGAACTGCAAGACTTAGAAGCCCAGTATCCAGAACTGGTAACACCGGACAGCATCACTCAGCGCGTGGGTGAGAAACCGGCAACTCAGTTTTCCTCGGTGCGGCACAATATCCCTCTCTATAGTTTGGAAAATGCCTTTAATATTCAGGAATTTGCCAAATGGCAGGAACGCTGGCGGCGACAAGTTCCCGAACTCAATACTTTTGAATATGTCGCGGAGTTGAAAATTGACGGTTCTGCGATCGCTCTCACTTATGAAAGAGGCATCTTGGTGAGAGGAACCACGCGGGGGGATGGCATCGCGGGGGAAGATATTACTCAGAATGTGCGGACAATTCGCGCTATTCCCTTGCGATTGAATTTAGAAAACCCTCCCACTCACGTAGAAGTTCGCGGCGAGGCGTTTTTAGGCTTAGATGTGTTTAAGCAAATTAATCAGGAACGGCAGCAAGCTGGCGATCAGTTATTTGCCAATCCTCGCAATGCAGCGGCGGGAACCTTGCGGCAATTAGACTCTCGGATTGTGGCAAAGCGGCGGCTGGATTTCTTTGCCTATACGTTGCAAATTCCTGGGAAGGATGATGCTGAGGTTGCCCGAACTCAGTGGGAATCGCTGGAATTGCTGCAACAAATGGGATTTAAAGTAAATCCCAATCGCAAGCGTTGTCAGTCTTTAGAAGAGGTTCGGGATTATTATGACGAATGGAATACGGGGCGGTTGAATCTACCCTACATGACCGATGGGGTTGTCGTGAAGCTAAATTCGATTCCGCTTCAGGAAAAGTTGGGATTTACGCAAAAGTTTCCCCGCTGGGCAGTGGCGCTGAAATATGCAGCAGAAGAGGCACCCACCCGTGTTGAAAATATTTCTATCAATGTCGGGCGAACGGGGGCGCTGACGCCGTTGGCAGAGTTGCAGCCAGTGCAATTAGCTGGGACAACCGTACAAAGAGCCACATTGCACAATATTGATTATGTGCGATCGCTCGATATTCGGATTGGCGATACGGTGATTATCCACAAAGCCGGGGAAATCATTCCCGAAGTGGTGCGCGTACTGCCAGAACTCCGCCCAGAGGGGACTCAATCCTTCCAAATGCCCACCTGTTGCCCGGTGTGCAATCAGCCAGTGGTAAAGCCCGTTGATGAGGCGGTGACGCGCTGCGTGAATGCTTCTTGTCCCGCCATCCTCAAAGGGGCGCTGGTTCACTGGGCAAGCCGTAATGCACTGGATATTAACGGCATGGGCGAAAAATTAATGCACCAGTTGGTGGATAAAGGAGTGGTGAATTCGGTTGCAGATTTATACGATTTAACCACTGATAGGTTGGGAACTTTGGAACGGATGGGTAAGAAGTTAGCCCAGAAATTGGTGGATGCGATCGCGCACTCGAAAACTCAGCCTTGGTCGCGGGTATTATACGGTTTGGGGATTCGTCACGTCGGCAGCGTCAATGCCCAAACCTTAACTCAAAAATTCACCACCGTTGAGCAACTAGCTGGCGCATCCGCATCGAATATTGAAGCAGTTTACGGCATTGGTCCAGAAATTGCCCACGCTGTTTACGACTGGTTTCAAGTCCCGGCGAATCAGGCGTTAATTGACAGACTGAAAGCAGCGGGTTTGCAACTCGCCGCCGAGGTAGAAACCCCATCCGCAGAAAGTGGAAGCGTTCCCTCGCCCCTACAAGGCAAAACCTTTGTAATTACTGGCACGCTGCCGACTCTGAAGCGCGACGAGGCGAAAGCGTTGATTGAAAAAGCTGGCGGTAAAGTCACGGGTTCCGTCAGCGCCAAAACCGACTACTTGCTGGTGGGGGAAGATGCTGGTTCCAAGTTAGAAAAGGCTGAAGCGTTGGGAATCACCCAACTGAGTGAAGCCGAACTGCTGGAAATAGTCGAAGATTAGATGTCAACAGCAAACACACTAAGGAAAGATTGTAGGAGCGTGCGGCACAAAACGTATCGCTCCTTTTCCCTTTTCATCAGAATATACCAATGCCACTTCACTCTAGTTCCGGTAGATGGCGATTAGGGCTAGCCTTATCGCTTGTAACTGTATTTTTGTGGGGAATTCTGCCCATTGCCCTGACGGTGACGCTACAGGTACTCGACGTTTATACCGTTACTTGGTTTCGCTTTTTGGTATCGTTTGGGCTGCTAGCCGTTTATTTAGCCGCACGGCGGCAACTACCACCTGTCGAAAAATTGCGTTCAACGCCACTTGGATTGTTAGCGATCGCGATTATATTTTTGGCGATTAATTACATTCTTTTTCTGCAAGGTTTACACCAAACTTCACCTGCTAATGCCCAAGTTCTCATTCAACTCGCTCCAGTTTTAATGGGTTTAGGGGGATTGGTTGTTTTCAAAGAACGTTATACATTGCGTCAATGGATAGGTTTAAGTGTACTCACGGTTGGCTTTGCACTATTCTTTCACGAACAATTAACTAATTTAATTACAGCACAAGGTAAATATTTAATCGGCTGCGGATTAATCTTTTTTGCAGCAGTAACCTGGGCAATTTATGCTTTAGCACAAAAGCAGCTTCTACAAAGATTACCGTCTTCAAATATCATGCTGCTAATCTATGGCGGCTGTGCTGTTTTATTTAGCCCTTTTGCGGCACCTCAACCCATTCTGACACTGAATCCTTTACATTTAGGAATGCTGCTTTTCTGTGCTTTGAATACCATCATCGCTTACGGTGCTTTTGCCGAATCTTTAGAACACTGGGAAGCATCGCGGGTGAGTGCAGTATTAGCGACAACGCCCATTGTCACCTTAATCTCTGTGTCAGCAGTGTCAATCTTTCTACCAACCCTCATTGCACCGGAACGCTTGACTGTTTTAGGAGTGGTAGGGGCGATTTTTGTAATATCTGGTTCGATAGCGATCGCTTTAGGAAAAGCTCGATAACTTTTTCTTGCATATAACTAGGGATTAAAAATACATTAATCCCCAGTTTTATTAGTGCAGGCAAATCCTACAGCAGTTTTTAAACAAAAACAAAGTCTTCAGAAATGATGACATCAGAGGTATTTTTTACAAGGCCAATCTGTTCCCCCATATAAAAGATACCAAGCCCATACATGAAGCTTCCCGAGTCGCTATTAAACTCAAGGCTATAGTCACTCGCACTGCCGTAAACTTGGATTTTATCACCTTGATTCCAGCCAAAATCCGTGATTGTCGCGTAGCTTTGAGCATCTTGGTAGTTTTGAACATCATGGTAGAAGGCACCTGAGGTATTGCCGAGTACGAAGATATCTGCACCAGCTCCGCCTTCGAGCGTGTCACACTCAATATAGTTATCGCTGCTAAAGCCATTGAGGATATCGTTGCCCGCACCACCGTAGAGGTGGTCATCATCAGCTTCACCATAGAGCGAGTCATTCCCATCGCCGCCATACAGATGGTCTTGTCCACTGTAGCCAAACAGTGTGTCATCACCAGATTCACCATAGAGGCTGTCATCGCCATCCCAGCCGTCCACGTAGTCATTACCTGCTCCCGCACGAACAGTATCGTCCCCTTCTCCGGCATATATAGAGTTGTTCTTGCTGTTACCTGTAATCGTGTTATTGAGGCTGTTTCCTGTGCCGTTAATAGCATTGCTACCTGTCAAGGTTAGATTTTCCAGGTTAGCGCCCAGAGTGAAGCTGACAGAAGATTTAACAGTATCGGTTCCTTCACCAAAGTTCTCAGTGACGGTATCGCTAGTGCTGTCAACAATGTAGGTATCGTTGCCTGTGCCACCTTTAAGGATGTCGTTACCTATACCACCATCAAGGGTGTCATTGCCTGCTTCACCGACGAGGCTGTCACTACCCGTCCCACCATACAGTTTGTCGTTACCAGCCTTGCCATACAATTTGTCATTGCCGGATGTACTATTGGCACTACCACCTTGCGCCCAGCCATAGATAGTATCATCTCCCGAAGTTCCATTTTTTGTGTCAGAGCCTGTGGAACCATAGATAGTTGCCATTTTAGTTTCTCCTAATTTTCCTAATTGATGGTTATGGTTGGTATTTGAACTGAGGGTTAAGCTTCCTTGCCCTCCTTCTGTCTGTAACTCAAGTCAAAAAGCCAGGGTTTTATGCAAAATTGCAAATATTAATTTGTGTAACAAAATATATAATTGCTGGCTGTTTTGGCTGAGTAACAATCGGAAGCTTCTGATTAAAAGTGCGACGCCCTTGGTTCATCAGACACAACCCGATCGTCAAATTGGTGCTTCACCTGGTTAAAAGGAGAGACTTTCAACAATGGTGAACGTTCTATTAACGAGTTGCGATTCTAGTGGTACTTTCAAGACTATGGATGAGCGACTTGAGAAGCTAGTAACAGAAGCGCAACGGCACGCCCCTCAGTCTGAGGAGCGACAGTTGGCTTTAACTCAGTTGGTTGATGAAATGCTGCGATCGCGCAAAATTTGCCGTTCGCTTGCAAGTAAACCTCTATTGGGCATTTATCAGGAAATTTACCAGCAAGTCCGACAGCAGCTATTGCACGACGTTGGCGCACAACTCAATCAATACAATCCAAAACAGACGACTGTGAGGGAATGGGCAAATGCCTTGCGGGATCTAGCGTTTAGAACAATCTTGGTTGATGCTCAACTTAAACAGTTAGCGCTGGTTGCCCAAGGATACCCACCCGCTACAGAGTTACGACAGTATGCTTTAGGAGAACTGGTTGAAGCAATTCGCCTATCGGGTAAGCTTTGCCGTCCACATCGCGCCAGCTTTTCGGCTCAGTTTTATAACCTGCTTTATGATGAAGCCGTTAATAAAACGTTAACTTATGTCTGTCGGCACATTAACAATTACGACCCAGAGAGAGGAGACAAAAAATTTATGAACTGGGTTAACTTTCGGCTAGATAGGGTATTTATAGAATGTTGCCGTGAATTTAGAGAGCCGAATACTAAGGAGCTACCTTCACTGAACGAATTGGAGTATATAGTACAGTCCGAAAAATCAGATTCATTGTTTGAAAAAGTGCGCGAATGTCTAGAAGAAGATCGTGAAAAAATTTTCAAACAGACACATATTAGAAATAGACCGGATGCTAATTTCTCGGCAATAGCTTTAGCAAGATTTTCAGGTAAAAGTTGGGAGGAAATTTCAGCAGAATTTAACATCCCGCTGCCAACGCTGAGTTCCTTCTTTCAGCGTTGTTGTGAAAAATTTCGCCCTAAGTTCAAGCAATACGCCTAGAACCAATTTTTTTCTCGACGAGGTGCGATACTAATGAGCGTAAATCAATTGATTATGAATTCCGAAATAGATGCTTGGACTTTCACGGTTCCGCTAGCTTTGTCAGCTCATGCGCGAGCAGAACAATTTCGATGCTATCAAACTAAACCCGATAAAGCCAAACAGGTTTATCTCAATACCTTGGCAGTGTATGCCGTGAGTGCTTACCTAGAATGCCGGGGATTTGAAACGGATTTAGAACAGAGTGCCAGTTCAGATCCGGTAATGCAGATGCTAATGGATGTTGCCGATTTAGTGGTGAAAAATCGCGGCAAGTTAGAGTGCAGACCCGTGTTGTCAGATGCAGAATTTGTCCGCATTCCGGCAGAAGTTCGGGACGAACGGATTGGTTATATTGCGGTGCATATTTCCGAATCCTTGAGGGAAGCAACACTACTGGGATTTGTGGAAGTAGCGGCTTCAGAGTTACCTTTGAGCCAGTTGCGATCGCTATCCGAATTACCCGGATACTTGAATGAAATCAAACCCTTAGTAAACCTGAGCCACTGGTTTGAAAATCTCTTTGAAGCCGGTTGGCAAGCTGTGGAAGCGCTTTTAAACCCGCAACCAACAGAACTAGCTTTTAGCTTTAGAAATGCTCTTGAAGTTAGGCGGTGTAAGCTGATTGAATTGGGAACGCCGGCTCAAGCTGTAGTTGCGATTGTCTCGCTTACAGAACAATCCGAGCAGGAAATAAATATTAGCGTAGAGGTGCAGCCCCCAAAAGGTCAAATGTATCTGCCTTCAAATTTGCAACTGATGGTAATGGATGAGGATGGAGAAGCAGTCATCGACGCCCGTGCCAGAAGCGACAATAAGAGTATTCAATTAGAATTTGCTGGGGAGCCGGGAGACCATTTTGGAGTTAAGGTGGCTGTGGGTGATGTCAGCGTAACAGAGAATTTTGTCATCTGAGGGTAACAAGGAGAAATTCAGTCTTGACCCTTGGCTAAGGACTAATGACTAATGAGCAAGTTAATTGTCCTCAAACTAGATGGCGATTTCAACTCCGGCTTTCGGGTAACGCTGGAGATTGGAACAGAAAGCGATCGCCCAGAAACGGAAATTACTGGTAAGTTACCCAGCGCCCCCGAACTTGCCGTACAGTATAGCGGCTGGCAATCAACCTATCGTAGTTTGGGGAAGGCTACCCGCATTATTAAAGCCAAAACAGTCAGGATTGATGGTTCCCTCAAAAAAGAGAAGGAAGAGTGCCGCAACCAAGCTTTAGAGTTCCGCGATCGCTTGAATACTTGGCTCAAAGCCGAATCATTTTCCTCAATCCGCGAGAAGTGGCTAGAAAAAGTCAGTACCTCTGACGAAGTGCGGGTGCTAATTCGTGCCGAAAACCAGCAGATATGGCAGATTCCCTGGCATCAGTGGGATTTGTTGGAACGCTACAGCTTTGCTGAAATTGGACTCAGTACCCTACAGTACGAACGACCCCCAAAAATTCAAACGCCCAGCCATAAAGACCAATTTAGAATCCTAGCGATTTTAGGTAATAGTGAAGGCATTCAAGTTGAGGAAGATCGAAAACAGCTAGAGAATTTACCTGGTGCAGCAACAACCTTTCTGGTGGAACCGCAACGCCAAGAGTTAAACGATCGGCTTTGGGAACAATCCTGGGATATTCTATTTTTCGCAGGTCACAGTCAGACTGAGGGTGAAAAAGGACGGATTTATCTCAACCAGACGGATAGCTTAACCCTTGACGAACTCCGATATGGCTTAAAAAAAGCGGTTGCAAACGGGTTGCAATTGGCTATTTTCAATTCCTGCGATGGTTTGGGATTAGCGCGGGAGCTAGAATCACTGCACATCCCGAAACTAATTGTCATGCGAGAACCAGTGCCAGACCTGGTGGCACAAGCATTTTTGAAGTATTTTCTTGACAGCTTTGCCAGTGGCAGACCTCTCTACCAGGCGGTGCGGGAAGCGCGACAGCGACTGCAAGGTTTCGAGAATGACTATCCCTGTGCCAGTTGGTTGCCAGTAATCTGCCAAAATCCGGCAGCTATGCCTCTGTTTTGGCCAGAGTTGCCCGAACCTGCACAAGAAGTTAGTCGTCCAACCTTCCCTCTGTGGCGCGGTTTGCGAACCGTCTTCGCAACGAGTTTGGTTGTCACTGGTTTGGTGATGGGGATGCGATCGCTCGGAGTAATGCAAAGATGGGAGTTAGAGAGCTATGACCAGCTACTACGCCAACGTCCTTCCGAACCGGCAGATTCTCGGATTCTGCTTGTGGGAGCGGATGAAGCAGATATTCGTCAATACCAGTATCCGTTACCCGACGCTATCCTAGCTCAGCTCATTGAAAAACTAGATCGTTATCAACCGATAGCAATTGGTCTTGATATCTTTCGCGACCAACCCGTACCGCCGGGTCACGAGTCACTAGCTACACAGCTACAGCAAAATCAACGTCTCGTTACCGTCTGCACGCTTGGCACCAGCCAAGAAGATGCCGTCGCACCCCCACCCACAAGTCCAGCAGAACAAGTTGGCTTTAATGACTTAGAAAATGACCCCCAAGACAACACCGTTCGTCGCTATCTCCAATCCCGAACCCCAAACCCAATATCTTCTTTTTCACCCTGCGACACACCCTATTCCTTCAGTCTGCAACTTGCCTACCGATATCTGGAAGCTAAGGGGATTTCAGCAACAACGACTCCAGATAAAAATTGGCAATTTGGTAGCGTTGTCTTTAAACGTTTAGAACCTCGTAGCGGCGGGTATCAAAACTTGGATGCGCGAGGAAATCAAGTGTTGATTAATTACCGCGCCACTCCCCGAATTGCCCAGCGAGTAACAGTTAAGGATGTATTAACTGGGAAGTTAGAATCAGAGTGGGTGAGGAACCGGGTGGTTCTGATCGGTGTTACTGCTGCCAGTATTCAAGACTATCACGACACTCCTTATGGCAGAATGCGAGGGCTGGAAGTTCATGCCCATCTGGTGAGTCAAATTTTAAGCGCAGTTCTGGATAAACGCCCTCTAATCTGGTGGTTGCCTCAATGGGGCGATGTTCTCTGGGTCTGGGTTTGGTCGCTGACAGGTGGAATAGTTGTTTGGATGGTGCGATCGCGAAGCGAGAGCAAAGCGCGATCGCCACTACTCCTGGTTCTGGCGATTTGCATCTCTGTCACTGTCTTGTATGGACTGTGCTGGGTTTTCTTACTACAAGGTGGTTGGTTGTCTTTTGTCCCGGCGGCATTAGCTTTGATGCTCACAGGCGGCGCTGCGAGCCTCCTACCAAGGAGCTTTTCTAACACCTGCCCTTTAATTCCAACCCAGCACCAGAAGGCACTCCTAAATACTCATCGTTCCATTGTGGAGTAAAGCGATGAACAACCTTGCGAAAATGAAACTTGCGTTTATTACTGTTTTAGCGATCGCTAGCTTTACCAGCAATCTTGCACTGTTATGGACACAATACAGTTCGCAAGCGATCGCTGGCTTGATAGAAGCACCAAATACTGGCACACCTGATAATAGGAGAGCGACACCAGGAGGAAGCCGTGGTGGAGCCTGCAAACACAAGCAGACCGAGCAACACCTTACTGCCTTGATACCTGAAAAAAGCACTCAGAGTTTAACAACTTCCGAGCATCCAGTTTTTTGGTTTTATATTCCTGATACTCCCAAAGACGTACATTCCATCGAGTTTTCACTACATGACCGTAACGATACAACTACTCTCTACCGAACTACCCTCCAAACCACTAAAACACCAGGAATAATTGGTATCGCATTACCACCCGGCCCAAAATCCTCTCTAAAACTTAATGAAAGCTACTATTGGCGGTTTATTGTTCGTTGTGTTCAAGAAACACCTGAAAGTGACCCGGCGACCGATCCAGTAGTCGAGGGTTGGGTGACACGAGTTCAGCAAAGCCCTAATCTTGAAAACCAAGTAATTTGGCACGATGAGCTAACCAATTTAGCTCATCGCTATCTGTCTGAGCCACAAAATACTGAAGTGAGAAATGCGTGGGCAAAACTTTTGAAATCTGTAAGCTTGGAAGGACTTGCTCAAGCACCTCTGGTTAGTTCGGTCAGTAATTTTAAAAATCACTGAATTTACCTTACTCAATCCAGCGATATCAATCCACTACTAGTCAGTTCAACGAGGCGTTCTTGGACCCAGCGTTCAAAGAGTTCATTGAGCAGTTGCTGGCGCATAGCTTCGTCCAAAACAGCCGGAATAAGTTGTTCGAGGCGCACGATCGCTATGCATTCCCCTAAGCGAGTGGGAGGCCAAAGTTGACCAGTTTGGCTGATATAGAGCATCTGAGCCAGCTTAGAGGAGATTTTGCCTAGCTCGATAGGGCCAACCAATCCACCGATTTGCGCCTCCGACCCTTGAGAGAATTCTCGGGCTAGTTCACTAAAAGACTGCTCCCCTTCCTGAATGCGGAAATAGAGTTCCTTGGCGACACCCACATCTTTCGTCCGAATTAAAGAATAAATGACCTTGTCTAGCAACGACTTGCGACTGAGGAAGTAAGATTCCAGTTTATTGGCCCAGGTGGCTCGTTTAAATTTCTCAATCCTCAGCCCTCGTGTGGCTAAGGCTTCTAGTTGCTCCAAGGTCATTTCATAAAGCTCTAGCCATTCCTGACGTTCTGATTCGGAAGTGAGCTGATATTTTTCATAGAACTGCTGGCAAGCACTGGCTTTCTCTTCGGGCGCGCAGTTGATCGAGGCAATAGCCTAATCGGTAATGACCTCACGCAAAAATTGCGGCAGCATCTGGTAGTTCGCCAGTAAAGTAACGACTTTTTCTGTAGTAATGTTTTGGTTCCAAATTTGTAAAACTTTGGTCATATTTTATAAACTCAATGTATTCATAGTGCTTCACTCGATCGCAGAGAAATGGAAGGGCAATGGGCAAAGGTTTCAAGACTGTTATTACTCAATCAAAGTCCATTATCGTGGTTTGCATGAAGCCTCCCTTAAAAATTCAATTTTTTGAAAAGGGAGGCTATCCTGGTTAAGCTTGCCACTATCAATCTAACTGAGTGAATGTGTACACTCACTCAGCCTATCAGAGAACTATTCGCTCCCTTAAGCTGTGACTTCGTAGGTCAGTTCATAATATGCCCCATCTAAATTGAAGGGCTTTGTCTGGTCGCCTAACCCAATATCTTGATTGGTGACCTGAATACTGCCCAGAAAATCGTCATCGTCAAACCATCCAGCGTCCGCGTCAAAAAGCTTGATGGTAGCCTGACCGCTGAAATCAAATGCCAAAAAATCGTTTGGGTCAGCAGTCTTCTCGTTAAATAAAGAAGCGTCTTTTTGGTCGTTCAAAGTTCCCTGCCAGACTGTCTGACCATTAACACGCAAGTAAGGTTCGTCAGATCCAGTCCAGTCCTCAGTCTCTTGGCAATATAGAGTTTTGAGTGTCAAGGTAGCCATGATGTTTCTTCTCCAAAAATAGAATGCAATTATCAGCTTATTGTTTGAACTGAGGGTTAGGCTTCCTTGCCCTCCCTCTGCCTATTACTCAACTCAAAAAGCCAGGGTTTTATGCAAAATTTAAAAAATATATTTTTGTGACAAAACGCATCACTGCTTGCTGTTGAGGCTGAGTAAAAATCAGAGATTCCTTATGCTCAGCATGGTGAATAGACACTCAGCGCCATGCCCCTTGCTTCACCAGATATTGGAGTTGCTCTCTAAAACTATATGTCGCTTGTTGAGGGTTAAATAGACATTTCTAAAAACCCTCAATATGGCAAAGACTAAAGCCAATTCCCAACTAGAACGTAAGGTGCCCAGTAGTAGGGAGCTTTGTATTGCTTAAATAGAGCTTGCTGAGCTTGATGAAGTGCCTCAGATTTTGTCAATTCAGGCTTAGTTAACTCCTTGTAGAACTGCTCCATCAGTTCAGATGTCGAGCGATCGCTAACTTGCCATAGCGTTGCTAGCGTACTGCGTGCCCCTGCCCGCACGGCTATTCCAGCCAATCCCAAAGTTGCTCGGTTATCTCCCTTAGCTGTCTCGCAAGCACTGAGGACAAGTAATTCGATGATATTTGATGAGCTTTGATTGTTAACCCGGAGCAAGTTATTTAAATTATTGCTATCGAGCAGGCGATCGTAAGTCAGAATAAACGTTTCTTCGGGATTAGAACTGAACTTGCCATGAGTGGCAATATGAACTATGGAAAAAGCTCCTGAATTAATTTGCTGTTCGAGATTTCCTTCAGTAAATTTTGGATTCAGCAGCGATTCTGAAGGGGCTATATTCTTAATTTGCTGCAATTCTTGTACTACGTTAGGAAGCTTTTCAAACTTTCGTCCTCCAAATTGCCGTTGTTCGCTTACTCCCGCTGTTAAAACTTTTAAGCGTTCTCGCTGCAAAGGTCGGAGGTCGAAAAGCTGCAAACCTGGAACTACGGCGAGGGCATACGGCTTCTGCATCAGATACTCTTGTCGTTTGCCATCATAGAGAACTGACATGGGAATATTTCGCAGAACTCCATCTAGGACAAATACTACAGTTTTGACTTCGCTGCTATTATTTTCCAAATCTTTTTCTAGCGGTTCTATCAACCAGTTGTATACCCGTGTGGCCTTTTCTATAACGTTTTCTGGTCGGTTGCGTTTAAGGATGTTAGAGCGCAGTTCGCTCGCCGTTTCTTCTACCTCAATTTGTTTGACTAGAGTGACAGAATGCTTTAGAGGTTGCCCTGGCAATTGGGAAATAACCGCTAATCGGTCTTCCAAAATAATTGGATAAATATATGCTGCTTTCCGGTCTATCTTGTTAATATCCTGCGTCAGATGCACTGTCTGAGAAAGGTTACAGTTGAGAAAATTTTCAAGTTCCGCTAAGCGGAGGGAGTCGATTGTCTCAATCGCTTGCTTGAGATTTCCTTGACTCGGTTCAGAGCTTCCCTCAGTTCTTAATAGCAAATCAACTAACTTGCGGTGAACGGGTTCGACATTATCCCTAAAGGAAAATTGCTCGTCTGAATTGATGGTAAGCAAATCGCTGCGAACAGATTTAAGAGTTTTAACCGCTTCTTGATAGGTAGCGATCGCTCTATTTATATCCCCCTGTTTTTCCCATAAACGCCCCATCTGCCATTCCCAGCGGTAGCGAATATCAGGAGCTTGAATTTCCTCAGCTAGCAGGAGAGCTTGCTGAGTATAGTCTTGAGCAGCGCTCGATTGCGCGGTCAGCTCGTACAATCCACCCAATTGACCAAGAGCATAGGATTCCGCTCTGCGGTCTTTTAAGCTACGAGCTTGTTGGATAGCTGTTGTTAATATCTGCGTAATCTCTGGCAACGAGGGAGGGGTTGTGGCAGCGCTTGGCTCAGAAAAGCCTTCTCTAAGCTTCAACGAGCGCTCGGAATTGATGCAGGAAAGCGAGTTTTTGCCAACAAAACCAGGCTGGAGACAAGTCAGGTTCTGGGCAAAGTTAAGTCGGGCGTAGATATTTGTTTGACTCGGAGGCAAGCTAGCAATCGCAGTTTGGATTGTCGAGCCGAGTTGCGCTGCCTCTGACAATTTCCCAGTTTCTACTAAGAGACTTAGCCGATTCAACTCAGCTTGGAGTCGGAGGTTGGGTAAATTGGCTGCCTGTTGATAATATGCGATCGCATCCCGAATATGCTCTTGAGCATCTTTCACGTTGCCGATTGCGATCGCTCTATTACCTAAAGCGCGTTCGGTATTAGCCAATTCGAGCAAAGTAGAACCCCGAACTTTAGAAAGTTGAAATTCTCTCTCCACGATTGCCCAACTTTGCTGCAAAACCTCACGAGACTTTTTCAACTCGCCAACTCGTCTGAAAGCTTCACCGAGACTCTGCAATCCAGTTGCCTTGAGGTTCGGATCTGATTGCTTTAGGAGGATTTGTTCGACCTGTGTTAATGCCGCTTCCGCCTGACTGCTTAATCCTAATGCTTGCAGCGCTTGAGCTTGGTTGATCGCGCTACCAATGACACCCGTTTCATTGCCAGCTTTTTTATAAGTAGCTGCTGCTTTCTTCCACGTTTCTAGAGCCTCCGACCACTGCCCTTTTGTCGCTTGCAAGCGACCTTGAGTGTTCAAAGCTTTAGCAAAAACGTCTAAGTAATCTTGGGTATTAGTCGTATTTTGCCGCTCGTTTAGCAGTTTGAAGCTGTTAGCGATCGCTTTTTCTGCTTCCTGCAACTCTCCTAGATGCTGATAAGCCAACGAAAGATAGCGCAGCACCAGCCCTTGGTTCAAACTATCTCCTTGGTTTGCAAATGCAGAAGCCGCCTGACCGAAGAATCCTATTGCCTCTGAATACTGTTCGGCATCATAAAGTTCTAGACCCTGTTGCAGTAACAACTGGGCATTTGAGGTTTGAAAATTAACTTGAGAACTTCCTTCAACTCGTTGAGCTAAAACAGCCGGGATATATAAAGTTGTAATGAGTGCCAACGGTGCTAGAAGAATTAGTCCTAGTATCCGCTGGTACGCCTTGAGTGATGCAAACTTCACTAAGCGTTGGATGCAATCCCAAAATATAAGTAATTTTCTGCTCATCTGCTTGTTCTCAACTGTGAAATCAAACAGTCACAGGTAGCTAATGTAGGCGACAGCCACGTTGGGACTGAGTGGCGGGCATTTGGGCAACGAGGACAATCTTTCCGTTATCGTTAACGCTCCACCCTTGGGCTTCTACAATTTGGTCAGGTGGAAGTGGTGGCGAGGCAGAAGCGCTAGCATCTGTCGAGTTCTCAACCCTCCGCACTGGTGGTAGCACATCTTCCCAAATCTTATTGCTGCTAATCGGTTCGTAAGGATTAGGTGCTAAGCCTCCTCTACCCGTACTGAAAAACCCTATAGCCGCCTGTTTTCCACCTGCTTGGCACCCCTGTGCAACTTCCACATTCGCTGGCTCAACTGGCAACTCGGCTAACCCCTGGCTGGGATCGACATCCGGTGTGTTGATTTCTACGGTTCCTGAAAGCCCAAACTCGGAACTGGCAGTGATGTCACTACTCTGTGCTGTCGGTTGTTCTCGAAATTGGATGCCAAAGATGCCTTGAGCAGTGATTTTGACTTTGCCGCCAGTACCTGTGTATGCGTTTGCGGTAATATCGCTATTTTCTGAAGGAACGGCGACGATGAATGGGGCGTTGATGGTGATGTTACCACCGTTTCCACCAGCCTTGGCAGTGCCTGCATTAGTTGATATTTGACTGTTGTGGCGCAATAGCAATAAGTCCTGCACCTGTAGCGTAATATTGCCGCCATTACCCGATGCAGTTTCTGCTGTTAGTTTTCCTTGGTTCTCAAGTAGGATAAAGTCAGCCTGAATATCTAGGTTTCCTACATTACCCTGTCCAAAGCTGCTGACATTCAGCTCTCCATTATTAGTCACAGACAGTGTTTTGGTAGTGATGTCGATACCACCTGAGTTGCCGACGCCGTTTTTTACCACCCTACTGTTGATGAAACTCCTATCCAAGGAGATGGTATCGCTGGCTCGAATAATTATCTCACCGGAATTTCCTGTGCCCTCGGTAGAGGCAGTGAGTCCCGATTCATTCACTAGAGACAGGATGCCTGTGGTCATATCGATGCCGCCCGAGCTGCCTGCGGCGTTCTTTTCTACTTTGCTGGTGATGATACTTCCATTTACTAAAGAAATAGTATCGCTGGCACGAACGATCACCTGACCTGCATTTCCCTGTCCCCGAGTGTTGGCGCTCAATGAGGCTCCATTGTTCAGAGAAAGCGAGCCAGTGGTAATTTTGATATTGCCTGCATTACCCTTTCCCAGGGTGTTGGCATTCATTGAGGCGTCATTGTTCAGAGAAAGTGAGCCTGTGGTGATGTTGATGCCCCCTGAGTTGCCGATGCTGTCTTTTACCACCCTACTATTGATGAAACTCCCATCCAAGGAGATGGTATCGCTGGCTCGAATAATTATCTCACCGGAATTTCCTGTGCCCTCGGTAGAGGCAGTGAGTCCCGATTCATTCACTAGAGACAGGATGCCTGTGGTCATATCGATGCCGCCCGAGCTGCCTGCGGCGTTCTTTTCTACTTTGCTGGTGATGATACTTCCATTTACTAAAGAAATAGTATCGCTGGCACGAACGATCACCTGACCTGCATTTCCCTGTCCCCGAGTGTTGGCGCTCAATGAGGCTCCATTGTTCAGAGAAAGCGAGCCAGTGGTAATTTTGATATTGCCTGCATTACCCTTTCCCAGGGTGTTGGCATTCATTGAGGCGTCATTGTTCAGAGAAAGTGAGCCTGTGGTGATGTTGATGCCCCCTGAGTTGCCTACGCCGTTCTTGACCACCCTGCTGTTGATAAAGCTTCCATCCTGCAAGGAGATGGCATCGCTGGCACGAATGATTATCTCACCGGAATTTCCTGTACCCTCGGTGGAAGCAGTTAGTCCAGCTTTATTCACCATAGACAGGGTTCCTGTAGTAATGTCGATGCCCCCTGAGCTGCCCACGGCGTTCTCTTCCACTCTGCTGGTGATGAAACCTTCATCCCACAAAGAAATGGTATCGCTGGCACGAACGATTACCTGACCTGCATTTCCCTGTCCCAGAGTGTTTGCCTTCAGTGAGGCTTGATTAGTAAGCGAAAGTGAGCCAGTGGTAATTTTGATATTGCCTGCATTACCCTTGGCGTTCTTATCTACCTGAGTTTCTACTTTACTCCCATCCAAAGAGACTGCATCAGAAGCATTAATTTCCACATCTCCCGCCTGAGCCTCCGGTGTTCCTAAATTTTTTTCTATTCCAGCTGTAAGCTTACTTCCTTCCGAGGCTTTAAAGTTACGAGCATGAATTCCAATAAAGCCTCCACCTCCAGCACCCACATCAACAGAACTATAATTAGTAAGAGACACATCTGCTCGCGCTACATTATTAGGAAAGTTCAAACTGCCATTTTCCTTGAGTTCAACTTCCCCGGCTACAGATAATCCTCCTAGCTCAAGTCGTCCTCCCGGTGCTGTTAGTTTCGTTTTCTGTAAGCGAATCTCACCGCCTACCAGAACTAAATTTTGATTTGGTTCGACTTTTAGATTAGACCCCTCCACCTCTACACTGGCAGGATTGTCCCTCAATTGCAAACCAATAGGCGTGTTTACTGTCAGGAGGGGTTTTGGTTGAGTATTTGTAGCGCTAAATTCTATACCATTGTTAAACAGCAAAGTATCGGCGGTACTTGCTAGAAACGAACCTCCTATATCTAGTTTGGCTTTGGAACCAAAGATAATTCCTGCTGGATTGATCAGGAATAAGCTAGCACCGCCATTAGCTTTAATCAAACCATTAATGTTAGAGACGGATGAACCTGTCACACGGGTCAATATGCTCTCAATAGCCCAACCATTGTTGAAGTATGCCGTACTCCCATTAATTACAGAAAACTCTTTAAAGCTGTGGAACAGGTTGTTTCCTGCTACTGTTCCCCCAGTAATAGTGCTAACTTTCCCCTTGGTTGTAACCGTGGAATTGTTAGGTAAAGTGGCATCGGGGACAATTTGAGCCACGCTGGGGGTTGCCGTCACTAGACAGCAGAGGGCAATCCCATTAGTAATCCAAAACGAGTAAATATTCTTTCTGCTAGAGAAATTGCCCACCATACATTTATACAAGGGCAGAACTTGCCTTTTTGGGTAATCCTACTTAAACATTACTCAGAGTTTACCTAAGGCCCCTATAAATTTACATTTTGAAATTTAACAAATTAGATGAATTGATAGTTTCGCTAATTTCTGGAGTCTATGTATAAAATGTTTCATAAACTAGAAGGTGTATCCTTAATAAGGAGTCAGTAATAATTAGTAATTTATAAATTACCTGCAAATAGGACTAAGTAAGTAAAGAATTATAGAAAATAGCTCAACACTGTTCTAAATTTAACTTACCCAGAAGTTACCATCAATATTTAGTAATAGTTTTTGCTTGGTACGAATTGTAAGATTTTTCATTAATAGGAGAAGTTTTGGTATTCCACTTTATAGTATTTCTTAACGGGACTTAAACAGATTTCAAGCCCAAATAAAACCCAAAGCAGCTTTATAGGCTGAGAATACATCTCGATTAGCGTTCACCCACTCCATAAAACGGAAAGACATCGCTGTCCGAAA
>NZ_JAMPKA010000036.1:0-56920 GCF_039961855.1 Trichocoleus sp. Lan | reverse complement strand
ATCATTTGGTGTCGTTAAGTTCCTATTTGAATTAGTAACTCACCGTCAAACCTTTGACTTTCCAAAGCTTTTTTCCTATGGCGGTTTCTCACAACTCATTTAGGACTGCTATACTACCTTTTCTTTGGTTTGCTTTAGCGGTGGATGTGGTGCAAATTGCGGTAGCCAAGCTAGGATTTTCTCCCGGTATGGCTGTTTTATTACTAACAGCAGTTATTCTGGGCAGCACTATCAATATCCCCCTCTATCGAGTGGAATCCCAAGCTGACTTGATCGATGACTTTACCTCCTTCTGGTTAAGGCAATTCTGGGGGATTCCTCTGAGGAAAGTGCGGCGTTCAACTGTCGTAGCTTTAAATGTGGGAGGCGGATTAATTCCGCTAGTTGTGGCGCTGTACCAATTTACCCGTGCAGATCCGCTCTTCATTGTCCTAGTGACTGCAATTGTCTCGCTTGTTAGCTACTACGGGGCGAAAGTGGTGCCGGGAATTGGTATTCAAATGAGTCCATTATTGGCTCCCCTAACCGCTGCGCTGTCTGCCATTGTGATTGCAGGGGTTCATGCTGCTCCTGTCGCGTTTGCTGGGGGCGTATTGGGAACGTTGATTGGTGCGGATTTGCTGCATCTGAAGGAAATTCAAGCAATGACACCAGGAGTGCTGAGTATCGGCGGAGCCGGAGTCTTTGATGGCATTGCTTTATGCGGTCTTTTTGCCTTGCTATTGACTTAAATTGACACTCCTAGGACGGAAGCCTCTGGGAGTCTCGATTCAGCACAAACGTAAAGCTTTCGCCAGGAAGCCATAAAGTGACCCAGATCGTACTCGTGCTGCGATTGAGTTCGCCATTTCTTGTGATTTGAATCACAAGAGGCGGCTAAAAGAATCACTTTTTGCTATCCCATCGCATCACCAATGACAACCGGAAATTCACCGATATTATAGATATCGAGTTCAAGTCCCAAACGATGCCTTCTATCCAACTTCTCCCCACCGCCCTCTCTGAGTTATTCGCTCAAGTTACTTATTCTGGTTCCCTGACGCTTGCTGACCGCTACGGACTTATGGCAGCGCTACTTGATGATTCGTTGGGTGAAGAAGAGAGAGATGTCATCGACCGTCTGCTTCGCGCCGCGTGTAAAGGACGGCTTTCGTTAGTGGAGCAAATTTCGGCTGTAATGTAGAGAACAAAGCGGACGGGACTCTAGATAAAAAATAATCGGACTCGAAAGAACTCGCTCCTCAGTACACCCCAGATGGGTACTGGGGTTTTTTGTTTTTAATCGCTTTGATTTGGCGAATGTTGGAGTTTAAATTAATCTGAGTTTGGGATAAGAAAAGGAGGAGACATGTAAGCTGAAATGAGTTAAATCTATAATTCAGCCAGTTCCTTCCATATCTAGTGCCAGAAGAACTTTTATGGCACATCGACGATTTGTGCTGCCACTCTGAACTCCAGTGGCGAAAGTCCCGGCTTCAGCAGCCAAAACCCGGAATTTAAGCTGTACAACGGTCGTGCTCAGCGGCAGCAGATCGCCTTTGCATCTATACCAAGATATCTAAACTGTCCGCTGCAACAGAGTGGTTGTACTGCGCCACAGCGGTGGTTGATTTACAGCGTTTCAAGCAGGATGGATGACTTGACCTCGAACTGGGAGGAAGATGGAAAACTCAGTGCCTTGCCCCAACTCCGACTGGACTTCCAGCCGACCATCATGTTTCTCTAGCACAATCTGACGAGCAATCGCTAAGCCTAACCCCGTTCCCTTGCCAACCTCTTTGGTGGTAAACAAATGATCGAAAATCTTAGTTTTAACTTCCTCATTCATGCCTTTACCATTATCATTAATGCGAATTTCAACCGTATTTTGTTCTGGTAATAATGCAGTTTGAATCGCGATCTGTTGGGGATGATGTTCTAATTTTTCAAAGGTTGTTTGCTGTGCCATTTCATCGAACATATCAATCGCATTAGCCAAAATGTTCATAAACACCTGGTTAAGCTGACCGGGGAAGCAATCAATTTCAGGGATTTCACCGTAGTTTCGGATAACTTTAATGGCAGGCCGATTTTCATTCGCGTTGAGTCGATACTTGAGAATTAACAGCGTACTATCTAACCCTTCGTGCAGCTTGGCGCTAACTTTGTGTTCCGTATCGGCACGAGAGAAGGTACGCAGACTGGTGCTGATGCCTTTGATGCGATCGGTCGCTCCTTGCATTGAGTCAATTAACTTAGGTAAATCCTCCAATAGAAACTCTAGGTCAATTTCTTGGGCCAATTCGGCTACTGAACCAGTAGGCGGCTGGTGCTGCTGGTAGGTGTCTAAATACTCACGCAGGTCTTTTACATAATCTTTGGCATTATTAATACTGCCGTTGAGAAAGCCGACAGGGTTATTAATTTCGTGAGCAACTCCTGCCACCAAGTTACCCAAAGTCGCCATTTTTTCATTTTGCACAATCTGAAGCTGAGATTCTTCTAGCTTTTGAGCATAGGCTTGGGCTTGCCGATAGAGGCGAGCATTCTCCAGGGAAATCGCAGCTTGGGCACAGAGCAGATTCAGCAACTTAACGCGATCGCGGGTAAAGGCTCCTGTTGCCAGATTATTTTCCAGATAGACCATACCCAGCAACTTGCCTTGTTGCAGAATGGGGCTGCACAGCAGACTCTTGGGCTGTTGGTTTTGGATATACACATCACCGATCAATAGCGGCTCTTGCACGGCGTTGGGAATCACGGCAGACTGCAAGTTGCGTTTGACTTTTGTGACCAGACTGATGGGCACTATACCGCTATCGACAAGCGACTGCGCCGGATGCAGAATCTGCGTTTCGATTTGACCCGATCCCGTAAGCTCTGCCTTAGCCTGAACCGTGAGATTTTGTTCCTCACTCAACATCAAAGCGCACTGCGTCGCCCCTGAGGTTTGTATTACCGTAAGTAAGAGAGTGCTAATTAACTGCTCAAGCTCAATTTCACTAGAAAGAGTTTGGGAAGCTTTGAGGATGGCAAGCAGATCCAGGGAATCAGAAATACTGGTGGAGGAAGTATTCGTAGCGGTGACAGTTCCAGTGGCAAATACGGTTTCGTCAACAGAGAATGGTGTCTGCGTTTGTTGGAGGATGGGAGCCAGTAGTTGAGGATAGCGAGTTTCTAAGTCGGCGAGTTTGGCTTTCGCCCCCCAGCGAGCATAGCCATAATAGGCTTCAATCATATAAGCTTGGGCGATCCGCTCTTTGTTCCAAGCCAAGTAGAATTTTGCCGCCAGTTCATTGGCAAGGGCTGCTTCCTGAGGGTAGCCATTGGCTTTGGCATCGGCGATCGCTAGGTCATACAGTTCTATTGCTTCCGTTTTGCGATCGAGAACGCGATGTTTTTCAGCTTCTACCAGATGATATTTGTGCAAGTAATTCATGGGGCCATAATCTGCCCACTCTTTTAGCTTGGCTTGATTTTCTTGCATTCGCTGCCATCTAGGTTCTGACTCCAACATCGATTCCGGGGGAGTCGCCAGCACGGTCAGAGAATCATAGAAATATAAGATCGGTTCAACGGTACTTCCCATCCCTCCGGCTAAATACTGTCGGGTTTGAGTGGCATCGTGTTCCGCTTTGGCAAAGTCTTCCAGCCAGTAATTCAATGTGAATCGATACAGGTAAAAGAAAGATAGTCGGTAAAAATCGACTTTTGCCTCATCCAGGACTTGTTCTTCATAGGCATCCTGGCGTAAGGGAATTTCTTCCTCTGACTCACCCAAAAGAATTTGAGCCGCTTGCCAGTAAGCCAAAACACAGTTTGCTGCCGTGACTTGGTGGAGGTCACACAACTGTTGGTAATAGGCGCGAATTTGGGGTTCGAGTTCAGCGAGCGGTTGACCGCACCAATAAGCATTGAAGCAGTACAACTGGGCATCGTAGCCCATAAATTCTAGATTGCCAGTTTCCAATCCAGCTTGATAGCCTTCCAGCAGAATAGCCAACGTTTCTCGCAGATGGATCGTCCAGTGACCCACATATCCCCCCATTAACAGGGCTGTTGCGGCTCGAATATTTTTGGCATCTGGCTCTGAGGCGAGTTGGTATCCTAATTGCCCAAACTGAGGCACCTTGGTCATGTCTCCCCACAATATCCTCAGTTGAAAGGCGTAACCCGCGTAGCAGTAAGGGGAAACCGGACTATTGCCAAACTGAATTGATAATTTAACCTGGAGGGCTACGACCAGAAAATAAAGCTTTGTGCCGGACATATAGCAGACGGGGGTCAGTCGCGCTGCATTTTGCATAATCGCGAGCTGCTGAGGATCGCTCATGGGGGGCAGATGAAGAAATGACTCAATGGCGCGATCGCCAATTAAGGCATCAATTTCCTGCTTCAGGAGCCGAATATCCTCTAGCGTTGTTTCGTCTGGCAGGTTCACGCCCAACATTCGGAAGACCGATTGACCGATCGCGATCGCCTCGACAAATTGATTGCGAGCGACCAATGCCTGGATTTTGACTTGATAGACTTGCACCTGTTCTAAAGGCGTTTTCGCATGATGAATCACCGATTCAATCCACCGATCCATCTGCTCAAAATCGCCCACCAAGAAAGCGACCTCGGCAGCTAAGTCATGTAGGGATAGGGTCTTGTTGTACTGCCGTTGCCAAGCGTCTGTTCCTAGTAGTTCCAGACCTACTTTGGCATATTCACGGGCGGCTTGATAGGCGGTTGCCAGTCTGGCTTTTCGGCAGGCTATGAGGTTGAGTTGGGCGAGTTCATCCCGTTCCTGTTGTGCCTTAACCAGCGTCGTGCCATAGTTCAACTGGTTGACGATTTCAAAAATGCGCTCTTCTCTGGCGGCTGGGGAAACTTGTTGCAGCAACAGTTGTCCGATTTGGTAATGAGTCGTCTGTTTTTGCTCGTTAGGGATGAGAGAATAGGCGGCTTGCTGAACGCGGTCGTGGAGAAAGCGATAGGAACAGTTAAAGATTGCTGCCTGGTTGACTTCTGCCACCTGAAGTGGTGACGGCTGATAAAACTTATAGACCTCGGCGATCGGTAAAATCACGCCTTCTTGCAAGGCTTTCCAGAGGTCGATGGCGGTATCTTCGGGCGATCGCTCATTGACAATCGCCAAGGTTGCCAAATCGAACTGAGCGCCAATGCAAGCTGCCAGTTTCAAAGCAGTCTGGGTTGCAGCAGGTAATTTTTGCAACTGAAGTGCCATAAACTCGACGACATCATCCGTGAGCGCGAGTAACTTCACCGTTGCTAAGTCGCACTGCCAATGTCCTGCCTGGGAATCAAACGAAATATAGCCGTCCTCATGCAGGGCTTTGAGAAATTGGGTGAGGAAGAAGGGATTTCCCTTGGTTTTTTGACAGACCAACTCTGTCAATGGCTGAGCTAATTCAATCGAGCAACTCAGCGTATCTGCCGTTAACTGATTCACATCCCCTTGGCTCAGGGGTTCCAGGGTGAGGGTATGGATCGGGGTTTCAGCTTTTTTGACCTCATCGAGCATCAGCATCAAGGGGTGAGTCGGGAACACTTCGTTATCCCGATAAGCTCCGATGATGAACAGATAACCGCGTTGCTTGCCGCCGTAGGCATCGCGCTCGGTTAGCAGGAGTTTGAGCAGGTTCAGAGAAGCCGAATCAGCCCACTGCAAGTCATCCAGGAAAATCACCAGGGGATGCTCTGGGGTGGTGAACACGGTGATGAACTTCTGGAACAGCAGATTGAAACGGTTCTGAGCGGCGCTACCGGAGAGTTCTGGTACTGGGGGTTGTGGGCCGATAACCTGTTCGAGTTCAGGAATCACCTCGATCAGCACCTGACCATTGTCACCCACTGCCGCCAAGATCTTTGCTTTCCACTCTTGCAACTGCACGTCATCACTACTGAGCAGTTGACCCATCAGGTCGCGGAAGGCTTGGACAAAGGCGCTAAAGGGAAGATTGCGGTTGAACTGGTCGTATTTACCTTTGATGAAATAGCCATGCCAACGCACAATCGGCTTATGCACTTCATTGACGACGGCGGTTTTGCCAATGCCGGAAAAACCGGCTACCAGCATCAGTTCGGAGGCTCCGTTGGCAACTCGACCGAATGCATCGAGCAAGGTTTGAACTTCTTGTTCTCGTCCGTAAAGTTTTTCGGGGATCAAAAAGCGATCGCTGATATCCCGTTCACCTAAGTTAAACCAGGCGTGTTTGTTCGCAACACCATACTCTTGCTGGCATCTCATTAGATCGTGCTTAAGACCGAGGGCACTTTGATAGCGCTCTTCCGCATTCTTAGCCATCAGTTTGCGAAGGATTTCACCAAGCAGGATGGGCAAATCTGGGTTGAGATCGCAGACAGAGAGGGGTTGCTTCGCTATATGGGCATGAACCATTTCCATTGGCTCGTCAGCTGGGAATGGTAACTGTCCCGTGAGCAGTTCAAAAAAGGTAATTCCCAAAGAATAGAAATCGCTGCGATAGTCAATCCCCCGGTTCATCCGCCCGGTTTGTTCTGGTGAGATATAGGCTAGGGTGCCTTCTAGAATGTTGGGATTTTGAATCTCTTGGGTTTCGCGGGGTAACAGGGAAGCAATGCTAAAGTCAATTAGCTTAATTTGCCCAGTTTCGGGTTGAATCAGAATGTTGGCTGGTTTAATGTCTTTGTGAATAATTCGTTGCTGATAGAGCTGGTGGAGGACATCCACAATTTGCAGAGCAATTGGCCAGAATTGTTCAACCGTCAGCGGGGAAGTCTGGATGTAATGACGTAGAGAGATGCCACCAATGTCTTCCATTACCAAGGCATAGCCATGAGCATAGGGTTCTAGACTCATCGGTTGGACAATGCCTGGAATGTCGAGATTTTTTGCGATCGCATACTGATTGCGAAACTGCACCAACTCGCTAAAGCTGGGATATTCGTGCCGCAGTGTCTTAATCACCACCGGACATTGCTGTAACCTTTGCACTCCTCGATAGACAGCTGTCCTAGAACCTAGATACAGTTGCTCAACCAAAGTATAGCCAGAAAGTTTTGGGAATTGCTGTACTAGAGGAGTCATTAGGTTTAAAAAGCGAGCTTTAACTTTATTCCTAGGATTCCCTAAAATGTTACGTATGTAACAAATAAGCTAAAAGTACAACTTACTTAATTATTCAGAAACTTTCTATATATCCCTATCGGCAGGAGTGTGAGAACACAGCATCCCTAAGAACAGACTCGATCGCGTGTCGGAGGGAACTGGAGTGCGAGAAGCATTGGCGAATGCGAGTTTTGAGCCAAGCCCGACACTTCTCAATTCGATTGAGGTCAGGAGAATAGGGGGGCAGATACAACAGCCTCAAGCCAGCCTAATCAAGTAGTGGTGCAATGCGTCCGCCATGATGGAACGTCGCGTTATCAACAATTACCACCTGTCCCTCATGGTGAACCAGATGTGTGGTTTGATTGCAAGAATGCCATCAGCCTAAGAAACCGTCGGATCTGGACTTTGCTTTGCCCCAAGCTGCTTAACCCAAACTCAGGTTAAATTACCCTCCCCGGTAAAACTTCGGTTCCGGTCTTTTTGGGAGTAGGATGCAGAAAAAACCTTTGGAAGGAGAAATCTCTGTGTCCTTCAGAAACCCTTTACCTAACTACATTAACGGCGAGTGGTGTGCTTCCCACGCCACCGAATACCTGGATGTGGTGAATCCCGCTACTGCCGAAGTCTTAACTCAGGTTCCCTTGTCACCTGCAAGCGATGTAGAGGCTGCTGCTGTTGCGGCTGCGGCTGCCTATCCGAACTGGCGACGCATCCCACCAACGGAACGAGTGCAATATTTATTTAAATTGAAATTTCTGTTAGAAGAACATTTAGATGAGTTATCTCGCATCGTGACGCTGGAATGCGGGAAGATCTTTGCTGAGTCAAAAGCAGAGTTACAACGGGCAATTGAGAATGTAGAAGTTGCTTGTGGGATTCCCATGTTGATGCAGGGTTACAACTTGGAGGATGTTGCTCGTGGGATTGACGAAATGATGATTCGTCAACCTGTGGGAGTGACCGCAATCATCGCGCCGTTTAATTTTCCTGGGATGATTCCCTTTTGGTTTTTGCCGTATGCGATCGCTTGTGGCAATACAACCATTCTTAAGCCTTCTGAAAAAGTCCCTTTGACGATGCAGAAGGTCTTTGAATTACTAGAAAAAACTGGATTGCCTAAAGGCGTCGTCAATTTGGTCAATGGTGCCAAAGAAGTGGTCGATGCAATCTTAGAACACTCTACAATCCGCGCCATTAGTTTTGTCGGTTCTTCACCCGTTGCCCAATATGTCTACAGTAAAGCCGCCGCCTTTGGGAAACGAGTGCAATGTCAGGGAGGCGCGAAAAATCCCATCATTGTCCTGCCAGATGCGGATATGGAAATGACGACTCGAATTACCGCCGATAGTGCTTTTGGCTGTGCTGGACAGCGCTGTTTAGCGGCTTCTGTGGCTGTGACGGTGGGAGAAGCACGGCACACTTTTACCGAAGCGATCGCAAATGCGGCACAAACACGAGTCGTTGGCTATGGCTTGGATGAGAATGTCCAAATGGGTCCGGTAATTACCCGTCAAAGTCAAGCACGAATTGAGCAATTAATTCAACAAGGAGCCGACGAAGGTGCGACGGTATTAGTAGACGGACGCAGCGCCAAAATTCCCGGTTACGAACAGGGAAACTTTGTCCGACCGACAATCTTGCAAAATGTCAACCCAAAAAGCGAATTAGCTCGTACAGAAATCTTTGGTCCGGTGTTAGGAGTGATGCATCTAGAGACGATTGAGGATGCGATCGCACTAGTCAATAGCGGTCAGTGGGGAAATATGGCTTGTTTATTTACTAGCAGTGGTGCGGCGGCGCGGCAGTTTCGGTATGAAGCAGAAGCTGGCAATATTGGCATCAATATAGGAGTCGCTGCACCGATGGCGTTCTTTCCGTTTAGTGGTTGGAAAGACAGCTTCTACGGCGATTTACACGGTCAAGGGAAAGACGCTGTGCAGTTCTTTACGCAAACAAAAGTTGTAGTAGAACGCTGGCCTAAAACGTGGTCGCGTCAGTTTTAGTATCTAATGCAATACATTGTCTTTCACAATAAAAACCTTACCCCCCCAACTCCTCTCCTTCAAAGGAACGGCAAGCCGTAAAACCTTTAGCATTTTCCCCTCTCCGTTAACGGAGAGGGGTAGGGGTGAGGTTCTTTGGGATTTTATCGATTAAACCGCCACATCAGGACGGCGCAGTTGACGCCATAAGATTAATAACCCTAACGCGATCGCAAATCCAACCGCTGTCACAGCAATCAAAGGTTGACTGGCTTGACGAACCGCGATCGCTACGAATGCCCAGATAATGACGGAGGGATAGGCAACATCCGCCCGTTTTAGGGTAATCGTAGCAGCGATCGCTGCCGCTACAACCAGCAGAATTACCGTCCATATTTGAGGACTGATGCCCCAACCATTCCAACCCAAATAGTCAAGCGTACTTGCCACATTCACAATCGTCGCAACACTAATCCAGCCTAGATAGATGCTCAAGGGAATGTGAACGAACCATTTTTGTGCCCTTGAAACTCTTTCTAATCCAATCCCCAACCGCAGATAAAGCCCAATCAGGGGCAGTAATATGAACAGCATTGCTACAACTGAGAGTGTAAACAGTTGGTACTCGAAAAGGAACACCCAGGCGATTTGTGCAATACTCGCAAGTACCAGAAAATACCCTTCTCGACGCAGATAGGGATTTTGTCTTTGGGTGGGTAAAATTTGATAGACTGCAAAACTAATCAAACCTAAATAAATGACGCCCCAGATCGCAAAAGCATAGTTAGCGGGGATGATGGGGACTTCACTGAAGAAGCGATTAGAAATTTCCCCAATTGTCAATCCATTGGGAGGAGCCACATTTGCATAGACATTAATCGCAAATGCGGCAAGAATAGCGATGAAATTCGCAACTGACCGGAGGAAATCTGAGTCGAAGCGCTGATTGACAGATTTCATATTGTTACCGCCTCTTTTTTAAGGCTTTGTTTGACAATTCAAAATAAAAAATTGTGGCACTGGTTTGCTAAAGAGTGAGAACTGGTCAAACCATTGCCAAATCTAGGTTAGACAAGTTCATCACGCTTTAAGGAACCAGTGCCACGAACGCACCAACCCGCTCAAGAGCATACCGGGTAAAGATAGTGATTTCTGCTAGCGATCGCTAAAAGACAGAATTTCTATTTCAAGCGTTCGTCATTACAGGACAAGTAACGTTCGTCCCGCCTAGTCCACAATACCCATTTGGGTTTTTGGCGAGGTACTGCTGATGATAGGCTTCTGCGTAATAGAACTCAGGAGCATCCAGAATCTCAGTGGAAATCTCCCCATACCCGGAGGCTTTCAGGGCTTGCTGATAAGCATCTCTGGATGCTTCAGCCAGCTTCTTCTGGCTGTCTGAATACGCATAAATTCCGGAACGGTATTGGGTGCCGACATCATTGCCTTGACGCATTCCTTGGGTAGGATTGTGGCTTTCCCAGAAGAGTTTCAGCAGTGTTTCGTAACTAATTTCTTTCGGGTCAAACACAACGAAAACTACTTCATTGTGTCCCGTCATGCCCGTACAAACCTCATGATAAGTAGGGTTTGGCGTGACTCCTGCTGCATAGCCAACTGCGGTGGTGAAAACTCCAGGTTGCTTCCAGAATATGCGCTCTGCTCCCCAGAAACACCCCAAGCCAAACATCGCCATCTCCATCCCATCGGGAAAAGGAGGTTTCAGCGGATTACCGTTTACGTAGTGAGTAGCGGGGACTTGCATGGGTTCTGCCCGTCCCGGCAATGCTTGCTCGATCGTGGGCAGACTTTGCTTTTTACCAAATCCGAATAGCGCCATTGATTCTGACTCTGTTTTCTGATAAACGTTTTAACCTTATTTCATATTGTAAAGATTTTGGCATCCCCTGAAGAGCGGGAAGGAGGTAGGGTTAGCCGGAACCTCACCCCCCAACCCCCTCGACATTCACGGAGAGGCGGCTATTTCTTTGCCTTGTTGTTGAGCTAAACGCTGAGCTAAACGGGGCTAGCTTCTCCTCTCCCTGCTTACGGGGTAAGGTCAAATAGGATGTATCGCTGCTTCCTAACCGTGGATGCTGCCATCGGGTAGGATTGCTCCTGCTAAGTTCGCTCCAGTCAACTTAACCAGGACTCGGTCTTGCGACCCAACCTTAGCTCCCCTCAAATCGGCTCCCCTCAAATCGGCTCCACTGAGGTCGGCTCCAATTAAGTTAGCTTCTCGCAAGTTAGCGTTGTTTAGCTTCGCTTGCAACAGGTTGGCTCTAAAAAGATTCGCTTTTTCCAGGTTGGCTCCCTGAAGATTCACTTTATGCAGGAAGGCATCGCTTAAGTTGGCGTTGCTGAGGTTGGCATTGCTCAAATTTCTTCCAGACAAGTCCTTTTCTTTGAGATTAGCTCCGCTCAAGTTGGCTCCGCTCAAGTCGGACTGCTGCTTAGGAGCCTGATGGTGAGATTGAGGGGGAGATTGAGGGGGAGATTGAGGCGGTGATTGATAGGAGTAACTAGATTGATAATAAGAACTCGGTGGATGAGCGCGATCGCGTGCCGGAGGTTCGGGATTTCGGTTCTTTTCGCCGGGTCGAACTGAGCGCAAGCGATCGCGTGCCTGATTAATCTCTTTCAGCTTTTCTTGAGCCTTTTGCTGTAACCGAGGATTATCTTTTGGGATGCGATCGGGGTGCCAAATAAAAGCCAAATCCCTATAAGCCTGGTTCACTTCATCAAGTGAGGCTCCAGGCTCTAATCCCAGCACTTTGTAGTATCGATCTAGATCGCTCATTATCACTACCCTAGCAGGCGTTGCCGGTTGAACGAATGCTTCTTTCGGAGTGAAGTAATGAGATCCCGCAACCTCTAGGGGCGATCGCGCTCCTGTTGCCCATCTCATCAAATCATTGCGGTTTGCAACGCTCTAGCACATCTTCAGCGATCTGCTGCCACTCTTGGTTTAGGTCTTCTTTAAACTCTGGTCGTCCGGTTCGCCGATACCAGTAAAGGGCATTGCTTTTGTCGCCTTCTTTTCGATGTAGGTAGGCGTGAACCCAAGCGCTGTCAGCATCACTGGCATTTTGCACAATTTGATGAGCTTTGTCCCAATCTCCTTTTTTGTCGTACCACAGTGCCTGCAATGCTTGAGGTAGAGACTCAGGACATCTTTCCTGTTCCATCAACTGTATAAATTCATCCAATCTCATCATCTGCTCTCGGATTGTTTTACGAAAGGCACAGACTAAAAATGATTATAAAGATTTGGTCGAATCAACTAAGTAAGGACTTCCGTTCCAATACTTAGATTACTAAGAATTTCTGGTCGCTTGGGTTGCAATCGGTCAAAACCTGAACCGAAATGTATTGAGTCAAATCTGTAATCTGTGCTGGGGTGCCAGTGCTACTCGTTGGCGCTGACCTCCAGAGAGTTGAAAGGGATAGCGATCGCCCATTCCGTTCAATTGCACCAACTCTAGTAGTTGTTCTACTCGCGCTTGGGTTCTCACTTTCAGCGCATTGCGAATTTCTAGACCAAAGGCTCTCGCTCTCACGCACTTGAGGGTGAGAGCGAGTATAGTGCTGCAACACAAACCCGACCCGCCATCTTGGACACTTGTCAGCTAACTTCGTTAACCGCTTTGAAACTGCCGAACTGCTTGGATACGTTTTCAACAACAATTCTCACGGCAAGTGTACCTTTCGATATAAACTACGGTTTATCGATTCCATTACCGTAGTTTGGCACCTCGCTTAATCATCTGAGTACAAAAATATTAAAGATTGGGGAACTAGCAAATGGCGAGGGGTTCAACTTGCCAAGTTATCAAAACCAACATCTCTCTAATGGCAGATTTGTCAAACGTTAGACCTGCTGACTCCATATAAGGTGAGATTATTTGAGATTGAGTACATCTACGAAAGTTCGCTGATACTTTAGTAAAGTTGCCATTTACCCCTCGACCATGAAAAAATTTAAAGCTCTTCCCAATGGCGGTAAACTAATTTTATTTCTATTGTTAGTCGTGATTTCCCTTACCCCTGTTGTGATTGTAGATGCTGGAGAACGGGGTGTATTAATGCAGTTTGGTAAGGTGCAGCCGAGAGTATTAGACGAAGGAATCCACTTCATTATTCCTATTGTTAATACCGTCCAAAAATTGAGTGTTCGAGTACAAAAACAGGAAAGTTCTGCTGAAGCTTCCTCGAAGGATCTTCAAGATGTTTTCACCGATGTAGCTCTCAACTGGCACATTATTCCAGAGGAAGCGAATGCTATTTATCAACAAATTGGGAACGAGAACCTAGTTATAGAAAAAATTATAAATCCAGCAGTAGAAGAAGTATTAAAAGCAGTAATGGCACAGTACACTGCTGAAGAAATTATTACAAAGCGAGGAGAAGTAAAAGCGGGCGTAGACGATTCATTAACTACACGACTGGCTAGCTATCACATTGGAGTTGATGATATCTCCCTAGTCCATGTCCACTTTTCCAAGCGATTTAGCGATGCTGTGGAGGCGAAACAGATTGCCGAACAGGACGCAAAACGTGCAGGCTTTATAACCTTAAAAACATTACAACAGGCAGAAGCACAGGTTAATTTAGCCAGAGGAGAAGCGGAAGCGGATAGGGTGTTACGTGAAAATTTAACTCCAGAATTATTGCAAAGGCAAGCAATAGAAAAATGGGATGGAAAGCTGCCGCTAATTGTCGAAAACTCTACAAAATTGTTGGATTTAAGTAAATTTGTAAAACATAACTAAAATTGATTAAAATATTGTAGATAGTGTTGTAAATACAGTTAACATCTGTTCAAAAGCAATTGAAACGCGAGTCTGAAACCGTTGTTGATGCTTCAGCTTCAAGACAGGCTGGACGATTTCCAGTTTCGTCTTCGCTCTTGTCCTATCATCTACAACTTTAACTGCGTGCAGTGTAGAGAGTTGTAGTTCTTTTTGCACCATCAATTCTGGAATCGCAGCTGCACCGACACCGCCTTCAACCACTGCCTTCACCATCTCGCTACTGTTCAATACTAAAACTACATTGAACTGGGTAGGAGCGATTCCCCAATTTTGCAAAGCTTGCTCAAACATTTGTTGCGCTCCAGAGCCTGGCTCTCGCATTACCCAACTGGTTGTAGAAAGTTCTGTTAGAGAAATCTCAGCAAGCTCAAACCAGGGGTGAGACTTTCCCACGACGATTTGTAAGCGATCGCTCCCTACTCTCTCTTGCTCTAAGCAACTCTGTAGGGATGGTTTCACTTCTCCTGTGATTAAACCTAAATCAAATAGTCCCGTTGCTGTCCCTTCGCAAATTTCTTCTGCATTGCCCAGAGTACAGTTAACAAAAATGCCAGGATATTGGGTTTTAAATTGACTAATTTTGTTGGGTAGCCAGTAGTTGCCAATCGTGAGACTCGCACCCAATTTCAACTCGCCCCGTTGTAAATTGTTTAATTCGCGCAAACCTCGCTCAGTCAAAGCCACCTGATCGAGAATCTTCTTTGCTTCCACCTGTAGCAGCTTTCCCGCCTCCGCGATCTCGATGTGGCGACCAACGCGATGGAACAGTTTCACGCTGTATTGCTGTTCCAAGCTTTGGATCGCGGCACTAACCGCAGGTTGGGTAATATATAGTTCTTCCGCCGCACGGGTAAAGTGCAGATGTTCTGCCACAGCTAGAAAAATTCGTAATTGTTCAAATGTCATCTCTACTTTTTAAGGCTCCTTAAGCACCTCTAGCTGTCTATATCAAGCTATCAATCACTTTAAGTTATCCTTTCAACAAAAAAAAGTATTTGCTTTTATTAATTTGGCTGCGTAGATTGAAAACATATATTCATTGCAATCAAGCCTTACCCAGACAAAGCCTAGCGGTTAGATTCGGCTAGCCGCACCGAATTGGCAAATCTGTATGAAGGGAGTCTCTAAATGACGAGTGAAAGACGACTAAATCAAAGCGATCGCGGCTTAAAGCCAAACTGTCTTCCCTTTGGAGAAGTTCTTGCTCAATCCTTTGCGGTCATTGCACCCACAACAATACCCGCCTCAAATATAGGATTGATCGTCGTACTTTCCGGCAATGGCACCTGGCTAAGTTTTCTCATCGGCATGATTGGTTTAGTGCTGGTTAGTATTAACATCAATCAATTTGCCAGCCGCTCGGCTTCTCCCGGTTCGCTCTACTCTTACATCGTCAAAGGATTAGGCCCGACAGCAGGTGTAATTTGCGGTTGGAGTTTGGTTCTGGCTTACTTGTTTACAGGAATGTCAGTTTTGTGTGGCTTTGCCAACTTTAGCAGTATCTTGATTGGTCACTTGGGTATTCATCCCTCGACGATTACGCTGCTGGCACTCGGTGCAGGGGTTGCCTGGTATGCAGCATATAAAGATATCCAGCTATCAGCAATGGCGATGCTGTGGATGGAGGGAGCTTCCCTTGCCCTGATTGGCGTCTTAGGAATAATCATTTGGGCGCACAAAGGCTTTGCATTAGATATGTCCCAATTAACCTTGCAAGGCGTAACTCCAGGTAGCGTCGCAATGGGGCTTGTCTTAGTGATGTTTAGTTTCTCTGGCTTTGAAAGTGCTACATCTCTGGGTGATGAAGCAAAAGACCCCTTAAAAACGATCCCCAGAGCAGTTTTGGGGAGTACTACCCTGGCAGGTTTATTCTTCATTTCGATGACTTACATTGAAGTGCTGGGTTTTAGCGGAACTGGAGTTTCCATTACCACTACGGAAGAACCGCTGGGTTTTCTAGCGCAACAAGCGGGAGTAGGTTTTTTAGGAACCTTGGTTGCCTTCAGCGCCCTGTTTAGCTTCTTTGCCTGTGTCCTTGGTAGTATTAATCCAGCAGCCAGAGTATTTTTTACGATGGCACGTCACGGTTTATTTCCGTCTTCGTTGGGTTTATCTCACTCATCGAACCGGACACCCCACATTGCTGTTACGCTGTGTTCGCTGATTGTATTTCTTGTGCCTGCTTCGATGTCCCTGTTTCATGTCAAGCTGTTTGACAGTATGGGCTACTTGGGAGCTATCTGTAGCTACGGGTTTTTAACGGTTTATACCTTGATTTCGATCGCTGCACCCGTTTACCTGCACAAGATTAGAAAACTCCGCCTACACCATGTAGTGTTCTCAGTTCTCGCAGTTGGGTTTATGATGATTCCCGTTCTCGGAAGTGTGGGAATTCCCGGTAGCCGTCTTTTCCCAATTCCCGCAGCCCCTTACGATGCGTTTCCTTACCTGTTTTTGATGTACCTGATAGTTACGTGTGGATGGTTTGTCATTCAAAGATTCCGTTCTCCAGAAATTGTCAGCTCAATGGAGCGGGGTATTGAAGAGATTCATGCCAAGTTTGCGACACCAAGTTCGGCGGTGATACCAGAAGCGATCGCAGATGATGAATTTTGAAGCTAGTTTGGACAACGCATCTACAAACCTTAAGGACACGCAAAAATGAGCGAAATAATCACGGCAATCCCCCTTGGATTCACTGCCTTCACAGCCACCAACCTTGATGACATCGTGATTTTGTTGCTGTTTTTCTCGCAAGTGAATGCGGTATTCCGACGTCGCCATATTGTGGCTGGTCAGTATCTGGGTTTTGGTGCATTAGTCCTCGCTAGCCTTCCCAGTTTTTTTGGTACCCTAATATTGCCGCGCCCTTGGATTGGTTTGTTGGGCATTGCCCCAATTGCAATTGGAATTAGTCGCTTACTCAATCAAGACACGGATGAATCGGAAGGCGAGGAAAAAGTAGAACCACCTGAGAAATCTTGGTTTACCAGTTTTTTATCTCCACAAACTTATAGCGTAGCAGCCGTTACATTTGCGAATGGGGGTGACAACATCGGTATCTATGTGCCGTTGTTTGCGAGTAGTACCTGGGAGGGTCTTCTGGCGATTCTGGGGGTATTCTTCTCGCTGGTGGGAGTTTGGTGCTACACCGCTTACCAATTAACCCGTTTACCTGCGATCGCCCAAACCCTCACACGCTACGGCAATCAACTCGTTCCCTTTGTTTTAATTGGGTTGGGTGTTTTAATTCTAGTAGACAGTCACACACTGGAAAATCGTGGCTTGCTCGTACTGACCTTAGTCACAAGTTGTCTCTGTTTGCTGACTCTCGGCAGAAGTAACGATCAAGTGTCTGAGGCGGAAATTTGCTCAACGCCTGAAGTGGAGAAAAATTAACGAGGTTGCGATCGCTGTGTCATGAGTTGGTTTGCACAAGCAATAATTGCCGGGGTCACATCTTTTGTGGCAACTAACATCGATGACATTGTGATCTTGATGCTATTCTTCGCCCAGGTAAATTCTACCTTCCGCACCAGACATATTGTTGTAGGTAAGTATCTTGGATTCACTGTATTAATTGCCGCCAGTCTTCCGGGTTTCTTTGGTGGCTTAATTCTGCCAAAAGCTTGGATTGGCTTACTAGGTCTGGTTCCCATTGTTATTGGAGTGAATCACTTAGTCAATTGGGAAAAAGATGAAAACGAAGTCCAGACAGTATCAGATGAATTCAATAGCTCAAAAGCTAGTTCCTCAGTGATGTCAACTCTCGCTAGTTTTCTTACTCCTCAGACTTATCACGTCGCAGCTGTTACATTTGCTAATGGGGGTGACAATATCGGGATATATGTACCGTTGTTCGCTAGTAGCAATCTGGCTAGTTTGGGAGTAATTTTAAGCGTGTTTTTTGTGTTGGTTGGAGTTTGGTGTCATGTCGCCTACCAATTAACCCGCCATTCGGTTGTTGCTCACCTTTTCACTCGTTACGGTAAGAGAATCGTCCCATTTGTGTTAATTGGCTTAGGAATTTTTATTCTGGTTGAAAGCGGTAGCTATCAACTCTTACCGTCGTTCTAATAAGTGTCAGTTTTAGCTTGGCAGACCATTTACTAGTGTCTGCAATTTAATAAAAACCTTTTTTGCTAAAGGTCTACCCTTAAAAATTTTCCAACCATAAACCCAAACATCGAGTTGGAAAAACTCGGAATCTCGCAAGGAGAAACTTCATGAAACTGTTCAAAATCGCTCTGGTAGCATTAGTATTTCTGGTCAATTTGGCGATCGCTCAACCTTCTTTGGCAGACAGACCGAAACTTACCCTGAGTCCTGACTACACAGAGGTAACTCAATCTCTTGACAGCCTCTTAAAGGCAAAAGACGCACCGGATCAATCCGACTATACACCTGAGGAAATTCAGCAGAAACTCGGTGAGTTGCAACTGCAAAAATATATCTTAGAGACAGCGGCAGACTGGGGGCAGTGCCGCAATGAAACTGGGAAAACGTTAGCGGTCTATGCTCATAAACCCAATAAATCTAACTTTTCCGAAGCAAGTACCCTCTACTACTTGGGAAATGGCAAAGTCACGGACGATGATTGGAACTGTGATGGCGTTTACTTGCCAAGTGGTGTCAAAGTAGCTGGCTTAACTCCTGGTGACACCCAAGGGCAAGATTTAGGGGAGCCTGTAGCTCTCAAAATAGTGGCTGGAACCCAATTAGTCGCTAAAACCAATCCAGAAACTGGTGCAGTTGAATTCAACGTTCCTGCTGCGAAAGTTTTCAAAGCAGGTGAGGGTACATGGTCTGTTCCTAACTTGTCGTCAGCAGATGTGGAAGCGCAAACTCCTAACGCACCAATCGAGGATTAAATTTTTCACGCCTGCGAAAGCACTTTAGGTGTTTTTCCTCTAAAAAGTAGCAGGATGACAGCCAGGGTATGAAAAGCTACCAAAAGTAAACGGTTGAACAGCTATCATACTCTGGCTAATAGACTTCATAAAATTTTTCGGAATATCGGGTTTCGGATCAAAGTGCTTCTGAAGGGAGAAAGCTTGTTTTGTTTGTACATCTAAACTGATAATTGAGGGTAGTATTTTGTGCAGCTATTGTTTATGTTTAAGCCGATAAATGGGAGTACAGAAAAATTAGAGACGCCGAAACGACGGACTTCTGAGCGAGTGCGGGATCATTTGGCAAACGAACGCACCTACTTAGCATGGATGCGGAGTGCGATCGCGCTAATGGGATTTGGCGTTCTGATCGTCCGCCTTCGTCTCCTCCGTCCACCCCTTGCGCCTCAACCCCCTGGTAGTGGGTGGAAGTTAGGATTAGTGTTCTCCTTAGTTGGTTTGGTAACGGTATTGCTGTCAACCCAGCACTACTTCGCGGTTCGTCATGACATTGACGAGGATACATACGAACCGGCGGATCGCTGGGTGATTCTGTTTAGCCTTGCCGTACTCACCTTGGGAGCTGGGGTTATCTACTACGTCTTCACAGTTCCAGTTGAATCATTAAGTAATGTCATACTTGATTAACTGAGATTTTATTTAAGTAACCCTGAAGAGAGCCTACCTTTAAAAGTCATTTTTAGAGGTTTTATAACGCATATAAACGCAGAGATAGGGCGTTAGACCTAGCTACAGGCTACGCAGATATGTTGCACCGTCAATTATTTTTAGGGTAGGCTGCAATGTGTCAGCAATGCGCTTTTTATAAGCATTTTCGGATAATCTTTTCACTTCAACGCATAAGAAAGTAATGATTAAAGATTGGAGATTTTGTGAGCAAAATAAGTTTGGATAAATCTACACTTAGTAATAGTAAATTGACGACCACTTGTTTAATTGTTGGTATAGAAATAATTATTGGTTTACTAAGTGGTCTAACTTTTATTGCACTTGGGGCAGGTGGAGGGTCTTGGATACTTGGGGGTATTGCTGCTGGTGCCTTGGTCTTTTATTTTTATCGTCGATATAACAATCAAGCTAAGCCTAATCGCAACTCAAGGAAATTTGGACAAATTATTGTTGGTCTTACTGTAGGATTTTCTCTTAAGCAAAGTAATCTAATAACTATTTATTCCCAATTACATATTTTTCTACTTTTAGCATTATTTTTAATGTTTTGTGGTGGAATTATTGGTTATATATATTCACGCATTGAAAAAACAGATTTGCTAACTGCCATGCTTGCTACGGTTCCCGGAAATATAGGAATCATGGCAAGTATAGCAGCAGACTATGGTAGAAATATTTCACTTGTTTCTCTCGTTCAGTTAATACGCTTTACGGCAATTATTATTGTTATACCGCTTGTTGCTAATGTTTCTAACGCACATGACATCAAGGCGATAATTCATTCCGTTACTGAAAATTTATTTGTCATAAATTTCAACTACTTATTTTTACTATTTTTGTTACTATCTGTAACATTATTGGCAGTTAAAATAGGCAGTTATTTAAAAATCCCTGTTGCTGGTTTCTTGTGTTCAATAATAGTCGGGGTTGGTTTTGATTCGTTGCTAGATTCACTGCCATTTTTATCTCATATCGATTTTAATCTACCCCCTTTATTTAATTTAATTGGTCAAATTCTACTGGGAATTACAATCGGTGAATATTGGGGAATGAACCCAAAGCTGGGAAAGCTTACAGTAGCGTATGCCTCGGTTCCTGTAGCCATGACCTTTTTGGCAGGATTCATCTCAGCAGGAATTGCTACGTTGATCTCGCCCTGGGACTGGCTAACGTGTTTGCTGGTGACATCTCCAGGCGGATCTCCAGAAATGATATTAATCTCTCTAGCTTTGCATCACAATGTTGAGATTGTAACCGCAGGTCATCTAGTTCGGCTAATGACGATTAATCTGTGTCTTCCAGCTTTGGTGTCTTTCATTTGCTATCTAGAACGCCGTTCTACAAAAAATCAAGATGGCGCAGCAGATCAGCTTAAAACGATATCACCCAAATCAGCAATGCCATAATTTCTTTGCGATGGTGTTAACCTTGGGCTATTGATTCCTCTTCATCCACAGTTAGCTCATCCTCAGGAATAGTACTCGGTTTAGTTAAATGTGGTTGGATTAGCAGACAAACACCAATTGACCAAGCAATTGAAACCATCCATCCTGCCAAAATATCACTGGGAAAATGAACCCCCAAATATATTCGCGTCCAACCGATCGCTAATACGAATACGCTCCCCACAGCCAGCACTAACCAGCACCAATTACTATTCCAGGTCAAAATGACTAAAGCAGCTATCAAGGTCATACTGGACATTGCATGACCGCTGGGAAATGCGTAATCAAACTCTGGAGAGATTGACTCCCAGAGGTTAGGACGCACTCGATGCAGCAACAGTTTTGCAGTGCGATTAATTAAAATGCTCCCTAGTAGCGTGGTCAGTAAATAGGCGAGCGATCGCCACTTTTTAAGGCGTAGCAACACTAACGAGATTACAGTAGCAACTGGAAATACGCCCCAAAATACTCCGAACTTGGTTAAAGTTGCCGCAAAAACGTCTAGTTGTGGCTGTGCTATCTTGTGAACTGCTAGCAGGAGAGTTTCATCCCAGGGGAGACCGCCTTGATTCTGCAATACTACTAATGCAAGTTCCTCAAAAACCAGCATTGGTAAACAGACCCCTATCAATAGGAGTAGCAAAGAACGCCAATAAGCAACGAGCAGCTTTTCGAGAAAACTTAGGAAAGATGAAGACAGCTTCCAAAAATTAGAACTAAACATTCACCAAAAAATGCTTAAAATGTGTACAAACCGAAATTTTTCTTTATTTTTTAAAAAAAAGTAGCACCCTGATGGGGGAATATCTTTGCTATCAGATATTAAATCAAACTCAGATCACGCTTGATAAACTAACTTCCAACTTACCCCTGCTAAAATCACATAAATTACCAGCCGAAGCGCGCCTTGAGGAGTAACCTTGCAGAGTTTAGCCCCTAGCAAAACCCCTGGTACTGTCCCTAACCAAATTGGCAATACTAAACTCCAATTGACTGTCCCAAGGCAGAGGTGTCCAAGGGAAGTAAACACCAATAAAATCGCTGCCTGTGAAATATCTGTGCCTACCAATTTACGCGCGTCGAGGCGAAAAAAGGTAATCAACACAATTGCAAACATCGCACCAGACGACACGCTAGTTAATCCTACCAGACAGCCTAAAAATGCTCCTACACTGAGGGTCGAAATTCGACCCATCTGAGTGTTTAAATCAAACTTAGGCGGTTCAGGTAACTGCAACTTCGGGAAAAAAGTTTTCAGCGACAATTGTGCGAGTCCCAACAAAGTGACAAGCAGGATCATAAACCCGATCGCACGTAGCAGAATGTAATCTAGGTCTAAGGTTGCATTAAGCTTAATCAGGTATAAAATCCCTACTCCGGTTAGTGAGCCAGGAACACTTCCCCAAGCCAGCCATTTGATAACTTGCAGGTCAAGCGTTTGCTGTTTCCAGTGTTTAAAGCCGCCGATCACCTTCATCAATGTGGCAGCTACTACATCGGAACTGACTGCGATCGCAGGTGGAACGTGGAACACAAAAATCAACATCGGAGTGATTAGAGATGCTCCACCGATTCCCGTTAAACCAACAATGATACCCACGACAAAACTGAGGAGCGGTAGTAATAGATAGTCCATACTGCTGTCCTTACACAGGCGGTTAAAATGCTGAATTTCTAACTAAAGGTAAATTTTGACCTTAGTGCTAGCGGCGATTGAGCAACATTCGCCGCCCATAAATCCCCATTAGCCACCGGGGAATAAGACAGGAGCATCGAGAATCTTAAACTGTATCAATGCCAGAATGACCAGAGTGTAAGCGGTTGAGGAGACTACACCTGTCAATAACTCTTTTTTCAAGTTACGCTCTGCGGGTTCCTTACTAAAAACATCCACAGCCCCTACTTGCATCAAGAGAATTCCAGCAATGTTAGAGAGCCAGTACCCGACGATTGAGCAAGGCAGAAGTAAATCTGGGGAAAGCCAACTACAGATATACCCAAAAAAATAAGCAATTGGCAGATTGAAAAACAGGTCATTCCACCAACATAGTGGTGACAGCATATATCCAATGACCAGAAGGAATCCGCCTCTGAGCTTTTTGAACCAACCTTCCTGGAAACTTTGTTGAGCCGCTGGTTGCAAATGCTCAGGAGTTACTTGCCCTGCGAGGGTCAGCTCACTACTGGGTCTTTTAGCGTTGTCCATGCAAAATCCACTATCCCGCTAGAGTTACCGTAGTTTCAATTTAATCTGATACGGATCAAAAGTCTAGTGCGGAAGGGACAACGCTTTAGTTTTTTTTGAAATATCTAACTATGGTGTGAAACCTGCAAGGCTCTCCAAAGCTCTTGAAACCCTTAGTGGGACTTAGGCATTTTCTAGCCCCTTTAGGGGCTGAAAACCTCTCTGAGCAAGAAAAAAAGGTCGATAATCAAAAAATGCCTGAAACCCTTGTGAATACTGGATTTATGCTCTTTTGAGCTGAAAATTTTTCTCTGTCTAAGTTTGAAGCCATTTTTTTATCAGTTTTTGTCTAAGTCCCGTTAGAAGAGTCATCGGTTGGCTTGAGGCGGGAGCAAAACTAAACGAAATACAGGCTGCTGTTGGGTTTCACTCTGTTCAACCCAACCTACACGGAATGGTTTGTCAGGCAGCCAGGGCGTGAAAGTGAGGCTTGTTAGCGTAGCAGGACGTAGTCGAGAGTCGTTAGTTGAGTAGTTAAACTAAGCCGGGTTGTCGTCAACCCGACTTGTCTTCAAAACCGAACTTTAAACTTTCGCTTCCTCCGGCTCCTCAGGGGAGCTTCGGCTGGTCATGCACACTACTAGCCGAAGATCCCAATCGTCGAAGGGCTGTTTTCACATCATGGCAATGTCGGTGAAGTAGCTGTAGATTCTCAGGGGTATCGTTACTCCCTCTGTTTTTAGGGATGATATGGTCAGTGTCCAGCAAGTCTCCATCCTTGAAGGACAATCCGCTCCTGCACCTACTATCAAGCTAACTACCTGGTTTAGGCATCCACCTAATCCCCAAATCAACGACAAAATCACTCGACTTTGAACCGAGAACCCGATCGATCGAGGCGATAAACTAAGGTTTTCCCGTTGCCATCCACAGCGACTCGCCAACCTGCGACCATTGCTTGAGCGCAGCTATTTTCCGTACCAGGCAAATCAAAACAGGTATTTGACCACATCTGACTTCGACCTTCGAGGATGTATAACTGAGAAGTTGGTACTTTTAATTGCTTACTAGCATCCTGCAATACCACCTTGGCAATGGAATTCGGTAAAGAGTCTTTGCGTGGGGGCATATCGCCTATTGCTTCCGTCCTAATTTGCTCAGCAGATTTATCAGTACGATAGACCTGATATTGCTTCGGTTTGCCTTCCACCGTTACCTGCCAACCCGGTGTCTGAGCGCTCATGCACCGCTCTACAGGACTTGGAAGATCTAAACAGCCATTAGACCAAGTTTGCTGTTGAGTTTGTGTAATCAAAAGTTGGGAGATTGGTAAGGTTAAATGCTCGGATGCTAACTTTAAAACTTGCTCAGCAACCGCAGGAGGTAATTTTTTCGCCTCGTTTGGCTGGCTCTCCCTTTGATAAAGCTGAACCTGGGAACCCACTTTGTCAGTATTATAAATCCAGCGTTTTTGCCCGCTTTCTACGGTAACTTGCCAGCCCTCCACGACAACTGGATCGCAGGGATGGGGAAAAGTCGAAACTTCGCAACCATACGCCCACCCTGTCTGCTTCGCATTCACAATGCGTCCGGTGTTCGCCGGAAGTCCCCAGTTTTGGGTGGCATCTTGCAAAACGGCACTGACAACAGATTTAGGCAATTTGGCATCAACGATGCTGCTAGCAGCTTCATTTAATCTGATCCGGGAGCCGTTGCGATCGCTTCGATAAACTAAGCTTTGTTGCCTAGCTTTTACAGTGACTTCCCACGCAGGCATATTAATTTTGGTGCAGCCTTCAGCCGGACGCGGCAGATTTAAACAACCGTTGGTGTAAATCTGTTCATACTTAATGATGTGTAGTTGCGACGCTTGTAATCCCGTGCGTTGAGATGCTATTCGCAAAATGGCATTGGCAACGGAAGACGGTAACTTTTCTTTCTTAGATACTTGTTTGACGGGATCGGCAACAGCAGCTTCTTTTAAGGTTAAAGCAGTACATAAAGATAAAGATAAGCTGCTAGTCAATAAAATTAAAGTAGCAACTAGCCATTTTTTAGGATTTTTAATTTGAGTCATTCTTTCCACAATTAAGGCTACTCCAAAGCCACTCGAATTAAAGTTTAGAACTTTGATGTTTGCTTGAAGTTCATACCATCATTTGAGACGTGGCTGAAAAACCTATGTTCCAAACTAAATTTTTTCTAGGTTTTACAGGCACGTTAGCACAAGGCTTTGAGTGCATTTCTAGATTTTGAACGCACTCAAAGCACTTTATAAAAATAAAACTAAAATCAGATTGCCATAACCGCAACTTTTAATACTGTCGGGAGATTTGCTACTATTTTTATAACATTGTGATCAGGGCATCTAAAGTGGTGGTTTCAAAAACTGAAACCACTGATATTATCTAGGCGGCTAAAGTCGCAGCTATATTCAGGAAACCCGCCTACAGGGATTCTAAAAGTCTTATCAACTACCTATCTTCTTAAGTTGAAAGCACTATTTTTTATAAGAAACTATCTTTCGCGCATGAACAATACTCAAGACATCGTGTGTCCAATCCGGAAGAATTAGTGTCATGGCAATTTCTTCTAGCGTGTGAATGCAACCTACAGCAATCATCATCAATAGCGTAACTCCAGCATAATTAAAAACGAATAGGGCAATTGTGGTGATGAATAGCGTTATTCCCCAAGCTTTGGCTGAATAAGTGTGATAGCTGGCAGGTTTTCCATATTTCGCTAAGTTTACTACCAACCAGATTAATTGCATCAAGATTATGAGGCTCAATGGTATCGAGAATTTAGTAACTACATCAGGATGCACTAACCATGCACTAATTCCGATACATAGATAAAGACAAACATCAGCTAAACTATCGGCTTGTCGCAAAGCAGCGGTACTGACACCGATTCGACGGGCGATCGCGCCATCAAAAATATCTGAAAGAAAGGCAAGTACAAAACTAAAAATGAACCAGGGACTGGTTGTACCGTCAAGGGCATCCCATAATAGCAAAGGGCTTAGGCAGAGGCGGATAATGACCAGTGAAATGGGAAGAGATTGCAGAATCAAGGATGAATATTTTTGGCGATCGCGTTGGGAGTGTTCGATTGTATTTAAGTTGTTCATGTTATTGAGGGCATGAGTAAGCGTGTGATGATAAAGACGCGATCGCTAATTCCATTTCGCTTTTGTGAAGCTACACATCAGATCCCCCCAACCCCCTTAAAAAAGGAGGGCTAAGAAGAAGCTTATGTGTAGGAGTCGAAAAATGAATGGCTATATCTAAAAAGGAAGCACCGTTATCGCTTGCATTTCGTACTGCTCATTCGCTGCTACATCACTGGATCTCGCGCTTGTCCCTAAAGGCAAAGGAAGTGGTTCGTAGCGTTCCAAGCGGTTGAGGGGTCTGCGGGTTGCAGTTTCGTAGGCGAGCGCAGTGTGGAGGTAAGCTAGGATTTCCATCATTGGTAGATGCCTGGGGGGTGAAGTTCTCGATTACCCTTAGTTTTATGGGAATCCAGATTTACGGGGAGCGATCGCTTACCAGTTTTTGAAAAGTACGCCTGCTTGGTGGCTGTAAACCTAGTTTTCTCGTAGCCGCTGCGCCTTGAGAAGGGGTCAGTTGCAGAATTGGCCGATCCCTTGCGGAAATAGTGAAGTCTTTTTCGCCTTTTCTAGGCGTTGGCAAAGGCGATCGCTTCGGGTGCATCTCCATGATGCTTTCTCTACACGAACGAATTTCATCACAAGGAGAGCCATCGCTCTGATATAGCAATCCTATTTGAGTTATAACCAGCGCTTGAGATCCCCGACGTAGAGAAGTCAAGGATCTTACCTTCACGAATCATTTGGGGGTTGAGGCGGAGTAATTCTGTGAATGTCCCATCTATCCGGTTAGCAGCTAAGCTTGCATTTGTTAAAGCGGAGCGAATAATTTTGTTTCAGCCTGCTGCGTAGCTTCAGCAAAAAGCTTCTCGGCAAGTTGTTGTTTTTCAGCAAGGTCAGCAAGATTTTCTATGCCATAAAGGGATGACACGTTAGCGATTACATCTGGCGGAAAGTCTCGGCTAAAGTATTTTGTTTTAAAATCGTATCGGTTCGGTCGATATACCATTCCCAAAACTTCTATTAAAGGTTGCATTGTGTAGTTGTGATAATTAGCGATCGCTTCCACAAACCGCTCACGATTAATCTCTTTCTTTACAAAAACTTGCAGAAAATCAAATTTACTTCTTAGAATCTCTAATCTTGCTTTCATTTCCTCTAAATGTTCGCTTTGATTCAAATTCGTCTGAACAAGAAGATTAGCTTTATCAAATGCAACGACTAGATTTCCATGCCGCTCCAACGCTAGGAAATGATTGGGATTACTCCGCTTCATTAGCACAAAATCAATCATTAAGAACGGACTTGCTGATTCTAATTGGTAAAAGCATTGTGAGTGACCATGCCAAGTCGGTTCGGGAACTCGTAACTTAAATCGAATTTTAGAAATAGTTTCTAGAGCAGTTTCTACAATAGAAAACGTTTCTTCAACGCGCTCATCTTCAACAGTTACCTGAATGTCGAGGTCAGACCACTCATCTGTATAGCCATGTGCAGCCGAACCTCCTTGCCAGAAAGCAAAAACAAAATCAATTGGCTGTAAGGTATTAATCAGCGTTTCAAGAATTTCTACTCTCATCATCATGTATAAAATATGTAGAAAATTTAAGCCTTTAGCGATTAGCCCGTTCGCCGTAAGCGTTCCCGTTTGCGTTAGCCTTTCCTAAGGGTAGGGTAGGGTAATTTATTTCAGGGCAGAACTAAAATCTCAACAGGATCATCATCCTCCCGACTCACCCGATCGGGTGATTTCCCAGGACAACAAGCGCGAATAAGATAAGCTCAGCGAACAACGCGATGGAATACAACAGTTTGGCGTGCGTTGGTAAGTTTTGTAAACTACCTTCAGCCAATTGCAACTGGTTGTAGTATCATACTACAGTTCCCTTGACCGGGAAATTATTGAAAAGTATCTCAGGAGGAAGAGTGATGTTAGAGCGTGTAGCCGTTAAGACCGCCACAACCATTCAGACGCAACACCCCATCCTCACAGAGCTTTTCATTTAATTATTCTGATGTACGCGAATAATTTACGCGATTCCTCTGTGAGTTTGGCGGTCTATAACCGCACCCATAGAGGAAACTTCAATGAATTTAGAGTTGTTGGGCTGGAATCGTTTTTTTGAGAAAAACTTTGACAGCTATTTTCAACAAGGGTATACTGTTGGTCGAGTTGCTCTTGAGCAAAAAAATACCTACCTTCTCTACACCGAGTTAGGAGAATTGTCGGCAGAAGTAACGGGGAAAATGCGTTACCAAGCCGACACCCGAACAGATTTTCCAGCGGTCGGAGATTGGGTAGTCGTTAGCATTATTGACGATGAAGAAAAAGCAAAAATCCATGAAATTTTGCCCAGAAAAAGCAAATTTTCTCGAAAAGCTGTAGGCGCACAAACAGATGAGCAAATAATTGCCACCAACATTGATACGGTGTTTTTGGTTTCGGGATTGGATCTAGACTTCAATCTTAGAAGAATCGAACGGTATCTAATTTTGGTTTGGGAAAGTGGAGCGAATCCAGTCATCATTCTGAATAAAGCCGACTTGTGCGATGAAGTTGAGCAACGAAAAACGGAAGTAGAAGCGATCGCTCCTAGCGTACCCATTATTAGCTTGAGTGCAATTGAGAACCAAGGACTCGATGCCTTGAGTCCCTATCTCGGTACGGGGCAAACCGTAGCACTAATTGGTTCTTCGGGAGTCGGGAAATCGACGATTACCAATCAATTAGCTAAAAAGGACATTCAAGCAGTTCAATCAGTACGCAAAGGAGATAATCGAGGCCGCCACACCACAACACATCGAGAGTTAATTATTTTGCCTTCTGGGGGTTTGCTGATGGACACTCCGGGAATGCGAGAAATTCAGATGTGGAATGGAAGTGAAGGCTTTCAGGAAACCTTTACTGATATCAATACGCTTGCTACAGAGTGTCGCTTTCGCGATTGCCAACATGAAGCAGAACCCGGTTGTGCAGTGCAACAAGCTTTGCTTGATGGCATTCTAGATAAGCAACGTTTCCGGAACTACCGAAAACTTCAACAAGAGCTTGAATACAATCACCGGAAACAAGATCAAAAAGCGTCTTTAGCCGAGAAGGAAAAATGGAAAAAAATCCATAAAGCTCTAAGAAACAATCCAAAACGCTAAGCAGCTAAGTCATTATCTTAGCCAGCAAAAAAGCGTTAACTTCTAGGAGCAGCCAGTAAGGATTGGGAAGTGGAGTCTCGAAACTTCCAAGTTTAACTTGGAAGTTTCAAGGCCTCAATTCTGCATAGGCAGTTGAATTCGTGTAGCCGTGAGTTGACTTGCCAGCGTTTTTTATCAACACTCAGTATTTTGGAAATAGCCATGAAGAACCTAACAAAAAATCATCATCTGTACTCTAATTACCCAGGATTCAGCATATATGCAAAAAAAATCATTTCTAACCGCCGAACAAATTAGCTACGAACTCGCTTCCGACCAAACCTTATTTACCAATGTTCAAGCCACAGTGAATGAGGGAGATAAAATTGCTCTTGTCGGTACTAATGGGGTCGGAAAATCAACCTTACTCAAAATTTTAGCAGGTGAAATTCAGCCTAGTTCCGGTTCTGTGAGTCGTGAGGGTACTGTTTATTACCTTCCACAAATTAGCACCGTTATCCAGTCAACCCAAGGCGCGACCGTTTTTGAGTTTTTAAGTTATTTTTCAGAGGATTGGTGGAAAATTAGTAACCTGTTAGAAGCGAAGTTAAAAACTTCAGTAGATATTTCGCTACCCGTTAGCAGTTTGAGTGGCGGTGAGCTTACTAAACTGCTTCTGGCAATTGGTTTATACAGAAACCCAAGCGTGCTACTCCTAGATGAACCCACGAATCATCTTGATTTCTTAGCTTTGGAGAATCTAAAGCATTTCCTCCAAGAATTGAAGCAACCTTTTGTCCTTGTCTCTCACAAACCTTTTTTCCTAGATCAAGTCGTCAACACCATCTGGGAGTTAACACCATTAGGAGTGAAGGTTTATGGCGGTAACTTTTCCAGCTACAAGGAACAAAAAGAAATTGAATTTCAGGTAGCTTTGAGGACGCGAGAAATAGCCAAAAAAGAGCTTAAGCAGGCAACTGATGCGTCTTTGCAAGAAGAAAAACGGGCGGGGAAATCCCGCAGAGAAGGACGTAAACAAGCTCACGATAGAAGTATGGGAAAATCTGCAAGAAGATTCTTCGAGAATCGAGCATCAGCAAGTGCTGGAAGCGCCTCAAAAAAACATGAGGTGGCTATCGCTAAAGCTACACAAAATTTGGAATCTGCCAAAATTAGGACAAATCCAGTTGCCATTGTTCGCCTTGAAGAAGAAAGGAGTAAAAAGGGGAGAAGCTTAATTGACATTCAAGGAGCAAATCTGAAGATTGGAAGTCAGTTTCTCATCAAGAATATACAGATGCACATAGCATCTGGTGAGCGAGTTGCTATTTCTGGGGCTAATGGATCGGGAAAATCAAGCTTAATTAGGGCAGTCTTGGGCATTCATCGAGAAAATTCTCCAGCAATTCTTGAATCGGGAAAAGTTTCAGTTGCTCCGAAGTTAAAAGTTGTATATCTTGACCAAACTTACGAGTTAGTAGATAGAGGAAAAACCATTTTAGAAAATTTGCAAGCAGCGAATCCCAATCTTGAGTATCAACTTATCAGACAACAGCTAGGACACTTTTTATTCTTCAATGATGAAGTAAATAAAAAAGCTGAGATATTAAGTGGAGGGGAGCTAGCAAGACTTGCTCTGGCGACGATTAGCGTATCGGAAATTGAGTTGCTGGTATTGGATGAACCAACGAACAATTTGGATTTGGAAACCGTTACTCAAATTGTGGAAGCGTTAGAGGAGTATCAAGGTGCTATCTTGGTAATTTCTCATGACCTAGATTTTCTCAGTCGCATTCAGATAACCAAAGCCTTTAAAATCAAAAATAAGGCGATGCGAACGACCGTTTTTCTTCCCGATGAGACAGAACAATATTATCAAGAATTGCTGGGATAGACAAAGGTAGCTTGAAATAAAATTAGGCGCTATCTAAACAGGCAAGTTTGTTTGTCTATAGCAGTCCAAATGATTCGTGAAGGCGAGATAGCCAACTACTTAGAAAAGTCGGATATTTAAACCACTGGCTCCCCACTAAAGTAGGATTGCTATAGATATTCCTTGAGGCGTCGGATAGGTTTGTTAAACAGATCCCATGAACCCTAACACAAATAATCCTAAGACGATTACCTATACCCAAATTGTAGACCTGAGTCATGTCATCGAGCCAAATATACCTATTTGGCCAAACGATCCACTCGTTGAATTTGAGCCAGTCGCTGAGCTAGAAAAAGATGGTTACTATCTACGAAGATTCTCGATGGGAGAACACAGCGGCACTCATATCAACGCACCTAGTAGCTTTTATGAAGATGGGGTTGGGATTGAGAGTTATCCAGCTCAGTCGCTCGTTGTACCAGCAATTGTTATCGATATCCGCGACAAAGCTATTGCTAATTTTGACTATGCTTTAACAACAGCCGATGTCTTCGACTGGGAACAGCAACACCATCCTATCTTCCCTAACACTGTTGTACTTCTATACACGGGTTGGCAAGAAAAGTGGAGCGATAAAAAAGCCTTTTTAAATCAGGACGAGAAGGGCAAATTTCACTTTCCGGGGTTTGGCGCTGAAACTAGCCGATTCTTAGTCGAACAACGCGCGATCGCTGGTGTGGGAATTGATACTCATGGCGTTGATCCAGGGCAAGATGAAACCTTTAGCACCAACCGCCTGGTACTAAAAAAGGCTGGAATTGTATTGGAAAATCTGACAAATCTCGATCGGTTATCGCCCACTGGCACCACATTAGTCATTGGGATTTTACGTCTACGGGGTGGTTCTGGGACACCTGTATCCGTGTTAGCTTTTGTGCCTTGATACCTACACCAAAAATCGCATTGACTTTACGCGATCGCGCCTTCAATCAACCTTGACAGGCGATTATCCCTTGTGGTGAAAGCAAAGATAGATGACGCCGGATGCCGACAACGCCCCGATAGCTGCACAAGAAAGAATCGATATGTCTGAACAAGAGGTTTTTGTCTTTCCTGCATCATTTGCCCAACAGCGGCTGTGGTTCCTTGACCAGTTGATACCTGGCAATGCGATCTATAATGTGCCGACAGTCATTCGCTTAAAAGGTGCGCTCAATTTCGCGGCATTAGAGCAGACATTTAACGAAATTGTGCGTCGCCACGAAGCCTTACGGACTACATTTAAGGTGCTAGAGGGGCAACCCGTACAAGTGATTCCTGCGGAAAGTTGCGCTAAGGCTTCCGGCTTAACCATCCCTCTGTCCGTAGTAGACCTGCGGCAGTTTCCAGAATGCGATCGCGAACTCCAAGCCCAGCAGTTGGTAGCAGCAGAAATCGAGCGTCCTTTTGATTTGTCCTCTATTCCATTGCTGCGAGTAAAGCTGCTACAGCTTTCCGAAACAGAACATATTCTATTGCTGAATATGCACCACATTATCTGTGATGATTGGTCGATTGGGGTGCTGATTCGGGAACTGGGAACCCTCTACACAGCCTTTACTTGTAAAGACGCGACGCATCCCGTCTCTACGCTGCCGGAACTGCCCCTACAATACGCCGACTTTGCCCATTGGCAGCGCGAGTGGCTGCAAGGGGAAGTGCTGGAAACCCAGTTAGCTTACTGGCGGCAACAATTAAACGGTATTTCCGTACTCAATTTGCCCGTTGACCGACCGAAACCAGCTGTTGCAAGCTATCGAGGCGCAACGCAATCTTTAGAGTTACCGGAAAAGCTAAGTGATGCGCTTCAGACGCTTTCGCAGCAAGAAGGTGTCACCCTATTTATGACTTTGCTGGCAGCATTTCAGATTTTACTTTATCGATACACGCATCAAGAAGATATTGCGGTGGGTTCGCCAATTGCTAACCGTAACCGCAGTGAAATTGAAGGATTGATTGGCTTTTTTGTCAATAGTTTGGTATTACGTACCGACTTATCTGGAAACCCAACTTTTCGGGAACTCTTAGCCAGAGTCCGGCAGGTAACACTAGGCGCATACAGCCATCAAGATTTGCCTTTTGAGAAGCTTGTTGAGGAACTGCATCCAGATCGCAACTTAAATATTCATCCGTTATTCCAAGTAGTGTTCGGTTTTGAAAATGCGCCAATGCCGGCACTAAAACTACCTGAATTAGTGCCTAGTTTTATGGATATTGACTTTAAAACAACACGATTCGATTTGGAGTTGCATTTGTGGAAATGTTCCGAAGATTTCCGAAGTTTGTGGGGTGGTAAATGGGAAAATTCTGAGGGAATTAGAGGCGTAGTGGTTTACAACACGGATTTATTCGATGAAGCCACGATTACCAGAATGCTGGGACATTTTAAAACATTGCTTGAAGGGATTGTTAATCATCCCGAAGAACGAGTTGCAAATTTACCGCTATTGGGTGAAGCTGAACGACAGCAGTTATTAATACAAATAAACGACACCGGGGCAGATTATCCTGAAAATCAGTGTATCCATCAGTTATTTGAAAATCAGGTAAAGCAAAATCCTAATTCTATAGCAGTAAGGTTTGAGAATTTAGAGACAAGGGTTATCGAGTCTCTAACCTACCGGGAGTTGAACATACGCAGCAACCAATTAGCACATTATTTGCAAAAATTGGGGGTAGGTTCGGAAGTTTTAGTCGGCATCTGCATGGAGCGTTCTGTAGACCTAATTGTGGGATTACTAGGCATTCTGAAAGCCGGGGGAGCTTATATGCCTTTAGATCCGAGTTATCCTCAAGAGCGTTTGAAGTTCATGCTTGATGATGCTTGTAGAGGCGAAGCATTTGTCAAGAAAAACTTTGGCTTCAATCCAGAAATTATTGGCACGGATGCTTCGCCCGTACTATTGCTGACACAGGAAAAATTTGTAGAGCATTTTGAGGTCTTCTCAAACCCAGTTGTTTACCTCGATAAGGATTGGAAAATTATTGCCCAAGAAAGTAAAGAAAACCCGAATAGCAGCGTAAACAGCGATAACCTAGCTTATGTAATCTACACTTCTGGTTCTACAGGAAAGCCCAAGGGAGTTGCTGTTACTCACAAAGCTGTAAATCGGCTGGTGTGCAACACAAATTATATAAAATTGTCACCTGATGATAAAGTTGCCCAAGCCTCAAACACTTCCTTTGATGCAGCAACATTCGAGATTTGGGGAGCTTTGCTTAACGGCGCTCAACTTGTTGGAATTAGCAGAGATGTCACTCTTTCGCCCCACGAATTTGCATTACAACTTCAACAAAAAGACATCAGCGTTTTATTTTTGACCACCGCTTTATTTCAACAGATTGCCAGAGATGTTCCCCATGCTTTCGCTTCGTTACGCTATTTGCTATTTGGAGGCGAGGCTGTTGATACTCGGTGGGTCAAAAAGGTTCTTAAACAAGGCGCGGCGAAGCATTTAATTCATGTTTATGGGCCAACAGAGAGTACAACATTCTCTTCTTATTACTGCGTGGAGAATGTGCCAGAATCAGCAACATCCATCCCCATAGGTCGCCCGATTACGAATACGCAGATTTATCTGCTGGATGCTCATTTACAACCTGTACCGATTGGTGTTGTCGGCGAATTGTACATTGGCGGTGATGGATTGGCGCGAGAATATCTGAATCGCCCTGAATTAACTGCTGAACGCTTTATTTCTAATCCTTTTAGTAAGAAAACAGAAGCACGACTTTATAAAACGGGTGACTTAGCCCGCTATCTACCAGACGGCAATATTGAGTTTTTAGGTCGCATTGATAATCAGGTAAAAATTCGCGGCTTCCGCATCGAATTGGGCGAAATCGAAGCGGCGGTCAATCAGCATCCAGCAGTGCGCGAGACAGTGGTAATTCTTAGGGAAGAAATTCCTGGAGATAAGCACTTGGTTGCTTATATTGTTCCTAACCAAAAACAGGCACCAGCAACCATTAATCTGCGGCAATTCCTGAAAGAAAAGTTACCAGAATACATGGTGCCTTCAGCTTATGTCATGCTAGAATTCCTACCGCTGACACCGAATGGAAAAGTAGATCGTCGTGCCTTACCTGCGGTTGATACGCTCAGTTTTGATATCAAAGAAGATTATGTCGCACCGCGCGATCGCGTTGAGGAAGCGCTAGCCGAAATTTGGACTAAAGTTTTGGGGAAACAGCAGGTAGGTGTCCACGATAATTTCTTTGAATTGGGCGGTCATTCTCTACTAGCAACTCAGCTTACTTCTCGGATACGCGACGCTTTCCAAATAGAGTTATCTGTACGCAACTTGTTTGAATCTCCGACTGTAGCTAGCTTAGCTAGGCACATTGAAACAATGTGTTGGGCTGCGAAAGGTTTGGATAACACGAGTTCTACAGGAAATGAGCGAGAAGAAATAGAATTTTAAGTCTTTCTACAATCTCATTTGCAAATACTCAAGAGTCAGCAAGCGCAAGTAATCTAACCTGTTCTGAGCGTTACCCGCATCTAGCACAAAACGTACTAACAACTTCGGAAAACAGCTGATTCTTCTCCATCAACGCCATGTGTCCACCCGGCTTGATCGTGACGAGTTCAGCTTGAGGCAATTCGGCTTTCATGCGATCGCTTGCAACAGGTTTAGTTGCGATATCTGTTGCACCGCAAACGACCAACACCGGAACGTTAATCGTTGGGAGTGTTGTTGTTTCCTCGAAATTGAACATTGCCAATGTACCGCGAGCGAGAACACCAGGCGAACCTAAAGCCGATAAGAAAGCGGCGAAATCCAGTTGACCGCGGGTTTCAGTCCCCTTAAATCCAGAAATCTCTACGCTGATGTGTAGCGAACCGTTGAGATAGCTTAGCCAAGTCATCAGCCAAAAGAGGGGTGACAGGAGCATGGTGAGGTACAGCAATGGTTCAAGCAGCGGTTTCTGCAATTTGGGTAACACACTGCTCAAGATAGAAGTTTTCAGCGGATTGGTGTAGGTTGTATCTGCGAGGATTAAGCCTGCTACGCGACGCCCCAGATGTTCTGGAAACAGCCGACAGAATGTTAGGTTAATCATGCCACCCATGCTGTGTCCAAGCAGGATAACCGGCTTGTCTCCCGCGATCGCAACAACGGCTTCGAGGTCACGGGCATATTTTTCTACGGAGTAGTCGTTATTTTTGGGTCTAGTGGATTTTCCGAGTCCTGGCAAATCCCATACTATTACTCGGAAGCGATCGCTCAGTTGTCGCTTGGCATAGTACCATACCGCACTGTTTGGTCCCCAACCGTGTGAAAAGATAATCGGTTGACCATCTTCAGGCCCATAGAACTCTACGTGCAGGACGCTACCATCCGGTCGTGGCAAGCGCTGTACAGTTCCAGTACGCATCAATTTAGGTTCGTCAGCACCTTGGCGACGCAGCAGCGGCAAGCTGATAAAACGACCGCCAAGAGACCACAAAACCATCGCCAGTCCGCCTATCAAGTAGGATGTCCCCACCAGTTCCCCTTCATACCACTCATACAGAATGTAAATCCCTCCGCCCAGTATCCCGATGGACAGCAATCCAACCAGCCATACGAGTAGGAAATTGAGGGGCATGAACACCATGAGCAGAAACCTTTAGGGTAGGATGTTGACTGCGTTGTCTTCCAACGTCATACCGAGGTTAGACCACAGTCGGGTCAATAGCAAGTACACTCCTCTAGCGGGTAGTGTCCTAGAAGAGGTTTAATTTTGAAAACAGTTGAGTTTTTATCTTACCTCCGTAGCTTAGATATTCAGGTTTTTGTCGATGGAGAACGCCTGCGCTGTAACGCCCCAGAAGGAAGCCTCACCGCAGAACTACGTGCAGAGATAGCTGAACGCAAAGCTGAAATTCTCTCATTTCTAAGGACAGCTAACGTTACCAAAAACGCTACTCCGATAAGCCTTACACCCATTTTGCGGGACAGAAATCTGTCGCTATCCTTTGCACAACAGCGGCTGTGGTTTCTGGATCAATTAGTCCCTAACAATGCTTTCTATAATGTTCCGGCAGCGGTGCGTCTGGTCGGTTCGTTAAATTTAGCAGCCCTGGAGAAGACTTTTAACGAAATTGTGCGCCGTCACGAAGCTTTACGCACCACTTTTGTAACGGTGGAAGGGCAACCCGTACAAGCGATCGCATCCACGTTAACTGTACCGCTACCAGTAATAGATTTGCGTTCGCGATGCGTCTCTGTTGGCGAAGCCGCCCTGAAAGGGCTAGGAGAATTAGAAACCGAAGCGCGACGCATCACCACCCAAGAAGCTCAACGCCCTTTCGATTTGTCCAAAGACCCTTTTCTGCGAGTAACGCTACTGCGGTTGGATGAGTCAGAATATGTGCTACTGCTGGTTCTGCATCATATTGTCTCCGATGGCTGGTCTATGGGGGTACTAATTCGCGAGTTAGCGGCACTTTACACCACCTTTGCTTCTTGTAAAGACGATCAATTTTCCGTCTCTACACCTTTACCAGAACTACCTATTCAGTATGCAGACTTTGCCCACTGGCAACGTGAGTGGTTGCAAGGGGAAGTATTGGAAACCCAACTTGCTTACTGGCGGCGGCAATTAGAGGGTATTTCTATCTTAAATTTGCCTACTGACAGACCTCGACCAGCAGTTCAAAGCTACCGGGGTGCAACGCAACTTTTGCAACTACCAAAAAGCCTAAGCAAGGCGTTAGAAGCCTTAAGCCAGCAAGAAGGCGTAACTTTGTTTATGACTTTACTTGCAGCATTTCAAACCTTGCTGTACCGCTACACGCAGCAAGAAGATATTGCAGTAGGTTCGCCAATTGCCAACCGCAACCGCAGCGAAATAGAAGGGTTGATTGGTTTTTTTGTTAATAGTTTAGTGTTGCGTATCAACTTCGGTCAAAACCCAACGTTTCGCTCACTTTTGATTCAAGTGCGAGAAGTATCTCTGGGAGCGTATGCTCACCAAGATTTGCCTTTTGAAAAGTTGGTGGAGGAACTGCATCCAGAGCGCAATTTGAATCAAAATCCCCTATTTCAGGTGGTGTTTGCATTACAAAATGCGCCAATGTCGGCGCTAGAACTACCAGGTTTAACCTTAAGCCCGTTGCAATTTGTTGATACAGAAACAACGCGATTTGATTTAGAGTTCCACTTGTGGGAGCAAAAGGAAAATAATGGGTTAGGGGTAGATAGCTCAGAAGGAATTAGCGGCTTTGTCGTATACAGCACCGATTTATTCGATGCAGCCACGATTAACCGAATGCTGGAACATTTCCAAATATTGCTAGAGGGCATTGTTGCGAATCCAGAGCAACGAGTTACCGAATTACCGATATTAAGTGAAGCTGAACTACATCAACTGTTAGTGCAATGGAATAATACCAAAGTAGATTATCCCAATGATTTGTGTGTTCATCAGCTATTTGAAGCACAGGTAGAGCAGAATAAAGATGCGATTGCTCTAGTATTTGAAGATAAAAAACTCACCTACCAAGAGTTAAATATACGCAGCAACAAACTTGCACGTTATTTGCAAAGATTGGGTATCGGTGCGGAAATTTTAGTAGGACTTTGCGTAGAGCGATCGCTTGAGATGATAATCGGGATGTTAGCCATCCTGAAAGCAGGTGGAGCCTACCTACCTTTAGACCCCAGCTACCCTCCTGAGCGTTTAAGTTTTATGCTTAAAGATGCTCAAGTGCCAGTTTTATTAACACGCGAACAGTATATCAAACGCCTTAATAATCAAAATTCAAAAATAATTTGTTTAGACAAAGATTGGGAAAATATTTCCCAAGAAAGCGAAGATAATCCTAGCAGCAGCGTTACCTCAGAAAACCTTGCTTATGTTATTTACACTTCTGGCACCACTGGAAAGCCTAAAGGAGTTCAAATTAAACATAGTGGACTACTAAATCTAGTATTTTGGCATCAACAAGCATTTGCAGTTTCACCGCTTGACCGGGTAACGCAGGTTGCGGGATGTGCATTTGATGCTTGCACATGGGAAATTTTGCCTTATTTGAGTGCAGGAGCTAGAATTTATTTGACCGATGATGAAATCAGGATATCGCCTGAAAAGCTGCGAGATTTTTTAGTATCAAAATCAATAACGATTAGCTTCTTGCCTACCCCTTTAGCTGAGAAAGTTTTGTTATTAGATTGGTCTAAAGATATAGCATTACGAATCTTATTAACAGGAGGAGACAAATTACATCAGTATCCTTTGGCTGAATATCCTTTCCAGATAGTGAATAATTATGGCCCAACTGAGAATACTGTTGTTACAACTTCCGGGATAGTTGCTGTTAAAAAGCCAGAATATCCCCCCAACCCCCCTTCAAAAGAGGGGCAAGAAGCGATCGCAGATGTAGCAGCATCATCAGGAAATGCGATCGCGCCTGCAATTGGTCGTCCCATTGCTAACACTCAAGTTTATGTGCTGGATAGTCATTTACAACCTGTACCGATTGGTGTTGCTGGTGAATTGTACATTGGCGGTGATGGACTAGCGCGAGGTTATTTAAACCGTCCCGATTTAACTGCTGAAAAATTCATTTCTAATCCTTTTAGCAATCAGCCAGAAGCACGTCTTTATAAAACAGGCGATTTAGTTCGTTATCAACCGGATGGCAATATCGAATTTTTAGGTCGCCTCGACGATCAGGTGAAGATTCGCGGCTACCGCATTGAGTTGGGAGAAATTGAAGCGGTACTGAGTCAGCATCCAGCAGTGCTGCAAACGGTAGTAATGACTCGTGAGGATGCAGCAGGCGAGAACCGTTTGGTAGCTTATGTGGCTTTGAATACTGAGTCCCTATTGAATGAAGATTCAAACTCAGCACTGATGCAAGATGAGCAGGTTTCGCAATGGCAAATGCTCTACAACGAAACTTACAATCAATCTGCTGCTGATATAGAGCCAACATTCAATATTGTTGGTTGGAATAGCAGTTATACTAATCAACCTATTCCAGGAGAACAGATGCGTGAATGGGTAGATAACCAGGTCGTGGAAATTCTGGATTTGCAACCGAGTCGAGTGTTAGAAATTGGGTGCGGAACAGGTTTATTGTTGTTTAGAATTGCGCCTCACTGCAATAAATATTGTGGGACAGACTTTTCCTCGGCTTCACTTAACTACATCCAGGAGCAATTGGCACAATTACCTCAAGTAACATTGCTTCAGAAGTTGGCGACTGACTTTGAGGGAGTGGAGTCCGAAGCCTTTGATACGGTGATTCTGAACTCGGTTGTGCAATATTTTCCCAATATTGATTATCTGGTGCGCGTAGTGGAGGGAGCAATAAATGCGATCGCTCCCGGTGGCTTCATCTTCATTGGCGATGTGCGTAGTCTCCCCCTATTGCAAGCTTTCCACGCCTCAGTACAGCTTTATCAAGCCGAACCTTCTCTCACCCGCGAACAGTTGCAGCAACGGGTAGAAATGCAAATTTTCCAAGAAACTGAGTTAGTAATTGATCCAGCTTTCTTCACTGCATTAAAGCAGCGGTTTCCCCAGATTAGCGAGGTACAAATTCAGCTAATCCGGGGCCGTTCTCACAATGAATTAACACAGTTTCGTTATAACGCGATTCTGCATATTGACCCTAAAATACGTTCTGAAAGAACCCCCCTTAATCCCCCCGAACCGGGGGGAAGTAAGAATACTCCGGCTCCCTCCCCGTTGCGGGGAGGGCTGGGGAGGGGTTCCTCCCTAGACTGGCACGAAAATAACTTAACCGTCTCCGCTGTACGCCAGCGATTAGTTGAGAATCAACCAGAACTCTTAAGCATTACCAATGTGCCTAATGCGCGGGTAACAGCAGCAGTTAAAACAGCAGAATTGCTGTCAGGCGCAGCAGAATTTAAAACGGCGGGACAGATGCGCGAAGCTTTGCAAAAGCTCCAAAATCTAGGAGTAGATCCAGAAGATTTTCATAGTCTAGATGTCCCTTACAACGTTGATATTAGCTGGTCAGATTCCGGCACTGAAGGACGCTACGATGTAGTGTTTGTAAGCAAAGGAATAGACAAGAAAACTACTTCGCCACTCAGCACTAAATTGCGATCGCTACAATCTTATGCGAATAATCCCTTACAAGCAAAAGCAGCTCGGAAGTTAATCCCTCAATTGCAGACTTATCTAACCCAAAAGCTACCTGAGTATATGGTGCCATCGGCTTTTGTAGTGCTAGAGTCTCTGCCGCTTACGCCTAATGGCAAAGTCGATCGCCGTGCTTTACCTGCACCCGAACCAGTCAAACTAGAATTGGCAGGAAGTTATGTTGCACCTCAAACTCCGGTTGAGGAAGTATTAGTGAAAATTTTTGCTGAGGTTTTGGGAGTTAAACGGGTGGGTATTCAGGATAATTTCTTTGAATTAGGAGGACATTCTTTACTAGCGACTCAGCTTGTTTCTAGAGTGCGCGACGCATTCGCGGTGGAGTTACCTTTGCGTAGTGTCTTTGAGGCACCGACCATTGCAGAATTATCGAAAGCAATCGCTAGTTTTCAGCAGACCACTACTCAAAGCAAAGCCCCAGCCTTAGTGCCAATTTCTCGTGAAAATCGTCGCATGAAGCTATCTTCTCTCAATAAAGAAAACCAACAACCGTAAACCAGATGAAAGCCAACGACCAATTTCCAGAAAACTTCATCTGGGGCGCGGCTACCTCCGCTTATCAGATAGAAGGTGCGGCAACAGAAGGCGATCGGAATACTGGATTGTTGATTACCTGGGATTAGGCGGTAGGCGATTTATTGGCAACCCCAAGCAACCTACTATTTCGGTTTACTCAATGGTTGAGGGTAAGTACCAGGTGAGTCAGTTTAGGGGTGGTGATTGCATCGATTCGCCAACGTTTCCAGAGTTAAATTTGACTGCTGAACAGATTTTTAGGATTGGTGCAACTGAATGAAGTCGCGTCTATACAAACAAAGGCTGAATGCTGCACAGACTAAAATATGATAAATATTGATCGAAAATTATCCATCTTTTACCTTTCAAAATTCTTATAAATCTTTGTTTTGTCTTTTTAAGCTGGATTGCAATCATTGCTAAGAAAAATCTCCTCAATCCATCGGGTTTATTAGTACGAAACCGTACTGAATGCCGATGCCGTTTAGAACTATCCTGAATGAAGATTGGCGATTAGGCTAATCAAGGATTGCACATTGCTGGTTGCTGTTCTTCAACTAAATGGATTAGAGAACTTTCCGGTCTCTGCCCTTTCAGAGCCTAATTAACCCGAACTCAAGTTATCGTTACGGACTTTTTTTTGTACAGATGCTGCAATGAGAGTCCTGCAAGAGGTCTAATTACTTATATAAGACTTCTAACATTTTTCCAGATGACTACTGAAAATCGACTGCTTAGCGTCCTACCCCGTGAGGTATACGAGAAGCTTGCTCCCAACTTGAAGCGAGTCTCGCTGGAACAGGGCAAGATACTCCACCATCCTGGTGAAACTATCGAGGATCTCTATTTCCCCATCGATTGCCTGATCTCGATTACCATCACCATGACTGACGGCTCCACGGTTGAGGCGGGTCTAGTCGGCAACCGTGAAGTGGTCGGCGTCAATGCCTTCATGGGCGGAAGGGAGACCACGCAGACTGAATACATCGTACAAATGGCGGGCAGTGCGATCAAGGTGGATGCAGGGGTGCTGCTGGAGGAGTTTGATCGCAATAAGGGGCTGCGTGACGTACTGCTGCGCTACACACAAGCCCTGATTGCCCAGATATCGCAAACCACTGGCTGCAACAGCCTCCATGTTCTCGATCAACGCTTAGCACGCTGGCTGCTCGAAGCCCAAGACCGCATTGATTCGGATGACCTTAAGCTTACCCAGGAGTTCCTCGGTCACATGCTGGGCGTGCGCCGCGCTGGTGTCACCCAAGCCGCCCAAAAGCTTCAGGAGAGGGATCTCATTCGGTACAACCGGGGTCGCGTCCAGATCCTGGATCAGGCGGGGCTGGAAGCGACTGCGTGCGAGTGTTTCCAGGTTCTCAGAGAGGAATACGATCGCTTGCTGGGAGCCAAGGACAGAGATGGCTGATCAAAGCGTTCTCACCTTCACTCGTGCGGCAGAAAGTGAAGCACTTTCGTTGCTCCTCATCCAATCGCGTACAGGTTGCGTAGAGATTAAGTCAGGCTGGAAGAGGGTCTCTTCTCCTCAGTCTGCAAGTAACGGTCTAAAGAGGAGCAAAAGGACAACAAATGAACCAGAAAAAAGATAGGCTACCGACAATTCTGATATTTGAACTAGATGACGATACACGCCCGCTCTTGAAATATAACCTTTCCATCTGGGGCTACCACGTGATTGAGGCGCTACAGGAAGAAGACGCGATCGCCCTGGCGCGTGGTGTGCGCGATCGCCCTAGTCTGATTTTGATTAACCAGTTCGATATGCCGATAGACGAGGTTATTAACCTGGGACGGCGTATATGTCAGGGAGCGGAACTGCTCAACACTACGCCAATTGTCGTCATGGCTGAGCGCTACGGTTCAGATATGGAAGGTAAGGACGTTAAGATAAGCGAAAGCGAGTACGTGACCTACCTGGAAGATGGGGAACAGTTGATGAATCTTCTGTACCGTCTTTGCGCGGTATAGACGCAGCCTAATCAGCCTCCGTGAAGACCAGAAAGCGGGGAAATGGGCAACATAATCGAACAACTATGCCCAGTGGTACAATCTGCGGATGACTCAGAATTTTACCGACAACGACCTCACGGTTGATGAGAAAGCACTCAACACTGAGCAAGAAGTAACTGAGCAAGAAGCGGAGGTCTTTGTCTTTCCGGCATCTTTTGCCCAGCAGCGGCTGTGGTTCCTCGACCAGCTATTCCCTGGCAATACCTTTTACAATGTAGCGACTGCACTTCGCCTGACGGGTTCGCTCAACACTTCGGCGCTGGAGGAGACGTTCAACGAAATCGTGCGTCGCCACGAAGCTTTGCGTACCACTTTTAGGATGCTTGATGGGCAACCCGTTCAAGTCATTGCTCCCAGCTTAACCATACCTTTGCCCCTTATAGATTTGCGGCATCTATCTGCAACCGAACGGGAAGCGGAAACTCGACGACTAGCCACTGAGGAGCGATCGCGTTCTTTTGATTTATCTCAAGACGCGTTACTGCGAGTGATGCTGCTACAGATAGACGCCTCAGAACACGTACTTTTGCTGAATCTGCATCACATTGTCTCCGATGGCTGGTCGATTGGAGTGCTAATTCGGGAACTCGGAACGCTGTATACCGCTTTTGGCAATAACGAGCGAGCGCCCTTGCCAGAACTCCCCATCCAATATGCAGACTTTGCTGACTGGCAACACGAATGGCTACAGGGTGAGGTTCTGGAGACTCAGTTAGCCTACTGGAAACAGCAGCTGGACAATATCCCCTCACTAAACTTGCCCACTGACAAACCTCGCCCAGCTACTCCAACCTACCGAGGCGCAACGCAATTTCTAGAGTTACCGAGAAGCCTAAGTGAGGAACTAGAGGTACTTTCGCAACGCCAAGGGGTGACTCTGTTCATGACCCTTTTAGCGGCATTTCAAACCTTACTTTACCGCTACACACAGCAATCAGATATTGTAGTTGGTTCGCCTATTGCCAACCGCAACCGCCGCGAAATTGAGGGATTAATTGGTTTTTTTGTTAATAGTTTGGTGCTGCGTACCAACTTATCAGGTAATCCAACATTTCTGGAATTACTGAGCAGAGTCCGGGAGGTTGCGCTAGAAGCTTATGCCCATCAAGACTTACCCTTTGAGAAGCTAGTAGAGGAACTGCATCCAGAGCGTAACCTGAGCCAGCATCCATTATTTCAGGTTGCATTCAGCCTGCAAAATACACCAATCGAGGCGCTAGAGTTACCTGCACTAACACTTTCGCATCTAGATTTTGACAACCCCAGCGCCAAGTTTGACCTAGAGTTTCACCTGTGGGAATCTCCGGAAGCTCTCAGAGGACAGGTAATTTACAGCACTGATTTATTTAATGACGCTACCATTACCCGGATGCTGGGGCATTTTCAAACGCTGCTCGAAGGTATTGTCGCAAATCCAGAACAAAGCCTTTGCGAGTTACCTTTATTAACAGCAGCCGAACGACAACAGTTATTAATTGATTGGAATAATACCAGTAAAGATTACCCGCAAAACCAGTGTTTTCATCAGTTATTTGAGGCAAAAGTAGAGCAGACTCCGGATGCGATTGCGCTCATCTTTGAAAATCAGCAATTAACCTACCGCGAACTCAACATCAGAGCCAATCAACTTGCACACCACCTACAACACTTGGGGGTAGTTCCAGACGTTCTAGTTGGCATCTGTATAGAGCGTTCCCTAGAGATGATTGTAGGACTGTTAGGCATCCTCAAAGCGAGAGGAGCATACCTGCCTTTAGATCCGACCTATCCTCAAGAACGTCTTAGCTTCATGCTCGAAGACGCTCAAATATCCATCTTATTAACGCAATCCAAATTAGCCTCCCTGTTAAAGACCTGTTGGGGGGATCGCCAAGATGGTTTATCTATAGTTTGTTTGGATACGGACTGGGATGCGATCGCTCACTATCCCCAACACAACCCAAGCAGCAACGTAACATCTGAAAATCTAGCTTATGTCATCTACACCTCTGGTTCAACTGGAAAACCAAAAGGCGTTTTAGTGCAGCACAGAGGGCTATCTAACTTAGCAGAAGCTCAGCTCGAAGTTTTCAAGGTACAGCCAAGCGATCGCATCCTGCAATTTGCATCCTTGAGTTTTGATGCCTCAATCTTCGAGATTGTCATGGCATTGCGATCGGGAGCAACCCTCTATTTAGCCAAAAAGGAATCTCTTCTACCTGGACAACCTTTAATCAAGTTATTGCGCGAGAATGCGATTACTCACGCCACGCTCCCGCCTACTGTACTCGCACTATTACCAGAAAAACTTCCTGCGCTGCAAACTATCATCTGTGCCGGCGAATCTTGTTCTAAAGATATTGTAAACAAATTGGCTTCTGATCGCAGATTTTTTAACGCTTATGGACCAACTGAATCAACTGTTTGGGCTACGATTTCAGAAATTAATGACAATAGCAAAAAACCGCCCATCGGTCGCCCAATTGCTAACACTCAAATTTATATATTAGATAAATATTTACAGCCTGTACCCATCGGAATTACTGGCGAATTGTACATTCAGGGTGATGGACTGGCGCAGGGATATCTCAATCGCCCTGATTTAACTACCGAACGATTTATTCTTAATCCTTTCAAAAAGGCAAAAATAGAAAATGAAGAAGAAACCCGAAAAAATTCTTTTTTCTCCCCCCTTTTAAAGGGGGGTAGCGAGGATCGTCTTTATAAAACCGGCGATTTAGCTCGTTATCGACCAGACGGCAACATTGAATTTTTAGGTCGCCTTGATGACCAAGTAAAAATTCGCGGTTTCCGCATCGAATTAGGAGAGATTGAGGCACTGCTGACTCAGCATCCGACAGTCAGAGAAACGGTGGTAATTGCTACAGAGATATCTGGTGATAAGCGTTTAATCGCTTATATTGTGCCAGCCCAAAATTTTACCCCTACAATCATTGAACTCCGTGATTTCCTAAGGAAGAAGTTGCCAGAATACATGGTTCCTTCAGCTTTTGTCATGATAGAAGCTCTGCCTTTAACACCTAATGGCAAAGTCGATCGTCGGAACTTACCCGAACCCGATAATTCAACTAGCCAAACCCTAGATAAGGCTTACATTGAACCTCGTAATCCTACTGAGTCAGTCCTCGCCAAAATCTGGGTTAAAGTTCTTAACATCGAGCGTGTAAGTATTTACGATAACTTCTTCGATTTAGGGGGAAATTCGCTGCTGAGTATCACCCTCATGGAGCAGATACGCAAGCAATTTGAGCGCGAATTACCGCTGTCTACCCTGTTCTTAAATCCAACCATTGAAGGTCTAGCAAGGGCGCTATCTCCCGAAATTGATTCTCCGTATTGGTCGCCCTTAGTTGCAATTCAGCCTAAAGGTCAAAATCCACCTTTCTTTTGCGTTCATCCCATTTTAGGAGTAATCTTTCCTTATTATGAAGTCGCATATCATTTGGGGACAGAACAACCATTTTATGGGCTACAACCTCTGGGTATGGACGGAGAACAATCCCCATTAACTCGTATTGAGGATATAGCGGCTTATTATATTGATGCCTTACGTGCAGTGCAGCCGAATGGCCCTTATTTTTTAGGAGGTTGGTCTTTTGGAGGCTTGGTTGCTTTTGAAATGGCTCAACAATTGCAAAAAACTGGGCATAAAGTAGCTCTACTGGCTGTGATAGATACTTCCGCACCAATTTCTAAAAACAAACCTTCCTTCGGGGACGGTTTAAAGTTTCTGATGAACACAGTAGCGCGACATATATGGCCTTATTTTATGGATTATTTTTATCTTATAGCCGCTACCGACAAGCCCCAAAGCAAGCTAATCTCTAAAGAATCTAAAAAACGAATATTAAAAGAATTAAGAAGTAAATCGATACTTAGGGTTTTTCAAGCGAATAGTCAAGCAGCGCTTAGCTATGTGCCGCAAGTCTATCCTAGCAAAATTACTCTTTTGAAAAATAGCGAACAAAATATCGCTGCGAATCAAGATCCAAGTATGGGTTGGGGCGAGCTAGCTGGAGGAGGAGTGGAAATTTATAACATTCCTGGCAATCACCTAACCATGCTCAAGAAACCCCATGTCCAGGTTCTCACCGAACAGTTAAGAACCTGTATTGAGAATGCACAGGTCGGAAGATAAGAGCGATCGCTGTACTCTGTGATGTAGCGATCGCTCTTACCGTGGCTTACTATTCGTACAATGCCCATAAGTAGTGGGCACCCAGCACCAGCCCTTGAGCAACATGAGCGCGGTTGCGTGGCTCCTCCCAACTGGGTTCTGCCAAAGTCAACAGTTCTCGTGCGTGTTCTACGTCAAGTTCCTCGTGGACAGTATAGTGTGACTGGCTACCCGGTGCTGCCCAACCTCGCTCGTTAATCGTGCGGGCGATCATCCCACTAACACTCGAATACAGATGCTCCAGCATCCCCAAAGCGGCTCCACCCGCTTCACTTGATTGCGTCAGACAGTCGCCCAGAAGTGAATGATTGAAAGCTAACACTGATGCAGGACAGGGTAGTTCTAAATCTTCTGGAGTGGCACCTAAAGCCCGCAAAAATTGGCGGAAGGTGTATTTGTGAGAGGTCAATAAATTGCCGTGACCATGTTCTTCAGCCACGTTTTCCATCACAGAAAGTCGCCGTTCTAATACTGGAGTCCGAGCCAAAACTGCCGCTAATGATTGCGAAAATGACTCAATTGCAAAACAAATTGGTAGCTGTGTGCAAAGAAATTGTGCCCGTGAGGTAGAGGGTGCCTGCATCCACATAAAGTAAGGATGACGGTGGAAATCATAAGCCTTATTTACCATCAGCACTGCTTCTGATAGCGTGGTGCATCTCACGATATCTTCTACATACAATTGGTGAAGTCCTACTTTTCTCTCGGTAGCAATCGAGCAATTGTCTAGGAGCTGCATGACTTATCTCTTCCCGCTAACCTTACCCCTCAGTGGTAGCCTTTCTCTACATCCCTAGTCCACCGTGAATGTGCGTATGTGAATGTGCGTAACTATGAGCTTTACATAAAGAAATGTTTAAGCAAAATTACTGAGAATGCTGCTTGTCCTCTATCTGATAAAGGAGATCGGCTTGTGAAGACAAAGGTTAATGTTGCGGACGGATCGGAATCTCAACAATAAATTCAGTTCCCTGCCCAAGTGTGGAAAAACATTGTAATTGACCGCCGTGTTTTTCCACCACAATCTGGTAACTAATTGCTAACCCTAGCCCTGTCCCTTTACCAATCGGTTTTGTAGTAAAGAAAGGATCGAAAATACGTTTTTTGACTTCCTCTGTCATCCCAGGGCCATTATCAGCAATGGTAATCAGAACCCGACTTTCGTCTACGACACAGGTGCGAATCCGAATTGTTGGTAATTGGTAATCGCTAACTCGCAATTGGTTAAGAGAATTTTGTTCTTTTCGTTCCCAGGAAGATAAACAAGATGCCTGGGCTATTTCCTGGTAATCTCCTATTGTTTTTGAACCATTATTCATGACTTCTTCCAAAGTATCGATCGCATTAGCCAGAAGATTCATAAATACTTGGTTAAGCTGACCTGCATAACACTCTATGAGCGGCAGCGAACCATACTCTTTAATCACTTTAATAGCCGGAATTTCTGTCTTAGCCTTCAGGCGGTTTTGCAGAATTAATAACGTACTATCTAGCCCTGAGTGAACATCGACCTCTTTCATTTCTGCCTCATCAAGGCGCGAAAAATTCCTCAAACTCAGGACAATTTGACGAATTCTGTCAGCCCCCACCTTCATCGAGGACAGCATTTTTGGTAAATCTTCAACTAAGAAATCTACTTCTATCGCCTCCGCTTCGTCTTGAATCTCAGACACCGGATTGGGATAATGCTTGGCATATAGCTGCATTAGGTTTAGTAGGTCTTGAGTATATTCATTAACGTGGACAAGGTTGCCGTAGATAAAGTTAACTGGGTTATTAATTTCGTGGGCAACTCCCGCTACTAATTGACCCAAGCTAGACATTTTCTCGGTCTGAATTAATTGCGTCTGAGTACGCTTAAGTTCTTGTAGAGTTTGGGATAACCGTACATTTTTTTCATTTAGCTCATGCGTCCTCTCTTGGACTTTTTGTTCCATCGAATTGTAAAGCATAGCATTTTCCAGAGAAATTGCTACCTGAGCTGAAAGTACTCTTAAAACTTCTATCCTATCGGGAGTAAAAGCTCCGGATGTCAGATTATTTTCTAAATAAAGAATACCGATTAATTTCCCTTGATTAAGGATAGGCATACAGAGAACGGACTTCAATTTATTTAGCTCTATATAAGAGTCATTAATAAACTTTCCCTCACTAGCCGCATCATTTAGAACCACATCTGAGCGAGTTCTTTTTACATAATTAATCACTGTCAGAGGTAACTCTTGACAACCTTTAAGCGGAGTTGACTGCCGAACAACAACCTCTTTTGATTCAACCGATGAACGGGCTTCAATCAGCAGTTTTTCATCTCTTACCAAGAGTAGTAAACCTTTTTGTGCGCCAGCATTCTCGATAGATATTTTCATTAAAGAAGCCAGTAACTTATCCAACACGATACAAGCAGCGATCGCTTGACTAGCTTTCATCACAGTGGTGAAGTCCAACGTATTAGAACTACTACCCGTAGAGGAATGTCCAGTAGTCGTGGGAGTATCTTTGACGCGAGGCAGAATAGATGTTTTAGTCAGAAAGTGCGGATATTTTTCCTCTAAATCTTCTACTTTGCGCTTAGCTCCCCAACGTTGATAGCCGTAATAAGCTTCTGTAATATGGACTTTAGCATACTTCTCTTTTCCTTTCGCTAACCAAAACTTAGCAGCGAGTTCATTCGCTAAAGCTTCATTCTGAATAAACTCATTTTCTTTTGCGGACTCAATGGCGCGTTCATACAAGTCTATCGCCTCTAAATCATTGCCAGTGATGCGACTAATTTCAGCTTCTACTAACAGGTACTTGTGTAGAAAGTTTTCTGGACAGTTGTCTGCCCAAATCTTCATCTGCTTTTGATTCGCTGCTAACGTCTCGCAAGATTGTTTTTGTACAGATTCTGAAGCATTCGGATAGAGAGCAACTAGAATCAGTGAGTGATAAAAGTTATGTGTAGATACTGAGATATGACCGAAAATAGAAGTAAGTAGCTTTGAAGCTAACAAACTACTGTTCAAAGCTAAATCCGGTTTTTCGTATAAGTAAAGAATTTGGGCTTTTAAAATATGGAATTCACAAATTGCCGCCGAACTTTGATGTTGTTCGCAACTTGTCAAGAAGTTGGATTCGCTAATCCCATCATTTTCAAAAGATAAGGTTCCAGCAGTCATGCCTATCAAGTTCGACACCGCTAGGTTATAACCTAAAATTATATCAATTGCCCATTGATTTTTACTCTTTTGGCAAAATAGCAAAGACTGAGGTATTTGTTTTAAACTTTGCTCTAAACTTTTACATTGATGGAAGGAAGCAATGACTTTGTGAAGACGAGTATAACCTGCCCATTGCAAATCTCCAAAGTCTAGCCCCGTTTTATATGCCTCATCATTAATTGTATGACTAAACTTAATTGGCTTCACCCAATTACTCAAGTAATTGGCAAGAACCACCAATTCTGCACATTTTTGAGCTACATTATTAAACTTATTACTTAGTTTAGTTGCTAAGACCCCAAACTCATAACCAGAGTGAGAATTCCCTAAAATTGCGCTGAGTATCATTCCATAACACGAGTAGCTATACGCTGCTCCTGATGCATAACCATAGGTGAGAGAAAGATTAACTGTTTTAACAGTAACTAGCTGCCAAAGGTCAAAATTGACAAAATATGCTAAAGGCCCCATGTTTGCTAACAATTTGACTGCTGCTTTTACTTCCGGAATTTTTATGGCTTCTAAATTAATTAAAGACCCAATCTCATGGGTTTCTAATTTCTTATTAACTTCGCCTATTTCTAGCTCAACTGCTGTTGCTAATTCCCCTTCAGGTAAGTCAATTCCTAGCAGACTAAGAGCATTACGCCCTGCTTGAATTGCCTCTTGATATTTCGCAAGCATGGTATGCTGCACAATCAGCATATTATAAACTTCAGCTTTGTCGAGAACTGATTTTGCTTGAGATAGGGTTAGCTCCAGCAAGGCTTCAGCCTGAGCAAAATTACCGTTTAAATACTCAATTTCGGCTCGTTTTTTATGCAATGAAAAAGCTAGATCGTAGCGTTTTACCCAAATATCGCTTGGTAAAACATTCATACAAGCAGTCAAATAGTGAAGTGCTGAGCTGTATGCGGTTGCATCTTTCGCTTTTCGAGCTGCTTCCAAATTCAATATTATTAATTCAATTTTTGCCTCTTCATCGACAATTAAGTCAGAACCGATATTTAGATGATCGACTAATTTAAAAATTATTTCTATCTGGTCTTCCAAAGGCGTACTTGCTAAAAGGAGATTGCCAATTTTGAGATGAACTGCTTTTTGAAGCGAGTTATCAATCAGTGCATAAGCTGCATGTTGCACGCGGTCGTGTGAAAATTTATAATTAAAAACTAATAGTTGAGAACTAACCCCTTCCTCTTCGGTCGTTTCCAACACAGAAGTAGGCTTAATTAATTCTTCTTTCAGAGCTGGCAAAAGGTCTTTAAAAGTTTCATAAATTGATTTCTCATAAATGATAGACAGGGTATTTAAATCGAAACTATTGCCGACACAAGCTGCTAACCGTAAAGCCTGCTGTGTTGAATTCGGCAACTTTTTTAATTTTCCTATCATTAATTCGACAACATTATCAGTAATACCCAACGCTTCAATTTGAGCGATGTCCCATTGCCATAGGGCTTTACTTGCCTCTTCTTCCCCCTGAGTAAGAAAGGTCTGAGGGGGGGTGAAGGTAAGCAGGTTTTCCTGATATAGGGTTTTTAGAAATTCATTGACAAAGAAGGGATTTCCTTCTGTTTTACGCAGGATGAGGGAAGCTAAGGATCTTACTGATTCCCTATCCGTATGCAAGGTGTCAGCAATCAAGTGGGTAATATGCTCAAGTTCTAAAGGTGCTAGATTAATCTGGTTGATGATAGCTCCATCATCGCGTAAACTATCCAGCGTAATCATCAAGGGATGAGTGGAGCTGACTTCATTATCCCGATATGCTCCAATGAGAAATAGATAGTGCGTTTGATCATCCGTCATCATCAACTCCATCAATTTGAGCGTGGCAGAGTCAGCCCACTGCAAATCATCCAGAAAGATGACTAATGGATGTTCTTGTTGGCAAAATACCCGAATAAAGTTTTGAAAGACTAAATTAAAGCGGTTTTGGGATTCAGTTGGCCCTAATTCTTGAACTCTAGGCTGAGAACCGACAATGAGTTCTACCTCAGGAATAACATCAATAATAATTTGCCCGTTAGAGCCAAGGGCTTCTAGGAGTTTTTCTTTCCACTGGTTGAGCTGTGCTTCGCTTTCCGTTAAAAGTTGCTGGATTAAGGCAGAAAAGGCGCTGACAACAGCAGAATAGGGAATACTCCGCTGAAACTGGTCAAATTTCCCAGAAATGAAATAAGCTCGCTGTTGAGTGATTGGTTTGTAAATTTCTTGCACTAAACATGACTTGCCGATGCCAGAATAACCCGACACCAACATCATCTCAATATCCCCTGGCATTGGCTTACCAAACGAGAATTGACTCACTCGTTCAAATGCTGTTAGTAACGTATTAATTTCTTGCCCTCTGCCATAGAGCTTCTCAGGGATTTGAAATTTATTAGAGATATCATGACGACCGAGAGAGAACTCTGGAATTTGGTTATTTATTTCTAATTGAGTTAGACAATATTCTAAATCTGCTTGAATTCCATAAGCACTTTGGTATCTATCTTCAGCAGTTTTAGCCAGCAATTTCATAACAAGGTCCGAAACTGCTTTGGGAATGCTTTGATTAAACTTATGAGGCGGAATTGGCGTAAGCGCAATATGATTATGTACTAACTCTATTGCATCAGTACCATTAAAAGGTAGTCTGCCAGTGAGAAGCTCGTAGAAGGTAACGCCAAGGGAGTAAAAGTCAGTACGATAATCCAGCGAACGATTCATTCTGCCAGTTTGCTCTGGCGACATATAGGCAAGAGTGCCTTCTAAAACATTGGGATTTTTTAGGGTAGGGTTTTCCCGCGACAAAACGCTGGAAATCCCAAAATCAATAAATTTGACTTGCCTACTTTTTGGGTCAAAAACAATGTTAGATGGATTAATATCTTTGTGAATAATGTTTAAATTATGCAGCTTAGCTAAAGTTTCAACAATTTTTATAGTAATTTTAATAGCTTCTAAAACTGTAAAATTTTGTTTGTCCATCAATATCTTTAGAGATTGACCCCCAAAATCCTCCAAGAGCATTACTAGAGTATTTTGATATGATTTTAAATCATACGCTTTAGCAACACCATCTAGATTCAACGAACGGGTAATTTCATATTCTTGCTTATACCTAGAAATTTCTTCTGGTAATGGATAGTCTTCTTTGATAACCTTAAGAATAAGAGGCAAATTATCCCGAAGTCGGCATCCTCGATACACAAGCGACTTGCTACTTTCATAAATTAGCTCAAAAATCTGATATCCCGGAATTGTTCTCATAATTATGCCATTTACGGATTTGTAGGCGATCCAGTCCAGTTAGAGACGCTTTTTGTAAGTGAACACTAGATCAGCCTATTGTGCTGAAGTAAAATTAAAACTTTATTCGATTAATTGAAAGCGTATTTATACGGAAATATAGTTTGCTCCTCAGTGAATATCAGTGTATACACAGTTTGGGAAAGTCATCTTTCTGACACTCTAAAAAATGTAACCTAAAATACTAATTGCTTTCTTGACTTGTCCAAATAAATGTAGCCAAATGTTAGAGATAGTTTGAGTAAAAAGGATTAAAAGAGTCTAACCAAGTGTATTTTAATGCTTGTAAAAACATTGCTTGCCATCTGGAACTGCATCTAATCCTCGTTCAAAAAACTTATTCTTGAGATTCGCCTGCCAGTGGTGAATTTTTCAGGATTGCAAGACCAACCGAAAAGACTGGGATGTTAATGATTTTACAAAAAATATATAAATCTGTATTTATCAATAAAAAATGTTTTATGTCCAATTTTTATAAAAAGTTAACAAATGGACTTTTTTCTTAATTCTACTTTAATTACTATATTTATTTGATATAAAGTTGACATACATATACGAATCCAAGGAAGTGAGCTTGAGCTGAAATTTTACTGATTTTCATTTATGAATGCAAAGTGCAAAGTTAAAAGAGGATTTATGCTATTTTTGAAATTTTAATTTTCTCCTTTTAACACGGCAGAATACTGAATTAAGAATGGAAAATTTTAGGCAAGATAGATATTTATTAATACATACAGAATTGGAGGAAAAAATGACTCAAGAGAAAACGTATCTAGAATTGTCAGAGTCAGATAGTAGTTCTCACAAATTTTATGAAGTAATTGTCAACGGTACGGAAGTATCGATTCGTTACGGTCGCATTGGTGACTCAGGACAAACTCAAGTTAAAACCTATCCAACCCCGGAAAAAGCTAAAGCTGAGGCGACCAAAAAGATTAATGAGAAACTGAAGAAAGGTTACGAACAAGCAGTTATGGGCGTGCGAAGTAAACGTCCCGTGACTCGACGGGAAATAAAGAGCGATCGCTCAACTGCAAACCAAGCACCTGTAGTTTGGAAATTTGCCTCTTCTTCCCCTGCTTTCGGCATCTTTATTGACAACTCGCGCTGTTGGGTTGGCAATCAAGTGGGTCAAATTTTTGCTCTTAGCCATACGGGAATTGTCCAAAATCAGTTTCGTCTTCCTGACGGCGTGAAGTGTATTGTTGCTGATGAAGGCTGGCTTTATGCGGGATGCGATGATGGCAAAGTATACGATTTGACTGGAAAAATTCCTCGTGTCGCTTATGAAATTGCCCCCAATGTGAATATCTTCTGGCTGGATATCAAAGATGCCATTCTCGGTGTTTCTGATGACGCTGGAAATGTTACAACTATCAATCACGAAGATGAGTCTCAATGGACTAAAAAAAGTAGTGGCGAGTATGGCTGGATGGTGCGCTGCGATGAGATTGGAATTTATCACGGACACAGCAACGGCGTGACGATGTATGACTGGGAAGATGGAACGAAAATCTGGAATCAAAAAACTCGTGGCGGGGTGCTGTTTGGCTGGCAAGAAGAAGCATTTGTATATGCTAGTACCAGTGAGAATCAAGTTTATTGCTTCACTAAGAAAGGCGAAGTTAGCACAATTTATCAATGTGATGCGCCCGTTTATTCTTGCGCCACTGCTGAAGAAGGTAAATATGTCTTTGCAGGCGACAATTGCTCCTCGATTTATTGTTTTAGTCAACAAGGAGAGCGTCTTTGGAAACTAGCCACTGGCTGCGGTTCTGCCTTCTCCATGCAGTTTATAGATGACCATCTCTACATCGTCACCACCGATGGTTCTCTTGCTTGCATCGATGCTAGTGAAGCTGCAATCAAAGCGGCGCAAGCGGGTACAGTTCCCCAGGCTATTAACATTAAAGCACCTACTGCCGTTGCCGCAGCCGTTCCTTCTAATACTTTAGAAACGACATCGAACGCCAGTCAGGGAGTAATTGTCGAGTGCTTTAAAGAAGGTGGGAAGTTAAGAATTCGCGCTGTTTCTCCTGGTTATAATCCCAGTTGGAAAGTGCAATTTCCTCAGGAGATTCGCTCCGAAGGTGCGCGTTATCTGGTGGAAGAGGTGCGCGAATCTTCTCGCGGCGGTTTCTATCGTGCTTTTGGGAATATTAAAAAATTGGTTTAGTTCAAAGATATGATTCTGTAGGTTGGGTTGAGGTTACGAAAGCCAATGTTAACGGTGCTTAAACGAAAAACAAGACTCTAAAAAGGTATAATACAGGCATGGCAACCATTTCACGTTATGGTGTGATAAATGAAAGAGACAACTCCCGCCGCCATGCCCCCTTGC
>NZ_JAMPKA010000035.1:0-59910 GCF_039961855.1 Trichocoleus sp. Lan | reverse complement strand
CTCTTGCTAAATGTTTCAGAATTTGTAATTCTACATCCATTGCCCTACTTACCTTCCAGAGTTTTTTCTTTTAATCCTTTTATTCAGAATACTCGGAAAGTGACAGAAGAGGGTTAAGAATGATGGTTAATCCCCTGTGCTGGGTCGGGATGATTTTGGCAGGATTCGCAGTCGGTTTATCGATATTTCTCAGGAGGTCGAGGCAGTGAACCCAAAGCTAATCATGTTGTCTGCTTTAAGCCTGGGTATCATTGGTTCGGCTGTCGGAGTTCAAGGAAGTTTCGACGGCAAGCTTCACTACTGTCAGCCGGTTGCCAATGGTTGTTTAGAAGCCTCTGTACCCGACTGGTTTCAACTCCCAAATTCTGCTGTCAACGTGCGACGAACCCCAGGCGCTGCGGGGTGGAAGTTGTGTGGTGCATTCCTGGGTGTTGCTGGATTCTCAGTGTCAATGGCAATAGCAAGAGCGCTGGCACAAGCCGAATCGAAACAGCAGAAGTACCAGAGCATTTGGGAGGGCGTTAATTTACAAAAACTCAAGGTGCAAGCACAGGCAGAACTGGAATCCTTTAATGCTCGAACCATGCTTCAAGCAGCTGAACAATCCTATGCTGCATTGGCACCCTACCAAGAGCCGCTGGAAGCTGAAGTCGTAACAGAAGCAATCACCCCAGATACCCAGGCGGCTCCTGTACCTCAACCTCAAGCTCAACCCCCGCAACCAACAGACCCCCGCGAGAAATTAACCCAGTTGATACAAGAACACGAAGGGGGATGGATTGGGCAGCTGATGAAAAAGCCCGTACTCATCTATGGAGATATGGGCAGTTATAAATCCTACTTCGCTGCCTTTCTCTCCCTAGTGCGTCACTACTTGCACAGTCACAAAATCATTGGCATCACCGACCCGCACTTTCACCAGAATCAAACTGAAGCTTGGAAGTATCTCGTAAAATTGGCAGTTGTTGGTTATGGCAGCGGTCATAATTACGCACAGGTTGGGGAAGCACTCTTCGCCATGTACGAGCGCTTTACGACTCGCACCCAAAAAGACCAGTGGCTCACCTCCATCTGGGATGAAGTGACCAACTACAACCAATATGAAGAATGTAAAGAACCTGCATCCTTATTCATTCGGAAGGTACTGACCGACCCTCGAAAGGCAGCAGAAGCCCCCATCTTGATAGCCCATGACAATACCCTGCAAGCACTGGGAGGCGGTGAGGGAATTAGTAAGGCGAAGAATAGAGGACTCATTCAGATTGAGTTGTATAGCGACTCTGAGAATCAACCTTTATTCCGAGGGCGGATCTCTGGGATTAAGACTGACTCCGGCGAAACCATTGAGGGGCAGGAAATCAGTATCAAGCCTGAGTGGATTCGACCGGAGTCTGTGTGGAATTTATTTCAGCAATCCAAGAATCAGGAGGAAGGGGACGCCCCTAGTTCAACGGGCGTTCCCGAACCCGGTCAGAACGTTCCCGAACCGGGTCAGAATGTTGAAGAACCCACTGATGTAGAACGTTTGGAACGTCTAATGGGTTTAGGTTCCAGCAATACAGAACCTCCAGAACCCATCCAGATAGCAGACCCTCTCAGCCCAAAAATTGAATCTTGGGTAAGAGGCTCCGTGGTGGCGAAAAGGCGTTCGGGAATGGCAAAGGATGCCATCATCGAGCGCATCTGGGGAACCAAGAAAGGCGGAAGCGAGAAATACAGGGCGGCTAAGGAAAGGTTGGAAAAGATATTGGGTGAGGCAGGACTGACTTGAGAGGATACAAGCTCCTGCGTTGTTCAGGAGCTTTCTTCTAGGTCGTAGTTTGTGGCGAGAGTCTGTACTGCATCTCTTTGCAATTCCCACTGCTTTCAAAATCTGCATTTTGAAATTCACAGCTTACCTCGGCACTTCGGCACTGAATCTAGTTCTATTGAATCCCAAAAAATCCGGGTCCAATTGGAACAGCATTTGGGGCTAGACAGGCTACCCCCTACTGCCGTTAAATCAGGTGCAGTGAAGCGGGAGTAGTCAGGTTGAAAGTAGACCGACACGGGCAAGCGAAGATTCTTTCCCAAACTGAAATTCAATTGCTATTCAGCGAAGGATTTCAGACAGAACGCGATCGCGCTCTGTTTGCCGTCGCCCTATTTAGTGCTTGCAGAATTAATGAAGCTTGCACCCTTTTAACCCAAGACATTTACGACACTAAGCACCGGGTGCGTCCCTACCTGTTAATTAGAAAAGCCAACACCAAAGGGCAATTGGACACCCGTACCATCCCGATCATTGAAGACCTGCGCTCCATCCTCGCCACCTATCAACCAGTTGCAGGGGATGTGTATTTATTTCCTGGTCGGTTCAATGCTGGACACATCAACCCCGACTCCGCCGCCCGGATATTGAGAAAAGCGAGTCAGCGGGTCGGAATTGAAGGAGCCTCAACGCACTCTTTTCGACGCACGGCTCTAACTCAGATGAGCAATGCAGGAATTCCATTGCGCGTCATCGCCGCTTACTCAGGACACCGCGACTTATCCCAACTGTCAGCGTACCTGGAAGTTAGAGACGAACAAATCTTGGGAGCCGCCGCCACCCTATCAATGCTCTCTCCGATTGTCGGGCAGGTCGGGAAAGTCCAGTATTCCGACATCCCAATTTCTTTGGGGAAAGAGCAGATGGAGCGCCCCTAAAATGATTGCCCTTTCAATGTCACAAGTCGCTGTCACGCTACCCCAAATTCTGCCTCTACAGTTTCGTTAAAGGAGCGCACGAGCGAGATAAATTGGTCGGCGTCGTTGTCTGTGAACATCCCATCTAAGCCTTCTGGATGCGAGTCGGTGAAGGGAGGCTCATGCTGAAGTTGCCCCCCTTTAGGCACGTTGTGAAAGCCGGCTTCGCTTCGTTGCGATCTAACCCTACAAGCTTGCGAATAAAAAGCTTAAGGCTCACGTCTTTGCCATACACTTCCTCGAAACGTTCGCGACTTTCAATCTCCTGTGCGCCGAAGAGCATCTGCTCCAAAGACTCTAAATCGGATGGGGTTAGAGGTGCATTTCGCTTGAGCTTGGCGATCGCCAGACGATTTTCAGGCATTGCATAATAGAGGGATGAATTAGGGTGGGTTTTGATGCAATGCCCAGACTGTCAATCTACTCATATCCGTAAAAACGGCAAGAGAAGGGGTAAGCAAAATTACATATGTGTTAGTTGTCGCCGTCAGTTTATCGAGCGCTACACTATGGCTCAAGGATACAGTGACGACATCAAGCAGCAATGCTTACGGATGTATGTCAATGGCATGGGCTTTCGAGGGATTGAACGAGTGACAGGTGTTCACCATACGACTGTCATCTACTGGGTCAAACAGGTTGGAGAACACCTGCCTGATGCGTATGATCCTGAAGTGGTTCCACAAGTCGGTGAACTTGATGAACTGGAAACCTTTGTCGGGGCTAAAAAAACAAAATCTGGCTGTGGACAGCGGTAGACCACTTTAGAGCAGGCATTTTAGGTTGGGTGTTAGGTGACCATAGTGCAAAGACGTTTGCACCGTTGTGGGCAATCGTTGGAGCATGGCAATGTTATTTCTATGTCACTGATGGTTGGAGTGTTTATCCAGGATTTATTCCATTGGGAGATCAGATTGTGAGCAAAACCTACATGACACGAGTCGAAGGTGAGAATACACGTTTGCGGCACTATCTAGCACGATTACATCGCAAAACATTGTGTTATTCCAAATCCCAAGAAATGCTGAGACATTCAATCCGCTTGTTACTTCACTACTTGAGATTTGGAGATGTCCCGATTCCTGCTTGATTCCTCCCACTATTCAGCAACGCCGATTTTCATTACCCCGAATATAAGCCTCGACTTTCTTCCGGTATTGGTATGGACTAAAGCCCTTTTTTTGATAAGGGGACGTTCACCTCGCGAATCTCTCCTTGTATCTTGGAAGTCGGAGTAAACCAATGTATTGCGACTCACACCACAAAACAAATCCTGGCTCAATTTTGCCCCTGCCGCACCACCTAAGTACAGAGCAATCTCATACAACTGTTTCCCTAAACGTTGCGTTCGTCGGACTCACAGTGCCATCCCACTGAGTATCCGTTCGGTAAAAATCCGACGCTGACAGGGAGCACTGTAACAGAAAAACTTTCGCACTTTCACCTGAAGCGCGATCTCGTAGTCTGCCCATGACAGATCAGCTAACCGACGAATATAGTGGCTATGCACTCGATGGGTTGACTGTCCACAGAGCCGACAAGCATTTGTCGGCTGGATGAAGCAACCAAAGAAAACGATGCGACGATGGTCGCGACCTAATTCAAAATTATGAAGTTTTAGCTGTTCTTGATTAGGTAGTAATTCGTTGAACAGTTTCGCAGTAGAGTTCATCCTTCTATTTTGACAGCCGATTTACTCAAACTAGACAAAAACCTGTAACTGACGCCTTATAAGACGCAAAGTCTTTCGGTATAACTACTTTCTTAAAGTTTTATTTCTAATAGGTGTGTTAGTTAAGTTTACAGGCTTTAATAGTCGATACGTAATTTTACTGATAGTGATTTCATTTCAAAAACAAAGACCAGTCAGGAATTTTGGTAAATTTTAATATAATGTATTATCTGTGAAAAATGAACTGTTTTTCTTGTCTTTCATTTATGTTTTGAACTGTTTTACTTTAAGTTAAAGAAGGGGTGCTTTACCTTGAGAAGTGCTCATTATAACTAAATGATCGTAAGTTTTCAATTGCTAAAAATAATCCTTTTAGGACATAGCTATTAGGCTTAAAGGCAAGCAACTAACTAGTTTTATTGCTCTAATTAGTGTGGGATGGATGGCAGTAGAACGCCTTATCTCGTTGCTTAGGAGCCTCCAATACCGTGCACGATCGATTTCAACAATGCTGTCATAATACTAAATTGTACAAATCATTGTCATACCCGTTATATGGCTTTACAGTGAGAAGTAAAGTTATGATTGAGATTATCGGATCTATCAGGCTCAACCCAATTAAAGTTTTTCGCACTCAAAGTCCAATAGTTGGAAAAATGGTTTTAGTTTCGAATTTCGATTCATTAATCGCTAATTCGACAGAAAGGCTGTTCAACTTGAATACAAAAGACGTTTCCCCTAACTCATCAGACTATCCAAATTTGCCACCAGTTAAGGAGTTTTTGATAAATTGGCATACGCCAATTGGAGAACAATCTGGCTTCAAAGAAATATCTGGCTTCGAATATGATGAAGGCAAGATATTTATAACTGAGGGTTCAAACCTCTGGCAACTAGACCGTGATGGGGCAGTTATAGATCCAGAGAAAAAAACGATCAAGGTTTGGAAGAATATCGAAGTGAAAACGAAGCTACTTCCACCAATTCAATATGGTGATTTCATATTTGTATTGGAAACCGACGGAGAATTACACCAAATCAACAAACTTAACGGTCACAGGGAATCCCGAAAATGGGGAGGAGAAAAAGGAATAGCCTCCCATGTCCCTATTCTGGGTAAAGATTCGCTTTACTATATTAGAGGCAATATTCTCTATGCAGTTAACTTAGATTACCTTCAAGAGGCGTGGACATCAGAATTAAAAACTAATGTGCAGTTTGAAATCTATAGCGGCTATTTCCAAACATGGATGTCCTCTCTCTCGCCATTACCAGTTTTGTTGTTAAAGACTCTTCTACTTATTCCTTTTGCTGCTGATACAACTGGAGTAAATGGGGCTAACATCTTTTCCTACTTAAGTTCACATCTTGGCAAACAGGAAACAAATTCATTTGCTTGGCTAGCTAGCTTCTTCACAGCAAATTTTATATCCGGAAAATTAGACCTTCCCAAAACAACGATTGAAAACCATAGCTTGAGAGGCGCTAACCAATGCGCTTTGCTAACAATCAACGGATGGGAGGCAGGAAACGACTTAGCCATCTTTTTCGGTATTGAAAACAAATGGACTGTGAGGCCAGGGATACCGGATGCTCCAGTGGAGCAGCCGGTATTGGGGTTAATTCTTCTGAAAGATGATGAACAAATAGAAATATCCTACGTACCCTTTGAAGAGCTTCAAGGAGCTTCAAGTGTTTTCATTTCGCAGGTGTCCGAAACCAAAAATGGAGCTACTTTCTGGCTTGCATTTTCCTCATCTTTGCTTTTTGTGGAGCTAACTCTGGAGGAATCAGGCGACCTGACAAAAGTCATTCATAAGAATTTTTTATGTGATGGATTACAGATGACGTGTCCACCTGTTCTAGGTGTAAATGAAATTGCTTATGTCGGAGGCAAAGACAACAAAAATGGCGACTATTGGATAGCAGCTTTCAACCTTCGAAGTACAGAATTCGTTAGCTGATTCAAATTAGCTAAAGACTTTCAGTTGAACAAAACAATTAAACAACAGGTAAACATACGATGACAGAACCTCTTTGGCAGCACGATCCGATAAGATTTATCGAGGCACCTCCAGTTTTATGCGGAGATGTTATGGTAGTCTCCACTTCACAGGAGTTGCTTGGTGTCGATCTATATACAGGTGAAGCGCGCTGGAAGAAAAATATTTCTAACGGAGGGATTCGGGAGATTTCCTACTACGGAGGCTCAATCTTCTTTTTAGGATACATCGTTGATTTCAATCCAACCACTGGTGGTAATTCAGAAAACGATGATGGTTGGGGTGGGCATTCCGAACAAGCGGAGAACCAACTAATTGGATTAGATGCTGGCACTGGAAATTATCTAAACAACTGGTCGAGTGTATCTACCAATCAACCTGGGTTAAGTCAGGTGCTGATCGAATCTGGCATGCTGATTCTCAGAGATAAAAAAAATCTGTACGGCTATGATGCCCATCCTGACGCCAAGGAAGCACTGAGATGGAGTGTAGGTTGGCAGACTATAGTTTCAGATACGGACAGTTCACCTGGACCTATTGGACTCGGAAACGATGCAGTTTTTTTCGTCGCTGGCAATGAACTTTTAGGGGTCAATGTTCGTTCAGGACAGGTACGCTGGCGTTTTCAACCATCTTTAGATGATTTGCCGCAAGATAAGTTACACATGCCCTTGGTGGGAGATGGCTTGGTTATTGTTACTGGCAACAATGCGATCTATGCGCGAGATTGGATAACTGGAGCAGAGAGATGGACATATTCCACTGGTGTCCAAGCTTGGAATACACCAGTAGTTTCATGGGATGGCGGGTGTATCTTTGCAACTTCGTCAACCACTGGAGATGTGATCGGTTTGACTACTGAGTCAGGTGAGGTTTTCTGGCAGTCATCCCTTGAAGATCTAGCGCGTGAGAAAAACGTCGCAGGTCAGTCAGGCGGTTTCCTCCGGCCAATTATTAATACGGATGTAGTTGAACAAGATATAGAATCAGGGCACCTAAAATCAGAAAATCGCGTTTTTCTACCCGCTCGCGCAGGTGCTGTATTTATCCTCGATGTTAACGTTAATAACACCAAAGCTAATTTGGCTATAAACGAACGTTTTGAGGTCGTAGTGAGTGATGATGTTGATGAAGTGAATGGAATAGAATTCACTCCTGTCATTGGTAATGGCTGCATATATATGGTAGATGCTAGGAATGATCACCAGATTGTTGCCAAGACATACTCCCCACACCGCGCTGCATATTTTTCGGGTGATGGCAACTCTCGACTCTCAATTCCAGTACGCTCTAGCTTCAATTTTGGTTTAGACGACTTCAGTTTGGAGGTATGGGTTAGAACGACAGTCGGTGGAGATGTAATCACCCAATCGCCAAGTACAAGCGGTACGGGATTTAGACTTGCTGTTGTGAATCAGCCTGATGGAATCATTGCTGAAAATTATGGGGAAGGGCGAATCCAATTCACGATTGCCGATGAGAAAGCACAAGTGTTGCTCTTTGTTCAATCTGCGGCAACTGTAGTTGCAGATGGCTCCTGGCACCATATTGCGGTGGCGCGCTCTGGGTTAGATATCGATATGTATGCGGATGGAATACACCTACCGATCAACAAGATGATCTATCAGGAATTAGTTCCTGCCGAAGAGCGCGCAAGACTTTCTAAGGGTGTGCAATACTTCCCTCCAGAACTTTTGTCTGAAAATATCAAGATTCCCGCTGTTGGTAATTCTGTTGAGCCGATCTGCATCGGGTCTTATTCACCAAGCGACGGCGCTTTTGTAGACGACACCGCAAAGGATTACAGCGGCATGATAGCTGATGTCCGATTGTGGAATCGACGACTCAATGCCAAGCAGATTACGAACCGGATGGGCAAACTGCTTACGGGGCAGGAGCCTGGGCTGATCGGAGATTGGCCTCTTAATCAACCAAATCCTAGTGATTTCAAAGACCTCACGACTGACCAGAAACTGGGACTTGAAAATACTAAAGGTGTCCTGACAAAGCCTACCAATCTCTCGTTTGATGACAGTCTTTACCCATACCTACTCAATCACGTCAGCCCGAAATGGCCTTATAAAGAGCGTTGGATGGTACGCGGAGAGGATGCACCAAAGTGGTCTCCTGCTGGTGCTGGTGAGGTGGTCTGTTTTTCTACTGATCGGGCTTTTTATGCCATTGACCTCATTCATGGAAACCGCAAATGGGGTCGGGATATGGGTAATCCTTCCGCACCCGCTGCGGACTTGTCTGGTTGCATCGTTCTAGAGGATACTACTGTTCGCTCCTTTGAATTAGAGAAAGGAGTAGAACAATGGTTTACTGACTTAAGTGCACAAACTAACCCGACTGGAGAGCGTATTCCCTCTTCGCCGATACCTGTATTAATGCAACAGTACGCTGTGGTATCAGCAGATGGCATAAATATTTACTGGCTAAATAAGCGAACGGGAGCAGTGATAGGTTACTTCCAAACGCCCTCAAGCGTAGGTAGTTCAATCTATGCTACTAAAGATCAGGTCTACATGATCGCTGGCAATACACTTTACCGCTTTGAGCAGCCGTCTAAAGACAATGGCAACACTCCACTAACGCCATCTGCTAGAGCTGTGCTTCAAGGAAGCGGTGATAGTAGCCTCTGTATAGATGGTGGACGTCTGTTCGTTCATAACGGTGAATGGGTTGAGATACTTGATGCGATGACATTGCAAAAGCCTGAAAATCTTGCGTGGAATCCATCTTCGTTAACAGGGCAGACAATTACTGGAATGGCTGCTTCTGCCAGTGCAAATCGACTAGTGATAACGACCAAATCTTCTGTGTTGTTCTGGGATTTTGGATCTGGAAAACAGGTTAAGGCATTTGACATACCAAACATTTCTAGTCCTTCTGTCTTTGCACCTGTTATCTATGGCAAAGAAGTTTATTGCACTGTTGCAGGCAGCACTGGATCTGTTGCAGGAGGACTATGGATTTTCGATCTACAATCTGGCGACTTGCGAGGGCAAGAGGAAGTTGAGTCTCCTCCAGTAGGCGCACCTTATGTTAATTCACAAACGGTCTTTTTTGGTGTTAATGATAACGGAGCGAGTAACCATTTAGACCACGAAGCGCTCCATTCTGTGGTTGTTGGTAATACTCTGACGCTAAGGCGCAGAAAAGGTACTCCTGCAATTGAGGTACCAGGGATCGAACCAGTATTTTCTGGGCCAGACAGCGAGGGTAGTAACGCCTTCAATGAAGGGCACTTTACATTAGAAGTCTGGATTAATGCAGAGTCTGCTTCCGCCGGGGATATCCTTTATCTGCCACCTGGAAAAGACAACGCAGGTTTCCGGTTGGCCGTTACGGACAATAGCCAAATTATTGCTGAGCATCTCAAGCCTAACAACGCCACTAAATTTACAAGCCAACCGACCAAGGTTGCTGATGGTCGCTGGCATCATGTGGCGGCGGTTTTTCGCGTCAATGATAAGAGTCAACAGATGGCTTACCTTTACCTCGACGGAAAACCGCTTACTGGGGTGGCCCATACCCCATTAACTGCCGTTCCCGAGGCGCAGGTGGATCGGAAGGTTGCTATAGGTGGAGATCGTGCAAGTGCGTTTGAAGGACTCATAGATGATGTTCGAGTTTGGGCAACATGGTTACACGCCGCTGAAATTTCGTTGCGTAAAAATACGAAGCTAACTGGTGCCGAGCCAGATTTGCTGGCTGCTTGGACATTTTCCACCAATGCAGTGCACGATGCTTCTCTGAACCAGCTCAATGTTGATGAAACGCAAGATCTTGATCTGTGGTTGTCAGATCTCAGCTTTGTCCAACCGAATTACCCATATATAACGGCTAAATCAGTTGGTGTGGAAATTGATGAGGAGATAGCTCTCGAAGGCAATGGCGCAACGATTAAAACGGCTAAATACAAAACAGAAATTTCGGTGAGGAAAGCCGATGGTTCACCACGCCCTAGCACAGTTAAGATCTGGGCAAGCGAACCAACTGATATTTCATCCGAAACAAATTCTGGCAGTCAGCCGGTAAACGCAACGGTGTTTGCAGAATTTACTGTTGGTTCAGATGGGAAACTGGAGCTAAATCTATCCTGCAAAGACCTTGAGCATAGCCCGGTTCTATGGATTTGGGCCGACTTTATGTACCCAAACGAACGGTTCCACGTTTCCCCTGCTGTCGCAAGCCAGCACCATGTCATCGCACCACCACCGAAGCTAATAGCCCAATCAACCATGATTCAGGACTATGACTATGCGTCGGGAGATAGCCTCGGGACACACAACGGTACCCCCGGTGATTACACGCCCAATGGCAATGTGGATATCACAACGATTCGGACCACGATTACAGCTGAAACTAACCAAGGTGATTCAATTCCCAAGCAGTCGTTGGAGATTTGGGCAAATGGACATCTAACTATTGAAGTGGGTTCAAAAAGCTACGAAATAAACAAAGAGAACTCGGCCAAATTCATAACCGATGCTGCCGGTACACTGACCGTGGTTATTCACGAGAAGTCGTCTGAGGTAAACTTGCTGGGTACACCGGAGTTACAAGTGCGCGCTGGCTGGATGCCCCGCTCTCAACGAGTTGTCATCAGTCCAGCCGAAAACCAGCACCAAATTTTGTCACAGGTGACTGGCGATCAGATTATAGGCGACCATCAGCTAGAACCCGGTAAGCCAACGCAGACACTAATCACAAAGCTTAAAGGCGATAATCCGGATGCGGCAAAACAGCAGGCACCTGCTATTGCCTCGACACTTCGACAAATGGCGAGTGTAGTCAATAAACCTGCATCGGTGTCGAATAGTGCAGCTGGTTCTGCCCCAGGTAGTTCCACCATTCCGCAAACGGGCGCAGAATTGCCAAATCCGGACTTACATCCTGCCGATCGCGTGAGTACTCTCCATTCACTTGGACACATGGGGGGTGATATACCGATCACGCCGGAGTACATGCCTGCTAAGCATTTTGTCTTCTCACTCAATGGTGATGGAACTTGTACCTACAAGCTTTGCCACACTGAGGAAGATTTGGATGACCACTTGCAATCCTTGAACCTACCAGCATCGAACGAACTATTCGGTGGTGTTGGGTATATAGGTGATGATGATCCTGCCGGTGGCTGGTTTAACAGCCTAGCAGGCTCTATTAGCCAAGCTTTTCATGCAGTAGAACATAGTGTGGAAAAAGCTTGGGATCGGGCACAACACTTCGTTGTGAAGACATGGGATGAGATTAAAGAAGATGTAGGGCAGGTTATCCATCAGGTTGAGGTTGTTATTGCTGATGCTGCTAATGCAATCGGCAAGTGGGTTGTTAAGACAGTGAACGACATTGCTAACCACATTGTTGCTTTTCTAGACAAGGTTTGGGTAGCCTTAAAAGACATTTACAACTTTCTGCGCTCCCTACTTGATTGGAAAGGAATCTTGAAAGTTCGAGATCTAATCGAAACCTCATTCAATCACTTTTTAGATGTTCTGGGGACATCTGCGGCTGAAACCATTCCTAAGAATATCAACGCTGTTTTCAGTACTGCCAAAGAGCAAATTGCTAAGGGGCTGGGTGTACAGCCAGCACCATTTGCTGGATCACTGGCAAGTCAAAAGGATCAGCTATCTGGTGATGGTGCTGCATACGTTTCTCATGGGAAAAGTAGCAAGGGACAATGGATGCAGCAGAAAATGCAAAAGCATGATAACTCCACGCAAAAAATAAGCTATGGTGCTGGAGATGCAACACTAGCGGCTCCCTTTGGTGGCTCGTTCAATACTTCCAAGTATGGAGCGAACATCGAAGAAGACTTCAAAAGGGTTATTGACGATTTTTTAAACATCTTGCAACAGCCTGGAGGCATCACACACTTGACGGTGCCTGAGATTCTTCAGATTGTTTACGATGTCATCAACGTGTCCTTTGACATCGCTGAGGATTTGATCCTTGGTGTGGTTAGCATTGCCTCAGAATTGATTGAGTTTATCAAGGAGGTTCTGAATCACGAGATACATATCCCATTTATTTCAGAACTCTATAAGCTGGTTTCAGGTCATGAACTCACTATTCTGGACGTTGTTTCCCTAATTCTTGCCATTCCAACTCACACCATTCTGGTAATTTTTGATATCAACATTCCTGAAGATGCTGCTGCTATTGTGAGTAGTGCAACTTTCATGGAAAATCCAGATGCTGCGGGCTCTGCTCAAACATCTACGAAACTGTTTTGCATACTTTTTATAATTTCTTCAGTGGTACAGGGAGGCGTTGCTTGTATCACGAACGTGGTTGAGGGTATTGTCAAAGGAGACAATCCTAATCTTGAAGAGGTTGAGGTTCCTGGTTGGCAAAAATGGCTAACAGTGGGTTATTATTTCTGCGCTATCACGTCAGCATCGTTTCAGTTCGTTGCGCGACACCTTTACTTTGGGTGGCCTAGCCCTACCAGTTCCATTTCAAAAGCGTTCAGTTACATGCCACCAGTTACTGTCCTTTGTTATCTGGCTCTTATCGGGCTCAAATTGGGTCCAACTGGAAACTCTGGAGGCTTTCTCCAGTCTCTAAAAAATTCCTCTATAGGAAGAAGACGGGAATTTGTCCTCACTGTTATGGGATTAGCCTTGCTAGGTGTAGGTGTTGCTGGCTTGGCAACTACCGACTCAGGGAAACCAGAATATGGAGAAAATGCAGTGAATACAAGTTCGTCTATCGACATTGTTTGTGCTTTTCTTCTCTACCAGCCAATTTGCGTGGCGACTCAAACTGAAGTGAATGTCCCACTGTCTGCTGCTGGGAAAGGAGCTATCAGTCTTGTTGTTTATAGCATATGCAACACAGCAATAGAAGGAAGCATGGGAATTGCAAAGGCAGAATAAGCCTCTGCTACCCATGCTTAGGCTCATGAATCTCATCAATCCGTAAACTGTAGGGGCGGACTTAGTAGACTAATTGCATCTTGGAAGGGATTTGACGGCAAAACCCGCCTCTACCAAATATCAAACTTATTTAATTCCCATTCCTTAGCAGCACTATTAGCTTGGGAAGGAAAGAGAAGGCATGATTTTAGAACTTGTGCTGCCAAGGCAATAATTCAAATCTTAGGAGCAGATGATGGTTGAAGTGAGCAATACTGGCAATGTTAACAGTCAACTTGTCGGGCCGCCAGTGAATTCGATTATGCCCGATCAGCTTAAAGCTCCCCAGTTTTGGGAAGCAGTGGCGTTTTATTTTACGAAACAGTCTAATCCGATGGCACCGGCAGCAAACGGTGTTAATTGGTCTGGTGTGGACAAGGCTGGGGTTGATCTTACCAATGCAAACTTGAATGGTGCAACGCTAATCAGCATTAATCTAGAAAACGCGAAATTGGTTGGCGCAAAGCTCAACGGGGCCGCGTTGATTCAGGCAAATATTGCTGGAGCCGATTTTTCGGATGCTTCAACAACAGCGGCAATATTCTCGAAGGCTGCTGCACAGAAGTCTATTTTTACACGTGCTTCTCTTGTGGGAGCAGATTTCACTAGCGCTGATCTGACTGGAGCAGTTCTGACTGGAGCAGTTCTGACTGGAGCAGTTCTGACTGGAGCAGTTCTGACTGGAGCAGTTCTGACTGGAGCAGTTCTGACGGGCCTAAATCTGGCGGGTCTAAATCTGGCGAGAGCAAATCTGACTGGAGCAAATCTGACTGGAGCAAATCTAACAGGAGCAGTTCTGGAGAGAGCAGTTCTGGGAGGAGCAAATCTGATGGGAGCAAATCTGGCGAGAGCAAATCTGATTGGAGCAAATCTGACTGGAGCAAATCTAACAGGAGCAGTTCTGGAGGGAGCAGTTCTGACTGGAGCAGTTCTGGAGGGAGCAAATCTGATGGGAGCAAATCTGGGGGGAGCAGTTCTGGGGGGAGCAAATCTGATGGGAGCAAATCTGGGGGGAGCAGTTCTGGGGGGAGCAGTTCTGACTGGAGCAGTTCTGGGGGGAGCAAATCTGGCAGGAGCAAATCTGGCAGGAGCAAATCTGAGTGAAACAAATCTGAATGAAACAAATCTGAATGAAACAAATCTGACTAGAGCAAATCTAACAGGAGCAGATCTGGGGAGCGCAAATCTGACTGGAGCAAATCTAACAGGAGCAGATTTGAGGGGAGCAGATCTAACAGGAGCAGATTTGAGGGGAGCAGATCGGACGGGAGCAAATCTGACTGGAGCAAATCTGACTGAAGCACTTTTTTGACGGAACTGCGATTGGAGGGACAAGGAGTAAATCTGATGGAATCAAATTTGAGGAGAGTAGATTTGACAAGCAAATAGAATTGAGCCGAAATACTTGTACATGAATTTTATGTTACACAAGCTTACACGCCTTGCTCTATTTAATTTTCATTGATTTTAAGCGGGGGCTGCATCGCCGTCTCTAGGGGTTGTGTAATGTTCTGTAAATTCGGCACATAGTCTCCAAAATGCTTGACGTGCCTTGTGATGGAAGGACTAGTGGCTGCAAGTGTCTCTCAGTTTAGCCGGCGGCCTTCTGCACTTAAGATTTGAATTACCCACGAAAAATCGACTGCGTTTTGCAAGGTGACAGCACAGGCAACGACATCCGGATATTTGAGACGTTTCTCCTACTCTTCAAGGTAATTTTCTAGGATACCCCCATCCTTACCAGACCCAAGAAAAGCCAACTCAAAAATTGATTCAAGCCTTCCACGATGTTCGCGCACACTGTAATCTACTGTCGTAACTCTCAGTCAGAAATATACTGCAACAAAAAGACGGTTTGTACCACCTGCCTAACTTTTGCAAGCTTGGTAGAGCTTGTTTGTGCGGCTATAACTACTGAGCTTGCGGACACTTCTTTTACGCCTTTATATAGCAACGGAGACAAAATGGTCGCTAAGAGCAACTATCCCGTAGGCTATAGCGAGACAGTTTGACCCTTTAAGCGTCTAATCAAAGTAGTCACTTAAAGCTTTACTCTGTGATAGTTTCAGCCTTGCGACCACCATTTCTCTCTCTCTTTACAAAGGTGACTATGGTATCCCTACGCACAACTGCTCCACCTATTCGATGCCAGCAAGGACTTAACTCCTGCATGGCGATTGTTATCTGCGATGCAATATGGATGTACCTCCAACTGAACCTAGCGGGTTCCACTTCCGCCGAACTGTTTGCTCCTTCGCCACTATTCCTTTATTACAACGCCCGAAAGTCTACTGGTAATGAAAATCACAATATTCCAGTTTCCCCGTCAGCCGCGATCGCAGCATTAGAAGAATTTGGAGTCTGTCCCGAGAGGTCCTGGCGTTACGATGTCACCCGATGGCGCGATCGTCCTTCTCAGGAAGCTTTCAACGCTGCACGATGTTTATGTAATATATCCTGTGAAAAACTTGAGCAAGATATTGACTTGCTTATTGGAAGCCTGACAGAAGGACGGCCGTTTTGGTTTTGCCTACGGTTATATTATTCAAACATGCACAAGTTCGATCGTGGCGAAATTAAGTGTGGGGAACTGTTGCCGAGGCCAGAGATTAATGAAAATCCTGTGCGGAACCATGCGATGCTCGCTATCGGTTACGATGTTGCTACCAACTCCTTCGAGGTTCGTAATTCGTTTGGTCAGGAATGGGGAGACTCGGGACATATCTGGATACCAGCTGATTATATGCTAAATAAAGCAAGCTGCTATGCGTTTTGGCACATCAAAGGTTTGACTTTTAGTCCCATCTATTGAGAAGGCAGTGCATTCAGTAGAGGAACAACTGATTCGGGCTACAGCTTTAATGTTAAGACCGCACTTCTAGGAGAATAAGCAATGAGATACGTTCGGAGTTGCCCTCATTAACGACTTCATGCAAGCGCCGATAATCAAAAACCAAAAATTTACCGTCCTGAAAATTTCGCTGTTCTCCATCTACAAACATATAAGAATTTCCACCACTTTGGAGGCAGAGAGAGGCCGTGACAAAAGGGTTCCGATGTCGATGCGGTTTGATTCTTCCTCCGGGCGAAAGGAAGGAAGGAAAAGGAATACGCTTGAACTGAAGGTATTGATTCCAATATTTCTACTGTACGTGGTACAATTTTCCGATTCTTGAAGCAGATTTCATCGCTAATTACTATTCGGTCTTCAGGCTCACTCTTTAAGGGAAATACCTTCCATAATCCACTAGCTGCCCGTCCATCAAGAATTGGCATTGAGAACTGACACGATACTATTGCCTCGTCCCGAATTGCTGTCCAATGCCTCTGAATACTTGTTAATTCAGGATAGTTGGCGAGGGACTCCATGAAAGATGAGGGTAAAATCAAGAATGGCTCCTTATGTAAACTTATTTTTGCTAATTTTAGCAACGGATGTTGTTAGCGAATAAAATACAGTTAATTAAAGAGTAAGCACAAAAATGAATCATCTACTAACATAGCAAGCATGGATTTTTGATAGGCAAGAAGTTGTATAACTCAGATCTTGCACCTCATGAGCTGAATGTCTTATCCCTGCCTCTGTACCAGCATTCGCTTTTGTTTGACTTCCTCAAGAAGCGGAGCGACAGCAATCTTGGACAGGCAAGTTTCGAGTACGACTGTATTAAATTAAAGCAAAATAATTAAAAGGTTTCGGGTCAAGCCCAGAGGATGTTTTAAAAGGGTTAACTTGGGTTCTGAAAGCTACCTTAGTAGGAGAATACATAACCTCAAAACCTCATTCCGTCGTAGTATATCCTCAGTAGTTGAGGTAGTCAAAGTCGGACAAGGAGACTTTTAAAACATCCTCCCAGATCCGCGGACAAGAGTATCTTAAGTTATAGACATTTTTTTTATCTCTAAAAGGTAATTTTAGCATCATCTATTTAAACTCTCTTAAACGACAGTTTATGGTTATTTTCGTAGATGGCACAAAGATGGGACTTGGCTTGTGGTACATGACAAGCTGTACCAGTGGGTTAGGGTTGCATCTGGGCGTGAACCCAGCCCCTCAGAAGCAGCAGTTGACAGCCAATCAGTGGAAACAGCAACCATGATATCCCAAGAGGTAGGTTACGATGCTGCTAAACAAATACACGGGCGTAAAAGACATCTAAGCGTTGATTTATTAGGGCTAGTTCTACGGGTTTTGGTTACCTCTGCAAGTCTTCCAGAACGTCAAGGAGCAAAACTTGTCCTTAAACGAGTTCATGATACGGGGAATCAGGTCAAGCGTTTACACACTATCTGGATGGATGGAGGATACCGGGGAGCAGAATTTATGCGATGGGTGATGGATATGTTTCGATGGATTGTTGAAATTGTTCTTAGACCTTTGGAAAAAAAAGGTTTTGTCCATTTACCCAAGCGTTGGGTTGTAGAGCGAACTTTTGGTTGGCTGAATTGGTGTCGGCGCTTAAGTAAAGACTATGAACGCCTACCAGAAACCTCGGAAACTTTTATTTATATTGCCATGATTCGTATTATGGTTCGACGACTCGCATAATCTATGACTTGCTTCGACTTTTAAAACATCCTCTATGATGTCATACAATCTTTTTTAATGTCAATTGATTAGAAAAGACTTAATTGGGTGAGTTCAAGCCTAGTAATTATAATTGAAACTGTTGATTATTTAATCATTAGCCAAAAAATAAGACTGCTGCTAAAAAATTTCATAACTTCCTGTCTCTGCTACTTTTTTTAATTGTTATGATTCTAAGTTATGGAAATCAATAATGCGGAAAATAAGAATGATGTTATGTAGTAGTTGTTAGCGTAGAAATACAAAGAAATGGTACTCCGCAAGCTTCTAGATAAAAATGCTCAAACCTCGCAACGAGTGCGATCGCTCTCAATGCAGGGGGTGACAACGTTGGCAGCACTAGCACTGACTCTTGGAATCAATACGGTGCCTGCTTTTGCGGCACCGTCCAAGCAAACCGAAAATTTCCACAACTTTGCTGACTGGTGCAAAAATCAAGCTAGTCTTTCTATTGATGCTAAACAAACTGTAACAGCGTTATTGAAAGTGGCAGGTACGGCTGAATGCGATCGCGCGTCAGCAGTTCTTTCCAAGCGCACTGCGCTCTTCCTCAGCAGGCGTCGGATCGCAGAGCTTAGCCCTCTATCAAGTCTAACAAATCTCACCTACCTCGACCTCAACTTTAATAAAATAAAGAATATCAAGCCCTTATCTAAATTAAGAAACCTCAAAGAACTCTATCTTAATAACAATCAAATCGCAGATATTAGCTCCGTTAACCAATTGAATAAGCTCACTGTCCTTATCCTTGGTAGCAATCAAATTAAGGATATTAGTCCCATTAAGCAACTAACTAATCTTACCGGACTCAATATTAGCAGCAATCAAATTGCAGACATCAGCCCCCTTCAAAACTTGAGCAACTTGGCTGAAATCTACATCGAAGATAATCAAATTAAAGATATCACCCCCCTATCAAACCTCACTAACCTGACCGTAATCTATGCCGAAAACAATCAAATTGTAGATATTAGTCCTTTATCAAAATTGACCAAACTTACCTATCTCTACCTCAATAACAATCAAATTACGGACACTACCCCTCTAAAGGGGCTTACCAATATCGCTGGACTTGATTTGCGAGGAAATCCAGTTGCAAATAAGGGTAGTGCTAAGTAATTAATGATGCATTGTAGTGATGAATAAAATACCAAATAGCACCAATATGATTCTCGACGGATTTTGAGAAAGATAAGGTTTTGCGGACTAAGCGACACACCTGTTGCCTCAAGATATTAGACCTCCTGCATGAATGGTCAAGTAGTGTGCCAGTTCACGATCGAGATTGCACAATAAGGGAGTAGACCCGCATCAAGACGCTGGGGAGTTGGTATGCCGTATACGCTTTTGTATAGTAATCGAGAAAAAATGGTCGCTAAGAGCAACTGTCCCATTTTCAATGTTTGGTTCCGCTAAATCAGTCGGGCTATACCAACGTAAAATCAAACTTTTGCCGCATTAACTGTCCCGTTTACAGTCCAAAATGGGACAGTTGGTACCGTTAAGTATTTAATCGAGATAATCGTCAAAAGCTTTATAGCGCAAGCTTCGCAGCCTTAGCGACCAAAATTTCTCCATTGCTATACAAAGGCGTAAATGGGACAGTCGCCATCCCGAACAACGATTTTTCGGCATTACAGACCTCTAGGCAGTGAGCGGTCAGATATCAAAATGGGACAGTTCCTTCTGATTCCTCACTAACGACCAAAATTTTTCCATTGTTAAGACTAAGCCAAGCAGACATTTTGGAAGGCGAACGCCAGTTTTGATTGTAAAAACAACCAATTATTCACAAATTCCCTATTAAATTCTGAGGCGGCAACGTTTTTGCCGGGTACTCTCTGTAGCATAAAACTACTTCTTTACAGAGGTATCCAATGACTAGGCGGCTGGAACGCTTGCTGAAACTTGATGATCTACTGCGAACATCAGCTCGTCCAACGACAGCATATTTAATGGCTGAGTTGGAGGTTAAAGAACGTACTGTCAGAAATGAACTCGCATTCTTGCGCGATCGCTTCAATGCCCCAATTGCCTTTGACCGAAAGCGTGGATTTCATTACACCGATCCAGATTGGCGTTTGCCAACGATTCCATTAACCCAAGGTGAACTATTTGCTTTAACTCTAGGAGCCAGGATGCTGGAAGCCCATATCGGGACAGCCTATCAATCTATCTTGCAATCTGCAATTGGGCAGTTGAGTCAACGCCTACCTGAACAAACTTGGGTAGATTTGCAATCATTGGTTGATGAGCGAATCGCTTTTAAATCTGGAGCTAATGTTCAACTGGATGTACAGATTTGGCAACAAGTAGAAGAATCGTGCCGAACCCGTCATCGTATTTGGATGCAGTACTTTGTACCCGATCGTAATGAAGTGAGTGAGCGACAATGCGACCCCTATCTTATCTACTTGTGTCGTGGCAACCCCTACTTGATTAGCTACTGCTGGTTACGACAAGACATTCGTTGGTTCCGCATCGACCGTATTCAAGCTCTGAAGATTTTGGATGAAACGTTTGACGTAAATCCGGATTTTGACCCGAAGCAGTACTTTACCAAAATCTTTCAGTTTGAAGTAGGTGGGGAACCTCAACAAGTTGCTATTTGGTTTGACACGTCAGTGGCTAACTATATCCGTGAGCGCCTCTGGCATAACAGCCAAACCATTGAGGAACATCCAGATGGTTCCATAACCCTGAACTTAACTGTGTCTGGCATGAATGATGTCAAGCGCTGGGTTTTAGGTTACGGCAAGGCAGCGAGGGTATTAGCCCCTCCCCAACTTGTGAAATCGCTTCACCAGGAGGTCGCAGGGATGTTTAACCAGTATCACATTACCGAAAAAACTTCTGAAGCCTAATCAAGATTTACATGAACGAGAAATTTTGGGCAAAAACAGGGCAAGGTGAATTTCAAGAAGATGGCTCACCTAAATATCATCCAGTGATTTGTCACTTGGCAGACACCGCAGCAGTGGCGATGGAGATTGTGCGCCATTATCTCAGCCGAAGTGCAATTGCTAGGTTAGAGATGGGGCTTGGGTTAAAGGAAGAAGCATTAATTCGATGTTGTGGATTTCTTGCGGGTTGCCATGACCTTGGCAAGGTCAGTCCAGCTTTTCAGTTCCAAGTTCCTGAAGTTGGGAAGATACTAGCAGGAGAGAGCTTATACGACCTCTGGTCATCCTTACCGCGTGAACTCACGGATAGAAGGGCACCTCATGGCATCGTCACAGCAGCAACACTGCCGGACTTTCTTTTAGAAGCAGGCATTGGTAGCAAGTTATCGGAACGTTTAGCCAAACGTTTGGCAAGGAAATTATCAGCGATCGTCGGTGGGCATCACGGCTTTTTTCCATCCGCTGCTGAGATCAAAAATCTCGATCGAGTTATTTCTGGTACTGAGGAGCGTAGCTCTTGGCGACAATTCAGTAAAACTATTTTTGAGCAACTGCAAAGCTTTGTTGGACTAACGGCTGATGATTTACCTATTGAGTGCAGCAATGCAGCCGCCATGCTACTGGCTGGTCTGACGACGGTATCGGACTGGATTGCTTCAAATGCTGAATGCTTTCCCTATGCCGATGACAAGCCCTTTGAAGACTATGCCGAAGAGCTTTCCACAAAGGCGAAAGCTGCTCTAACTAAAATGGGGTGGACTCAACTCTCGACAGGACAACCCCTAACCTTTAATGAGCTATTCCCCTCAATTACAGAACTAAGACCACTTCAGCAAAAAGCAATCGCCATAGCCCCTCAACTGGAACCACCTTGTCTAGTGCTAGTAGAAGCTTCGATGGGGGAGGGTAAGACAGAGGTAGCGCTCTATCTGGCAGATACACTGCAACACCAAGCTAGCGCAGGAGGTTTCTATATAGGGTTGCCCACTCAGGCGACCAGCAACGCCATGTGGAAACGGGTAGAGGAGTTCCTCAAGCAACGATACCCGCAAGAGACAGTCAATTTAACGCTGAGTCATTCCGCCGCCGCGCTCAAAACAGATTACTTGAAATCCGTTTGTCGCTTGAACCAAGTTTATGACGAAGAAAAGCGAGTCGTCGCAAGCGAGTGGCACACGGCTCGTAAACGCACGTTACTCAGCCCCTATGGAGTGGGAACACTAGATCAGGGATTGATGGGTGTGGTGCGATCGCGCCATCAGTTCGTTCGCTTATTTGGTCTGGCAGGGCGCGTTGTGATTATAGATGAGATTCACGCTTATGACATCTATACCAGCACACTCTTAGAACGATTTTTGGAATGGGCAGCCGTTCTAGGTTCACCTGTGATAGCTCTATCGGCAACGCTACCCGCGGGAACCAGAAAAGCTTTGGTAAATGCTTATGCTAGGGGGTGTGGCGACCCTGAGCCTGAGTTTCCTACATCTGCTTATCCTCGCATTACAGCAATGACTCAGGGCAAGGTTACAGTGCAAACTTTTAACCCTTCAAGCCATGTCCAACGATCGCTTCAAATTCAATGGGTTGCTGATAGCGAGTGGATGGCATCACTACAACGGCTTCTAAAAGATGGCGGTTGTGTTGCCGTGATTTGCTCAACCGTTGGTCGCGCTCAAAAAGTCTTCCAACGATTGCAAGCACATTTCCCTGCTGAAGAATTGGGGCTGTTTCATGGACGTTTCCTTTTCATTGACCGAGAGCAGATTGAGGCTGATTGTTTACAGAAGTTTGGAAAGGAAGAGTTGGGGCAGGCAAGCTCACGTCCCCATCGTTTCATCTTGGTCGCTACCCAGGTAATTGAACAAAGTCTGGATGTTGATTTTGACCTGATGATTAGCGACCTTGCCCCAATTGATTTGCTCCTGCAACGGTCAGGACGATTACATCGACACGATCGCCAACGTCCAAGCTTGCTGAAACAGCCAACCTTATGGCTTGTGGAGCCAACCTTGAACGAGAAGGGCAAGGCTCAGTTTAGCGAAGCAGGCATTATCTACGATCGCCACGTCTTACTCCGCACTTGGTTACGGCTACGCCACCAAACCACAGTTGGACTACCAGAGGAAACAGATCGCTTAATTGAGGCTGTATATGACTTAGACGCTGTTATTCCCACAGCCTTGGAAGCCGTTCATGTTGAAGATTGGCAGGAATCCCTAGAGATACACAAGCGCGAAGAACGAGAGTTGAAGGAAACGAAAGCGAACAAGGTCAAAATTCCTCCTCCGATTGAAGAGATTGACCCCGAGCAGTTCACTCGTCAGGGTGAACAAGACGATGATAAGGCGATCACCACATTGACCCGGTTAGGAAGACCTTCTATCACAGTAGTCTTTCTGCAAAAAACTGAATCAGGGCTAATACTTCCCCGGAACCAGCAGCGCGTCGATTTAGAGGATGAGCCAGATTTAGAACAGATTCGAGAGCTGTTGGCGCACAGTACCCGAATTGCAACACAAGGATTAGTAGAAAAACTCGCTGTCCAGCCTCCCCCAATAACCTGGAAATCTGCACTGTTGCGGCATTGTCGTTATGTTGTTCTCAATGCCGAAGGTATGACTCAAGTGGGCGAATGGCTATTGCGATTGGACGAGCAATTGGGGGTAGTGATTGAGCGCTTAAAGTAAGCAGCAGACACCAAAAAACGATGACATTACCGTTGTTGGGGGAAGTAATAGATGACTTTCAATTTAACAGAACAGCAATGGATTCCTGTGGTGACGCAGGACTGGCAATACCAGGAAGTTTCCTTGATTGAGATGTTTGAACGGTGGCAACAGTTGCGCGAACTACAGGCAGAAAACCCTCCCACAACACTGGCGCTCTATCGTTTTTTGCTGGCGATTTTGCACCGAGCTTATCAGGGTCCGCGAACTGTTGACCACTGGGAAGAGATTTCGGAGGACAACGGTCAACAGGCGATCGCCTACCTCAAAGAGAAAGCAGAGTGCTTTGACCTGTTGCATCCTACACAGCCTTTTATGCAGGATATCGCGCTTCCTGAACAGTCAAGCATACCCATTTACAACCTTTCCTTAATGCAAGCAGATAACACTTCAACAGTGTTCTGTCACGAGCATCAGTGGACTGGGTATAGTATCTCCCTGTCACAAGCGTCCCGGTTGCTTATACGCCTACAATCCGTCGATCCAACTAGTCTTAGGGCATTTTATCCACCGCAAAGTAAAGGCAACCGCTCTGCTGCCAATACGCCCACGATCAACGCTGCCAACATAATTGTGTGTGGCTCACCCCTTAAAGAGATGCTGCTTTTTAACTTGATGCAGTATAACCCTACAGCAGAAATTCCCAGTGTAGTTTCTGGTGAGGATCTGCCGACTTGGGAAACAGGTTACACTGGACAGCCTAAAAAAGCGATTCCCAACGGTTATATCAATTATCTGACCTACCCTTGGCGCAGACTGCGTCTGTTTGCTCAAGGCGCACAAGTCAGTCAGATTGCTATCACGATGGGGCACTCTCTGCCAGATGGTGTATCTACAAGCCAGTGGGAATGTGGCATTGCCTTTCGAGAAGATAAGCCAGTCCGCCTTTCAATGGAACGGCAACTCTGGCGAGATGCTCACAGCTTTTTGCAGTCTGCGGATAAATCCAATCGTCCTCGCATCATCGATTGGTGGGAAAAACTTCGTTACGAGGAACTGGTAGAGAACACAATTCATTTGCAAATATTTGGTCTGTGTGCCGATAAAGCGAAACCATTGGGCTGGAGTGTAGAGCAGTTTTCTGCACCAGTGCAATATTTAACCGAGCGCGATTTGTGGAACGTTTTATCAATCGGCATCAAAATCGCTGAAGACCACCAACAAGCCTTCCGGTCGTTTCGAGGCAGTCCCTATTACGCATTAGCTCAAGGGTTAAACCCACCAACCACTGGAGGTGATGCTATCAGCAAACACGCTCTTTCGCTTGCTGCTGCACTCGATGGGGCTTCTCGTTATTGGGCAAAGTTAGATCGGGAATTTTATCGATTCTTAGATGAACTACCCCAAGACGCAACCACTGGAGCAGATGGCATCACTCGCTATGGCTTAAACAAATTGCCTGATTGGACAAACACCGTTCAATCTGTGGCGCAAGAAGCGTTCAAAGAATCGATCGCATCCATCCGCAACTACCAAGCACGAGCATTGGCATTACGCTCGCTCAACAGCCTGCTTCGCAAGCTCTGGGGCGAGAAATCTGGAAAAGCAGCCTAAATTCTGTACTGAGGAATATTGATGACAACATCCGCAAAATCTCCGCCATTAGAGCGTGAAACTACTTTTTTGAAAGCAATTCATCAGCAAACCAAAAACGATAACGGTGCGAAAGCTGTGCTGAAACGTGCTTTGTCTAGTGAGCGAAGGCAACCTCAGAATATTTATCCGTTAGTACTACGGCACTTGACAGGTATCCACGAGCGACAGCAAGACCTCTGGATTTTCGTAGCGTGTCTTTCTGTGTATTACCCACCCCCACAGGACATTCACCCCGCCGAAGAACAGCACAACTTTGGGCATAGCTGCAAAAGGTTAGCAAGTACCAGTAGCTCAGATGGTGCAGAACGTCGTTTTCGGACGCTGCTAGACACCTCCCTAGAAGACATTCAGATCCCATTAGCTGCATTGGTGCGGCTGATGAAAAGCAAAAAGATTCGGATTGATTATCCGCGCCTGATTGCCGATTTGTGTCAGTGGGAACACCCAGATCAGTATATCCAAGACCGATGGGCACGCGCCTTTTGGGGTGTTTCAGATGTTCAACAATCTTGATTAAAAGAGAGTAACAACCATGCAAATTGAATTCCACATTCTACAAAGTTTTCCACCTGCTAACCTGAATCGAGATGAAAATGGGATGCCCAAATCCTGTGTATTTGGCGGTCGTCCTCGTGCCAGAATTTCTAGCCAGTGCCAGAAGCGGGCAGTGCGGCAGTACTATCAGAAACACTCTGGTTTAAAACCCGAACAGTTTGCTGAACGTTCGCGTGCCTGGATGCCTGAGCTAAAAAGCTTGCTGATCGGACAAGGTATTGCTGAACCTCAAGCCGAGATTGCTGCCAAGTTATCTCTAGCAGTCCTCGGTGCAGAAATTGAAGGCGACAAGGTAGAGTCGAAAACCATCCTGTTTTTGGGTAGAACAGAGATTGAAGCGATCGCCGCCATCCTCAGCAAAAACTGGAATGCCATTGAACCAGGATTAACAGGTGACAAACCCAGTCTGCCCACTAAAGACCCCAACATTCCAAAGGTGATTGAAAAAGCCCTAGCTGAAAGTGGTAAACCTGGCGATGTTGCTCTCTTTGGTCGGATGATGGCAGCTCTGCCTACTGTAAATGTGGATGCTTCAGTACAGGTTGCTCATGCAATCAGTGTGAACGCCCTGCAACAGGAATTTGATTTTTTCACAGCTGTAGATGACCTCAGTGCCAGTGACGATCAAGGGGCAGACCACATGGGTGAAACAGGCTATAACAGTTCGACCTACTATCGCTTTGCTAATCTCGATACTGAGCAACTAGTAACCAACTTAGGAACTAGGGAAAATGCATCAGCGATCGCTAAGGCATTTTCCCTAGCGTTTGTAAAAGCTATCCCCAGTGGTTATCAGAACAGCTTTGCAGCTCATAGCTTGCCTGCTCTGGTACTGATGGTTGTTCGTCAAGGGCAGCCAGTATCTCTTGTCGATGCGTTTGAAAATCCAGTGCGTCCCTCTGGCGGCATGAGTTTGCTAGAGAAGGCAGTGAAAGAACTGGATCAGCACTGGGCAGACATGATCAAGATGTATGGCAACAGCGACGTGAACTACATCGGCATCGTAACCCGCTCCCGTTTGGCTGAACACTTCAATGCCTTGAAAAGCGATCAGGTCGCCTCGACGGATGACTTAATTTCTCAGGCGATCGCAACTGCCTTCAACGTCAAACCCATTGCAGGAGCTGCTTAGCCATGCCTACCCTGTTATTACGGATTCGCGCTCCCATGATGAGCTGGGGAGATCACAGCCGCTTCACGATTCGCGATACCCGCGCTGAACCTACTAAATCTGCCATCATCGGATTGCTCTGCGCCGCACTAGGTCGCCCTCGGTGGGAATCAGTGAACGACCTCGCTGCTCTAAAAATGGGTGTGCGGGTAGATAAGGAAGGGATAGTGCAATGTGACTATCACACTGTTATGGACAGTATCAAATCCAGCGGTGGAAAGGGCGATACGGTTGTGAGTCAACGCTATTACATTGCCGATGCTGATTATGTGGTGGGCTTAGAGGGCAACAGTCGCTCCTTCCTAGTGCAACTCGATCAGGCATTACAACAACCAAAATGGCAACTTTACTTTGGTCGCAAGAGTTTTATTCCTAGTCGTCCTATACGGATTGGTCTCCATGAAGAACCCTTACTCCGGGCACTACAACAGTATCCCTATGAAGGGAAGGGCAAAGTAGATCAGCGATTGCGCTACGTGTTGGAGGTGCCGAACAGCTTGGATGTGCGCCGGGACGTGCCAATGGATTGGCTGCATCGGCAGTTTGGCAGTCGCTGTGTCAAAACCGAATTTTATCCTATGGAGGTTTACGCCGAATGTACCTCTCCAAGTTGATATTGAATTCTCGTAATACCCAAGTCTATCGCGAGCTTGGTAATGCTCATGCTCTGCATCAACGCATTATGCAAGGATTTCCTGATGAGCAACGTAATCAACCTCGTGCCGAGTGGAATATTCTTTACCGACAGGAACCCGATAGCCAAATCGTCTTAGTTCAATCTGATATCATTCCTGATTGGAATCGACTGCCCCAAGATTATCTGGAGCATCACGATACAAAATCTTTAGGGCTGATGCTCACTCACATTAAAGCAGGGATGACGCTTCAATTTCGGTTGAAGGCAAATCCCAGCAAGCGGGAGCATGGAACGGCCAAGACTAGAGCCATCACTCATCAAACAGAGCAGGTCGCATGGTTGGAGCGACAGGCATCTCGACATAGCTTTAAGTTGCTAAATGTGGACGTGATTCCAGTACCCAATATCTACGGTCGTAAGGCGAAGACTCCTGCTTCGATCAAAATTGTTGGCGTTCTTTATCAGGGGGCGTTGCAGGTTTCTAATCCTGAATTATTTACTCAAGCCCTACGCTGCGGAATTGGTCGCGGTCGCTCCTATGGCTGCGGTTTACTATCAATTGCCAGACTGAATTAAAACTAAGGAGGTGAGGAGCGCCCTATGGCAACACTACGTACTCTTCCCAAGGTACGAGATAGCATCAGCTTCCTTTATTTTGAACACTGCCGTATTAAACAGTCCGCAAAAGGCATTGCCATTTTTCAGGAGAAAGATAAGTATGTTGTGCCTTGTGCCAGTATTTCAACACTCCTGCTAGGACCCGGAAGTTCCATCACCCATGCTGCTATCAAAACACTGACAGAGAATGCCTGCACGGTGCAGTGGGTGGGCGAAAACGCCTTACGATTCTATGCTAACGGCATCGGCAGTTCCAGCAATACAGAACGCTTGTTTCATCAAGCACAACTATGGACAAATCCCCAGCAACGGCTGGCGATCGTCAGACGGATGTACCAGTTTCGCTTTCAGGAGGAACTGCCCGATCACCTGTCGCTTCAGCAAATTCGTGGCTTAGAAGGAGTTCGCGTTCGCACTGCTTATAGTCGCATGAGTAAGGCAACGGGCGTGAAATGGAAAGGACGAAACTATAAGCAAGACGACTGGGATGAAGCTAGCCCAATTAACAAAGCCCTGTCAACAGCAAATACTTGCCTCTATGCGGTTTGTCAGGCGGCGATTATGTCGGTTGGCTATTCTCCAGCCTTGGGATTTATTCATACGGGCAAACCGTTGTCGCTCGTGTACGACATTGCCGATCTCTATAAATAAGGCAGAAACCACGATTTTTGCTGCATTTGAAGCAGTTGCGGAGTCTTCCGATGATTGGGGAAGGGCTGTCCGCAAAAAATGTAGAGAGAAATTCAGCAGCTATCGACTCATGCGGCGCATGATCACAGATATTGACCAAGTTATGGGATTTAACAACCGGGATACTGTTGAGTCTGAAGCCGTAAATTTGCTTTGGGATGACCAAATTGAGTGGGTGGAAGGTAGCAAAAATTGGTCTGAAGGTGAGCCATTATGATTGTACTGATCTTAGAAAAGGCTTCGCCGAGCTTAAGAGGAGAAGTCAGTAGATGGCTGTTTGAAGTAAAAAGTGGAGTCTTCATTGGGCGCATTTCTGCCTTAGTGCGCGAGGAGCTTTGGAAACTCATTAGTGAAAAACTAAAGCAGGGATCAGCCACACTGGTTTATCCAATTAATAATGAGCAGGGATTCGATACGCAAGTTCTAGGAAAACCATCGCGAACGCTAAAAGACATAGACGGGTTACTTCTAACAAAAGTCAAGTAAATTGGCTATTTTGGAAGTGTTGTCCCCACGCCTGTGGGGGTGAACCGCACGCCCAGCCCCGTGATGTGGCAAGGCTCAGCGTTGTCCCCACGCCTGTGGGGGTGAACCGACCCACCAGGATGTATTGGTCGGAATGAGAATCCGTTGTCCCCACGCCTGTGGGGGTGAACCGGACGTGTTTCAGCTATCGGCGCGAAAACACACACGTTGTCCCCACGCCTGTGGGGGTGAACCGTGGCATCAATCGATCGACATAGAGGACGGTGACGTTGTCCCCACGCCTGTGGGGGTGAACCGCAGGCGGGAAGTGGTTGGGCTTCGACTCTGGGGTTGTCCCCACGCCTGTGGGGGTGAACCGGACTTGTACCCGGCACAAGTCGAGTACCTACTGGTTGTCCCCACGCCTGTGGGGGTGAACCGTGCATAGGGTCGAATGACCCTAGCCAATCCCAAGTTGTCCCCACGCCTGTGGGGGTGAACCGGAGCGGAAATGCTCTGCTTGTTGCACAGCCTTAATTGTCCCCACGCCTGTGGGGGTGAACCGCCACGCTTATAAGCGAAGCTTTTGTCAGTGGGCGTTGTCCCCACGCCTGTGGGGGTGAACCGAAGATACCGATATCGGCACTGCGAACCTAGGAGCCGTTGTCCCCACGCCTGTGGGGGTGAACCGGACGCTAGCACTTTGGCAATCTTTGCAGATCCTCGTTGTCCCCACGCCTGTGGGGGTGAACCGGCTCGGAGAGGGTTTCCTCTGGCTCCAAGAGAAGTTGTCCCCACGCCTGTGGGGGTGAACCGTCATACGCTCGTTGGGACGGGTTAACACTTGCGTTGTCCCCACGCCTGTGGGGGTGAACCGTTGCACGCATCAACAACAACCCGTATGCCTTGCGTTGTCCCCACGCCTGTGGGGGTGAACCGGATTTAATCCCTTGAACGATTGAATAAATAGGCGTTGTCCCCACGCCTGTGGGGGTGAACCGTTCAAGGATGGGCGATTCAACTGGGTGACTTACGTTGTCCCCATGCCTGTGGGGGTGAACCGCTTGGTAGGCTACCTCCTCTGCGAACAACATGAGTTGTCCCCACGCCTGTGGGGTGAACCGGGAGCTGTTGGAGTTCCTGCGATCGCTCCTTCAGGTTGTCCTCACGCCTGTGGGGGTGAACCGTTAGACCTATTCTATTTTTGTTTGGGTAAGGGTAGTTGTCCCCACGCCTGTGGGGGTGAACTGAAGGAGGGTACGACGCAATCACCCTAGCGATGCGTTGTCCCCACGCCTGTGGGGGTGAACCGGGTTATCGGGTAATTAATTGTTCTTGACCCCGATAGCAACGTTGTCCCCACGCCTGTGGGGGTGAACCGTCCCAAGTGATTGGGTTTTCTTTCAAGCTCTTGAGTTGTCCCCACGCCTGTGGGGGTGAACCGGCAGTGGCAGCGATCGCGCAATCGGGGCTAGGGGTTGTCCCCACGCCTGTGGGGGTGAACCGGAGAACCGCAGCGCCCCGATTCAAATTTGCAGCTGTTGTCCCCACGCCTGTGGGGGTGAACCCGCGGTCGCCCCTGGCAACGCGCCGCAGACCAAATAGTTGTCCCCACGCCTGTGGGGGTGAACCGATCGGGCGGCGCAAGTGATCGAGCAGCAAAAATCGTTGTCCCCACGCCTGTGGGGGTGAACCGTATTTGGGGACGTTTTCTACCGTCACCCACCGAGTTGTCCCCACGCCTGTGGGGGTGAACCGTCCTCGAAGGCGATCGCGAATCCCAGGGTGCGCGAGTTGTCCCCACGCCTGTGGGGGTGAACCGTCAGAAGCGACTCAGGTAGAGTACCGCATTCAAGTTGTCCTCACGCCTGTGGGGGTGAACCGTCGATTAGTAGATGAAAAAACTCAACGCTGGACGTTGTCCCCACGCCTGTGGGGGTGAACCGAGAAAGCCCCAACTCAATGCTACCAATCCCGGCAGTTGTCCCCACGCCTGTGGGGGTGAACCGTGCCAAGTCGGTTTGGCAGTCGAGGATGAAACAGTTGTCCCCACGCCTATGGGGGTGAACCGGAGTGGGGGAAATTCGCCAAGGGGCAACCTACGTTGTCCCCACGCCTGTGGGGGTGAACCGTTCGCCTGAATGATACTGCCCGCGATGGTGCCGCATTGTCCCCACACCTGTGGGGGTGAACCGTATTCGACCTATCGCCAAGTGACCCACGTAGGTCGTTGTCCCCGCGCCTGTGGGGGTGAACCGATTGACCACACCTATGCCCGCTCAAAGGTAGGTCGTTGTCCCCACGCCTGTGTGGGTGAACCGTTCGCAAAAGGTCAACCCACGGCAGCAGAACTCGTTGTCCCCATGCCTGTGGGGGTGAACCGTACGCTCAAGCCCGTGAAACGTACTATGAAAACGTTGTCCCCACGCCTGTGGGGGTGAACCGAGCAAGATCGACAAAATACTGGATTGGCTGTCAGTTGTCCCCACGCCTGTGGGGGTGAACCAGAGCAGAAATGCTCTGCTTGTTGCACAGCCTTAGTTGTCCCCACGCCTGTGGGGGTGAACCGATGGGTGAAGGTGACTTGTGGCTAGCCAAGAAAGTTGTCCCCACGCCTGTGGTGGTGAACCGAACGACAGATGCGCTCAATCGAAAGCTATATCTCGTTGTCCCCACGCCTGTGGGAGTGAACCGTCATCCAGCGACCCGGATGCTTCTAGGTCATCGTTGTCCCCACGCCTGTGGGGGTGAACCGCAAGTTGCGGGCGACACTGCCGCAATTATTGCCGTTGTCCCCACGCCTGTGGGGGTGAACCGGGGCCGGGTGGATTCCATGAAATCAACCAGCTCGTTGTCCCCACGCCTGTGGGGGTGAACCGTTAACCGCATTGGCAATCACGGGTGTCATTGCCAAAGATTGATGCAGGGGAGGCGGCAGGAAAGAGCATTTGTTAAATAGCAACTCCACCCAAACCAGTATTTAGTCGGGCGAAGGCAGTAACCCCAAAATTCTAATGAATCCGTTCGCTCCTAGCACTGACTCCACCGAAGAGACTCCTTTTAGGCGGAGTGTAAACTTTCCTATCCGGCCATTGAGTTGAAAATCGATTAATTGGTTGCGGTCGGTTTCGCCTACTAGGTAAAAAGCAGTTAGTCCAGGTTTTTTTGAAATTATCAGTCGTTACTAATGAATCAGGAAATTTGGTAGCTTTCTTTTAGCGGAATCTAGGCTAAACACATCATCTAAAACAAGCTCTCTTCCGAGGATTAGACTTCTCAACCCTCAATTGAAAGGAGTACCTCTATTTGTGCTAATAAGGACTCTAATTTTTTACGCTTTTTGGGGTCGTTCAACGCTTTAGATTTTTTAGCAATTTTAGAAGCGGTTGTCATCCGCACCGCAATTGATTCAGCTAAATCCTGTTCGGGGGATTGTTTCTGCTCTTTGACTCGCTCTCTAATTTGAGCCAAGGATAAATCTAAAGTAATCGCTGTCTCTAATAGCTGCTGCCGTAACACTTCATCTTTGAGTACAGCGATGGCTTTCGCTTTGGTATATTCAATTCGCCCTTGGCGCAGAGCCAATAAAATATCGTTGGGAAGCTTGAGCAGAGCCAGACGATTAGTTACAAAGGAGGTCCATGTCATCTGACCTATTTCATCAAACACCGCTTGCACTGCTGAGAATTCTGGTTGGTTAATAACGTTATTAACTCCATTCATCGCCCACTTGTGCATCCGGTAAAGTAAGGCAATTGCTTCTTCTGTGGTGCATGATAACTTCAGCGCCAGCAGTTGTAAGATTCCTTCGGTTTCTTCAACCGGATTTAAGTCTTCTCGTTGCAGATTCTCAACGAGGGCAAACTGTCCTGCCTCAAGGTCAGTCATCTCTCGTACAAGCACGGGCACGTCAGATAGCCCGATTGTCTGTGCTGCTCTGTACCGACGCTCTCCTGCGACTAATTCATAGCGCTCGCTTTCTAGGGGTCGTACTAATAGCGGTTGCAAGATGCCATCTTTTTTAATTGATTCCACCAACTGTTGCATCTTATCTGGAGCAAACCATTTTCTTGGCTGAGATGAGGGCAGAGAAATTTGCTCAATGGGGACTTTGTTAGCAGTGGCTTGATTTAATTCTTCTTGCGCTTCTAGCTGGCTAAACACTCCTATCGGTTTGACCGCCTCCGTGTTTCTAAGCTTGAGCCGGTCATTATCGGATTTAGCTCGTTGAGTCTTAGTGGTTCTAGTCGTGGATTGGCGGGGAGTCATAACTGTTCCATTGCTTCTGCTAATTTGTCGAATAGCTCAAGAATGTGCTGATTTTTGGAGCGCCCCGAACACAAGCCTAAAGGTAAACCCTGTTTTGAGGCAACGGCAAGGGAAGTGGCTGTCGGTATTGGAGGGAACACTGGCGCTAGAGGTGACAACTGCTCTCTAATTGCTTCTAAGACTTGCTGATCCAGTGTGTTTCTAGATGAATACTTAGTGGGCACAAACCCAGCAATTTTCAAGGACTTGTTCATCTTTTGGACTTTACTAATCGTCTTGAGCAAGCTGTCTGTGCCTTTAAAAGCTTTGTACTGGGTTTCGATTGGAACTAAGACGTGTGTTGAAGCAACCAGGGCAATTAGGCTTAGCAGCCCCAAACTAGGTGGGCAATCAATCAAGATAAAATCATATTTCTTTCTGACCGGAGCTAGCACCTGTTTGAGTTTGAGTTCTCGCTGAAGAGCGAACATTAGTTCCTGCTCGCAGTCAGCTAATAGGATATTACTTGGTGTTAAGTCTAAACCTCCCTCTAACCCCTCTTCTATCGGCAACGGTTCATCTTTAGATAAGGCGCTATGAATGGTTTTGTCTCGTTCTGCTGGTTCCAAACCCATAAACATTGTTAGGGAGGCTTGAGGGTCAAGGTCAACCAGCAGCACCCGATTCCCTCTATCGGCTAAATGAAAGCCGAGGTTGTGAGCTAGGGTTGTTTTGGCTACTCCACCTGCCTGGTTAAAACTTGAAATTATTTTGGTCACTTGGCACCTCCCTACTTTTAGCCTACAGGATTCAATTCTCCTGCCATCCCAGAAAACTTGAGATTACAATCGTTCAGTTTTTCCTGAACAGGAAATCAGAAGTACCACTTTGCTTCGAGCGTTCCTGCTGGCAGAATGCTGAGGTAGCGATCGCCTATTGCCAAGCCTAAAAGGAATTTTGATGTTCCAATAGGCGATCGTGCTGAAATTGTCCAGGAACTGGTGCATCTTTTGGTTCCCAATCACAAAAAGGTATTCAAAAGCTTTTTGTACACCTATCTGCCTGATTGGGAGGAACCAGAGCAGCAGTTGCAGAGCAATTATGGAAAAACTATAACCATTAATGGCTAAGACTGATTAGATTCAACTAATAACCTTTCAGGACATGGTGCGATCACGTAAGGATTGCAGATTCTCGCGGAAAATAAATGTGTTGGGATGATTGACTCCTAGTTGTCGTTCAGCAATTTCTATAGCTTGCAGACACAACGGCTCGGCTTCGGCGTACCTTCCTTGAGAATAATAGAGTTTTCCTAAATTGTTCAGGCTGGCGGCGACATCGGGATGCTCTTCTCCCAGCAGACGTTTTCTCAACTTTAAAGCTTGCAGATACAATGGCTCGGCTTCGGCATACCTTCCTTGAGAATTGTAGAGATAAGCTAGATCGTTCAGGCTGGTGGCAACATGGGGATGCTCAGTTCCCAGCAGGTGTTTTCTCAACTCTAAAGCTTGCAGATACAACGGCTCGGCTTCGGCGTACCTTCCTTGAGACGAGTAGAGATAAGCCAGATTGTTCAGGCTTAAGGCGACATGGGGATGCTCCTCTCCCAACCGGCGTTTGCACAGTTCTAAACTTTGCAGATACAACGGCTCGGCTTCGGTATACCTTCCTTGAGACGAGTAGAGATAAGCCAGATTGTTCAGGCTTAAGGCGACATGGAGATGCTCAGTTCCCAGCAGGTGTTTTCTCAACTCTAAAGCTTGCACATACAACGGCTCGGCTTCGGCGTACCTTCCTTGAGACGAGTAGAGTCCTGCTAGTTTGTTCAGGCTTAAGGCGACATTAGGGTGTTCTTCGCTCAAGCGTCCTCTCGCTGTTATCAAACATTGCTCGTACCAAGGTTCTGCCTGGCTGTAGGCTCCTTGACCTTCGTAAAACCACCCTAAGCCACAAAACGGCCAAACAAAGTCTTGATCACTTAACCAGTTCGTCTGGTATTCTGCGGTTTCGGCAAGGTGGGGGATAGCGGATGCGGCGGTGATGATATCCTGTTGCGTCGGGGTATCGGGAATTTGCTGCGCGGCTGCTGCCATCGCCTTACAGAACCTTCGTTTGAGTTCGTCTGTCTCAGCTAATTGTTCCAGCTTACTCCTCAAGAATTCTCGAATCAGCTGATGCAGCTGATAACTCCCCTGAGCGCGACGCTCCAGTAGACTCAGATTCAACAGTTCTTCATCTCTAGCATCCTCTAACACTTCCGAATCTTGTTCGGGCAAACTTTGCTCCACCAACAACCAAGGAATGGGCGCAAGCGCAAACAAACTCAGCAGACACGCTAATTGCTGAGCTAACTTATCGAGTTCTTGCCAACTCAATTCAAAGGCAGCAGCCACTCCCAACTGTGCTGTCATATCCTCAGAGCGTTGTTGCAGCGAACGATGCTCTAATCCCAATCGCTGACGCATTTGAGCAATGGATAAATCTGGCTTACGCTTCAAATATCGCCCCACCAGCTCCAACCCCAAGGGTAAATATCCCAACTCCTCACACAGTTGTTTAGCTTGGTCGAGTTCCCTATGGATGCGCTCCTCGCCTACAAATGACACCAAAAGCTTTATCGCCGCATCTTGCGAAAGCACCTCCAAGCGTAGCAGTTCAAAGGATTCCCCTAACCCTTGTCGTCGGGTTGTAATCAGTACTTTGAACCGGGGTTCGGCTGGGGGCAAATAGGGCTTGATTTTTTCATAACTCCTGACATCATCCAATACCAGCAGCACCTCACCCCCTCGCCAATGCCGCCAGCAGTAAGCCACTTGTTCTAGTAAATCCAACCCATCTGGTATCTGCAAATCTAACTGAACCCTGGCAAAGCTGATAATTTGAGTTCCTATATCTGCTTCTGCCGCCTGCAACCAGCACAATCCTCCTGGGTAAGTCCCCTGCTGCTGATGAGACAGGGCATATTGCAGCGCTAATTCCGTTTTGCCAACGCCCCCCATTCCAGCAATGGCACAAATAGCAACTCGTTCCTTCTGCTGCAACTGTTCGTGTAGCGTTTTGAAGGCTTCATCCCGCCCAACGAATTGAATCACACCACTGCGCGGTAGATTCGAGGGAATCTCTTCTGGACGAATACCAGCAACGGTAGGGGTAGCAAACAGTTGACCGCCCTGATTATCTCGCCAGCGCAGGTAGAGGACTGGACGATACCACTGGTTGCCGTCAGCCCCCATCGCCTCTCGTCCCTGGTTGACAGCGACACTCAGAGAATCTTTCTGCCCCAAAGACCGATAAAATTGTTCGGCGAACTGAGTCGCTGCCTCGACACTGACCGAGTATTGCATCGCCACCACTGCCGGGACTCGATGACCAATTAAGTTTTGCGCCGTGCCATTAAATACTGATTCTCCAGCAACTGCCATCCCCGATTGACAGGCACTCAGCACCACCAAAGCCACCCCACCCGTTTGATGAGTACCGTCGCTCAAACGGGTCTGATGTAGCAGCGTTCCCAATTCTTGGGCACTGATATAATCCGCTTCACCCTCCTCATCCTCAAACACCAGATATCCTTGAGGCTCAGGCAATGGAGCAAGACAAGCTTCTTTTTTACAGCGTTCGAGCTTGATTCCCTTATACATAGCACCGCACTGCTGACAGCGCTTGCCAAACAAACCATGTCCATCAAAATGCAGAACGTGAGGCGCTTCCTTGTCTCGGTTTTCGGTGAGATAAGTTCTCAGTTCATTGAAGGTGGAATACTCCAATTCCCTTAGACAAATATGTCCGGCATCGCTTGCCTTCTCCAGTCCTTTCCGAATGGCTTGTTGTTCCTGTTGAGAGAGTCGTTTGAGTCCCAGTTGTGAGTCAAACGCTGCCGATGACACCAACAGCACATTCACCTGTTCGACTGGCGGTAAGGAAGGCGGCGCAGTATCGTGAGCAATGTATCGCGAAAAACCGAGCTGGTGATGGAGTAAAAATCGCTGCCCATCATGCAGCAGTTCCCAAGGGTAATCGGATAGGCGGGAGCGCTGTACGGCATCCGCTTCTAACTTTAACTGCACGAGCAGTTGGGTGTTTTTTTCTTCCGCTTGACGCAGTGAGGAATGTAACGCTCTCTCGACTCTAGAACCGGGAGGAAACAGGGCGTGATAAAGTGCTTTACCAATTTTGGCTTGAAAATTAGGATGGAAGGTTGTCCGGTCAGCCGCCAAAATCTCAGCCGTAACCATCCATTCCTGCTCACCCTCTCCCAGAAAGCTCTCCGAACGGAAGCTGGGACTTTCCAACGTTTTGATGAGAGTGATTCGCCAATCTTGAGAACCGTCACAGAAGGGCAGCGATGACTCCGTTTCCCCCTCACCCGCTGGCGATTGAGTGATGATGACCTTGAACAGAGTCGCATCAATCGGTGAAAGGTATAACTCAAATAGTTCCATTAATCTGCTGGCTTACGGTGTTTAGAACTGCTCGTTTAAGTTCTCGCCGCTACCGCCTTTAAAAATTCCTTCAATATGGTCATCCACCAGTTCGTTCAAGCGTTCCGGATGACGTTTTTTGTACAGACCCAAAAGAGTTTCTTTGTTAACAATCGGGGAAAGTTTAACCTTCACTTTCTGTACATCATCCCGGCTGCCTCCCCCACCTAGCTCTAGGACGTAGATTTTTATTCCTCCCTTGGCTTCCTTCTTTACCGTTACTTGGAGTTCGAGTTCCACCTCATCCACGCTCAACAGGGGGATGTCCGTCTCACCTTTACTGGAGGGAGTGAGTAGTTCCTGCTTCACCTGCTCAATCAGTTCCGCCAGCCCGATGCTATTTTCCTCTGCCACGCTGCAATTACTCCTGTATTGGTTGGTTAATTCTCTAAATACTGAATTTCTGGAGCCTTTAAGAGACTTGACTCGTGTTCTCTAGTTCTTTTATAGCCCAATCAAATAAAGAGCGCCTTCGTCAGCTAAAGCACAAGTCTAGAGTCTGTGTGTCATTCATCTGCTTCAATGTCGTAATTCGCAAACAGAGCAGAAACAGTTATGTCCACCGCTTTGACTAACTTTTCCATAGTCTCTAGTGAAAGGTTCAGTTTCCCCCTCCCAATATTGAAAATATAGGTACGCTGAAGCTTAGCCATTCGGCTAGCTCCTCTTGAGGATAGGTTCGCACTATTAGTGCTGCTGGGTTAAACCGTCCCCATCACTCAAGACTCCCAATTGTCACAAGCGCGCTCGTGAGCATCTGCTACCGCAGAAAGTTGAGGCGAGCGGAAAGCAACACGAGGGATTGGGCGACATGGCTATCGGGATGCTACCCTAATTTTGCTTGCCTATCAGCATGGTTGACGAGTTTCTCTCGTTAGTGGCGTTGCACTGGGAGCCAGTCGATTTCAACGGTGGCACGCTCTACACCAATCGTTTGAAGCCGAGTATGAGTTCGATTCATCCGTTCCGGGGTACTGAGTTACCCTCTCTACGACAGCTGCGAGTTTCATCTGAGTGAATATGACCAAAAAACGTCCACAGAAGAAGAAGACAGCCCCTACCGATGAATTAAATATTCTGGCGGTTCAGCCATCTTCTCAAAAAGTAGAGCCAGCGGATGTACAACAATCTGCGGATAAGATTGAAAATCCTGTTGATGATGCCGCATCAACCCCTGTGCCAGTGGAGCCTCAGACTGTTGAACCAACAGAGCCTTCCCTTGACACCTCATCAATTCCTGTAACTTTCGACTCTCCCCCAACGTCGGAGCCAGCTCCGGAACCAAGCGATTCTATAGCCTCTTCTGATGATGAGCCGCCAGCTTTCTTCCAGGCTGTGGGCATTCTCATAGGTGATGTCACTTTCGATGCGGAAAAAACTTTTGTGAGTGTCGGGGGAAAAACCTATCCACTCTATTATTCGGGTTCCCACAAGCGGGCTGATGTGGCCCTCAAAAAAGAGATTGAGACCACTGGAATACGAGAGCAGAAGTTAATTGTCTATCCCAAAATCACTCACTATCCTGGCGGTCAACAGCCTTACTCTGTCGGGTTCCAACTGGTTGCTTTTGTGAAGCCCGAAGCTTCCCAGGCGGGTGTTTCCCATGAACTGCAAGATTTGGAGTTCAGAATCTGCGGTTTATGGCAGTTCATTCCCGTTTGTCGAATCCCATGCATTTCCGTGTTTAAGAACTTCAATCAGCAACGCCTTGAGTTCATTAAATCGGCACAGTTGGACAAAAAAGTGAATTTCATGAAGGCTTCTCACATTCCGGTCCTCTGGCGAGATGCCCTTGTGCCTCCATTCCGTTTCAACCCCAAGCTGGAGAAAGAAGCTCAGGGTAAAGCGTTCTTTGTCCAGCTCAAGGCTCGGTTCAATAGTGAACGAAATACTTTTGAATTTGTTTCCCTTTTAGCAATCCCTAGCTCTGATGCTCCTAACTACCTCAAAGCGGGTAAGAAGGATAAGCTTGAGGTTGCCAAGACAAGGCTGGCGGCTTCAAAAGCTCGTCAGCGCGATGAGGCGCGTGTTTCCCATAACGATGCTGCCTACCCTCCCCGTATAACTACCTCCGCCCCAAAGCCCAAGCGAAAACCCAAAGTGGTTGCAGAGCAGTAATTAGTGTTTTACGTAACCATCTCATTTGACCTGCCTTCAATGCAGGTTGCGGGGGGTCTACTCAGATGAATGGAGTTTTTGGAAGTGTACACCCAACCCTCTCAACACTTTCCCAGAGAAGTCAATCAGATTCTTTTTCACCAAGAAACCTGTAACGGGTATAAAGCTTTTGATTTACGAGGTTTTCTACCCAGTCTGGGGCGCTTACGAAGGAGAGCGGATTCTTTTTCACCAAGAAACCTGTAACGGGTATAATTTATACACAAATAAGCTTTCACCCACAATGAGTAAACCCACTGGCGGCAGGACGAGAAAAGAGGATTACACCACCTCCGTGATGCGGGTGCCAGACCCAGTGAAGCCGAAAGTCATTGAACTCATCGAAAAATTTCATCAAGACAGACAGCCGAATCAACCTGTAACAAGTCATTCCCAGTATTGGCAGATTCGGGCTTCTTTAATTCCTGAGCTGCTGGATTTTGGCGGGAACGAACCCATTTTGGTGACCGAGTGCAGCATTACTAATGCCGACTGGTGGAACCAAGATGGCACACAACACTGGGAAAAATGCTGGTGCGAAAACTTAAAACGCTTTAATGACTTAGCAGATCGAGTGAATGAATGTCTGCGGCAAGTTGACAATAGTTGGACGCTGGCATTCCCAGACGACAATGAGAAAGCCGTTAAGAAGTTATGCGAATACCGCTTAATCTATCTAGATCAACCTACGACTGCTGCCACACCCCTAGAAGCTGTGCAATGGGCGTTGACATCTAATTATTTTGGCTCTGGGTTGAAGGAGAAGATTGTCGATGCTTTTAGACAAAAGCAATGGGGAATTTTAAAAGCTTTAGAGGTGGGGGTTCACCCGCCGGTGAATCGGCGGGAATATTGGCATAAAAACTACACCGAACAACTGGGCAAACCTAACGTGAATTACTGGCAGTGGCGGCAGAACCCAGAATCACGAGAAATTGCCAAAGAACTGACTCAGCTTCTCAAACTGCCAGAACCTTCCTCTGATACGCGGCGAGTGCTTGAGTGTTTGGCAGAAGGGAAAGATCCCTTCTACGATCCCAAGCCAAATGGAGGGGAAATCTATCTCGGCTTTAATACATTTCTGAGCAAAGGCGCGCTTGCTGGCTACGACCCCAAGGTGAAGCAACGTTGTCGTGACGCCTTTAGAAATTGGCATCAAACAGTTCTTGCCGACTTGGGACAGGATACTTTAGAAGGAATTTACCGACTCTGCTACGGCTGCGACTGGATGCTGATTGAATCCATCTTGGCTCCACCGTTTGTCGGGGCATGGTGGGACGTTTTACAGGTATCGCCCAACGCCACTCCAGAAGAAGTCAAAAGCGCGTACCGGGCCGCGGCTAAGGTTTGGCATACGGATGTCAACAACAGTCCCATCGCTCTTGCTCGGATAACTGCACTCAATAAAGCCTACGAAGAGGCGAAAGCAAGTTTTACCAACTACAAGTATCGAGTCTAGCGATCGCCTGCTCGTCTCATCCTCCCCCAGTCCTGATGGTCTGGGTTGAATTTTCTGTGCTAGTGCAACATCGCCTTTGTATAGCAATGGAGAAATTTTGGTCGCTAAGGCTGAGATGCTCACAGGCTAAAGCTCCTGGGGATTATTTTGATTGGACGCTTGATGGTTTGAACTGTCCCAATCTTGCCTGTAAATGGGACAGTCAATCTTGAAAATCCTTGATTTTACGTTGATATAGCTTGCCTATTGCTATCAGCCCAAGCCTCGAAAATGGGACAGTTGTCCTTAGCGACCATTTTTTCTCCGCTGCTATACAAAGGCGGATCATCATTCCTCCCGCGAGTCTTGCCCAGCTAAAGCCAAGCGAGGCCAAGGAGGAGGCTAAAAACCTTCCCAGCCTTACCGAAACCCAGGAAGAAGACGAAGCAGCCATAATTTTGAGGCTAGACAAACCCTGTTGTATTAGATGCGGCGAATCCGAAGAAATTAAGGTTCACAAGGCTCTTGAAAGAAAATCGGGTGGATACTCTCAGAGATGGCAGTGCAAGAAGTGCAAAAAGACATGGGTAAGGAAGGCGGCGATCGCACTACTGGCGTACCACGATCGTCACGGCGTTCTTGACTGGCGCTAGGCCTGCTGCTACTGCACCTGCCGTCCATGCATGGTGCCATGTCTGGTTTGGTAGGGTTGGCGGTCCGTACATCTGGAAGTAGTAGTCCGGTCCGCCTCTCATGCTTCCAAGCTCGTGGCTGCGGGCGTAGTTCTCTAGCGTCACACGGTTGCCAGCGCTCATGGCAACGACCGCCCCAATATGCTGTCCCCACCCGGTTCGCCCGGTCGCACCTCCCGGCACCATAGGGGGGGTTGTTAGGGCAGATATGGTTGCACCAGTGGGATCTGCCTCCCAGTCTGGGCCTGGACCATGCACAAAATTAGTCGGCAACCCGAGTTGGGCTGACTCGTAAGCCTCTCCGACTCCAGGTTGGGCATGGACGTTGACCCCTAGTGCCTGGGCGATCTGCGCTGCCAAGGCAGGTTGGTCACGCTGTAGAAGAGCGTACTGCCTCGCAAGATCTTGCATTCCGGAACCGCCACTGAGGGTTTTCTGGAACTTTTCCAATGCCATACGGGTCGCCCTGTCGTCTGATCCTTCCATCCACAACTCCCACCAGGCGGTAGGCCATGCTTTACTGAGCCAGCTGCTTGCCGCCGCCCATTCCAGCATCGCCGCTGCCGTACGGTACTCCCCATAGTCGCGGCTTGTGTCACCCCCGTAAGCGATCACCATCTCCCGATTCATCCCTCGTGGGGGCTGACCGATGATAGCAGTGGCAACCATGATGCAATCCTGATCGACGTCTAGTCCTATCCCCTGTTCTGACGGTGTGTGCACAGCACCAACCGGATTGACTACCCTAGCCAGCACCCTGTCGAGGTTGTGGGGTCCCTGTCCCGGTATTGTGACGGTGATCGCATTTGCTCTATCTGCATACAACTCGTATTTAGACTGTGCAAGAAGGGGGTTGCTCGCCTGCCAGACGGCCTGCTCTGCATAAAATACCTTCGGCTGGCGAGCCGACAGATCGGAATCCTCAATGGCCATCCTGCCGTCCTCCGACACCCGAAGTTGCAACGGTGCGCCGACAACAAGAACCTGACCTACCTGACCTACCCCTAATGGTTGTTGAGCCTCAAACTCTGCTGGTACTATCCCGGGTAAACCTGGCATGGCGTTCACCACTACCGAATTCACCGTGTTCACCTGCACGTACCTCTGAATGGTCGAGGCATACTGTGCGGGTGAAACATTGGGTTTCAGGAGTCCACAATCTGACTCTGCCGTTGCCCGTTTGCCAATGCTGCGCCTCACCGTCCCCCCATTCTGCTGCACCACATGAGTTAACTCATGAGCAATCAACTCCTGTCCCTCCCTGCTCCCCGGCTCATACGCCCCTTGCCGAAAAAACACATCCTGCCCCGTTGTAAATGCTTTTGCCTGAATCGATTGATTTAACTGGTCTGATTGGGCATCCGTATGAATCTTTACCTCACTGAAGTCAGCGCCAAACGCCTGCTCCATCGGTTGGCGGATACTCTGCGCGAGTGGCTGTCCGCTTCCTCTTGCCTGTTGGATGGTTGCTTCTAAGTCAGGCGTGGCATCCATGCTGTCGCCATCAGACTTACGCTGCACCATCGGCTTCATCTGGAGTTCTTTGTCCTCTTCTGGCATCACTTCGCGTTGGAGGACGGATACATCCAACTTTCTCATCAATCTATTTTCACGATTCGGTATTTCCTGTTGATGAGTCAAGTTGGAGTTTTGCACAGTACCAGCTTTCATTCGTTGCACGAACTCGCTTTCGGGTTGGCTAAAATCCCTTCCATAACTAGGTACTGGCGCATGAAGCCGCTGCACTACTTCTGCTGCTGTCTTATCAGCTTCCTGCTCGTACTTATCTCCAGGCGCTCCAATGGTAAGTTTTGGTTGAATCCTTGATGGCGTTGGGCTGCCAGGGTTTTGTATCGAAATATTGGCGAAATCGTGACCGAAGCGCTGGGCACTTTCCAGTTGTGCCTGTAGGTCTGGCGTTTCTTGATCTTGGGGTTTCGCTTGTACTGCAAAGGGTCGCGACTGAAACTGACTCTTAACTTGCGCTGAGGAATTTTTCGGCTCTTTTTTCGGGTCGTGCAAGCGCATTTTCATAGTCTGCTCCAGCTTCCTTTATGCAGTTTTGTTTGATTGGTAAATAGAACTTACTTTAGGAATTTTTTACTATGCAGATAGAGTAAGTTTATGAGTTTTTTTTGCTTAGTAACCCTAAATATAGCAGCACAACTTAGTTAAGTTAACGTTCGGTGTAAAGACTATACAGCTTTCCCTAGTAGAACTCGTTAAGCGATCGCTCCACCAGCCAATAAAAAAGCCCCTACTAGAGACCCGTGGGGGCTTTTTATCTTATGTTCCCATTGAGACAAGTGGAGGGATCGCCGTTCAAAAAAGTGGGGAGTACTTTAACGCAAGAATCGGGTTAGTAATATGTTTCTCAGTTGCGTGAAGTACATCAGAATAACCTAACCCCCAATTCCTTCCCAGCTTCGGGAAGGCACAATGGTTTCATGTTAGTTAAAGCATTCTGGAGCTATGAAGTCTTGGCGAATCCAGCCACGAGCGCCACTTCTAGGAAAACCAACTCTGTACCAAGAAAAACCTTGGCGATCCTCGGCGACTGCTAAATCTTGAGGGGTACCACCGGAGGTTCGTAATATGTGAACGCGATCACCCACCAGTCCATAGCCTTTCTGTTGATAGTTTGTGCTAGGACCGGTACGCAAATTAATCCGCGTTCCTGGGGTTTTACCAGTCAGCGTTGCCGCGCAATAAGACATTTCACTCTGAGGAATCTTTGACTGTGCAGAAGCCGGTGCTGCTGACAGCATCAAAGTAGCTACAAGCCCAGTGAAGGCAACTACTTGAGTCTTGACTAAAGCACTCTTAACGATTCTCATGTTTTCCTCAAACTAACTAATTTAAGACTTTTGGCAGATTGTCTAATCTGCGGTTATGTTCTGCTCCAATAGAACTTAAGCTCTTTCCAGAAAATTAACCCGTGGGATGTGCGATCGCCTCATCAGCCAACAAAAAAGCCCCCGCTTGGAAACACTGGGGGCTTTTCAATGACTCGGCCTTTGGGATTCTACTTCCTGCGTTCCAATGCTGATCCACTGGCTCCCAGCATGAAGCCCAGCATCAAAGCAGCCTTAATCTGTCCGGGCTGGATGAACAACGCAATACTTGCAATCAATGACCCGACGAATACGCCCCAGCCGACGCAGCGGGCGGAGCGATAGAGCGGGTTTCTTTGCCGCCTCGCGAGTCTCACTTCTTCTTCCAGTCTCAGTGTTTCGGCGTGGAAATCTTCCAGGGACTTGAACTCTTTTCTCAAATGACCTTGTAGGGCAGCACCCCTAAGCGCCCGTTTGGGTTTGGGTTGTGTCATGGCTGGTCATCTCCCATCAATTCCTTGAATTGGGCATAAGCCTGTTTCCAGCCTGCCTTGTTTTTCTCGCAGCCCCAGAGCGCCTGAATAATTTGGGTCTGGGAAAGCCCCGACACTTTCATCTGGTCAGCTAGTTTCAATACCTGCGTTCTGGGGAGTTGGGCTGGCGTGAAGGTATCGCCGGTATCGCGCTCGGTATCGTCGGAACCGCCTGTGTTATCAATGGTTTCAGCGCTTCCAGTATCGACGGTATCAGATTCGGTATCAGCGGAATCGATACTGGTATCGGTTCCGGTATCGCTGGTATCGGCTGTTTTTTCACGGGTTCCGGTATCGATTCCGGTATCGATTCCGGTATCACCTAGCAGGAATTCAAGCCGCTGCCTGATGTCAGTCTGGTGAGCGAAAGAACCATCCGTTTGCTGTATTGTTGTCGGCATTGATTGAGGTTGAGGTAGCATCCCTATCAACAATTCCTCGGTTAGCCAGTCTGGGATTTTTCCTTCCTCCCTGGTGCCGTCCAGCCATTGAATCTTAAATTTCCCTGTAGGCTGGATAGTCTCCAAGCCATCATCCCCGATGGTCTTGTCTCCAATTGTCTCGACTCGCACGGTGCCTTCAACGCCTTTGTATAGCAGCGGAGAAAAAATGGTCGCTAAGGACAACTGTCCCATTTTCGAGGCTTGGGCTGATAGCAATAGGCAAGCTATATCAACGTAAAATCAAGGATTTTCAAGATTGACTGTCCCATTTACAGGCAAGATTGGGACAGTTCAAACCATCAAGCGTCCAATCAAAATAATCCCCAGGAGCTTTAGCCTGTGAGCATCTCAGCCTTAGCGACCAAAATTTCTCCATTGCTATACAAAGGCGAACATACCCGAACTGATGATGACCGGGTGAGGTTTAATTTTCCTCATGTGCTATCGGAAAATAGTATTATCAAGAGCTTATCTATGCAAAAAATCACCCCATCGCAGCACAACCTAGACCGCTTGCTTGATGCGAAAATAGGCACATCCTTCGATACCAGCGTTAACCCGGACGTGCTTGCCCAACTACTGGCTGACAAACGAAGTCTTAACACCCGTCGCGCCTACGAAAGGGACGTAGTACAGTTTTTCAAATTTATGACGGGCAAGGAAGTCACGCCAGACCTGGTACTCGAATTCCTGCATCTCGAACGTACCCAAGCCGTATCCGTGGTGCTGAAGTACAAAGCTTCATTGATTCAAAAAGGACTGAAGGAAGCGACTGTCAACCGTCGCCTCGCTGCCATCAAAAGCCTGGTATCAATGGGGCGGAAGATTGGCGTCTGTGTCTACGGCTTGGAAGATGTATCTGGCGAGAAGGTACAGAAGTATCGGGATACCACCGGAATTGATGTGGATGCATTCAAGCGAGTGCTAGCAGTCTGCGATCGCTCCACTGTCCAAGGCAGTCGCGATTATGCACTGCTTAGGCTGCTCTGGGGGAATGCACTGCGGCGGAACGAGATCAGCCAATTGAATATCGGTGACTTTGACCCCGATGCCAAGACACTACGAATACTCGGAAAAGGGCAGGGAACCCAGCGTGAGGTGATTGATTTGGCTGAGGGCACGGTAGAGGCGATCACTCAATGGGTAAGCGCTAGAGGTGATGCGCTGGACGATACTCCATTATTTACCTCCCTGGACTATGCCAAACCAGGGCATCGGTTAACTGGTGATGGAATCAGAAAGATAGTAGTAAAGCTTTGTAGCAAGGCTGGCATCAAGAAAACAATGTCGCCGCATCGCATTCGGCACAGCGCCATCACCGCTGCATTGGATGCTACTGATGGCAATGTACGGAAGGTGCAAAAGCTTTCGCGTCATCGGCAATTAGACACCCTAATGATTTACGACGACAACCGGGGCAAGGACCAAGCTGAGGTTTCAAATCTACTCGATGAAATGATTTTTTAGAGAGCTGTGGCAGCGGCGGGTAAACGTGCTGGGATTAAAGGCAAGGTTAGCCGCACTGGTTGCGTCATGCGTCACGCTTCGCATTCACTAGACAGAGGTACGCTGATATATGACTAAAAATTTGACGAAAAAAAATCTCCCTAGCTATCGATATCTACTCTCACGACATACCTCTGTACGATCAAGTTCTACTCTACTAATTTGTATGCTGAATCCCTCAACAGCAGATGAAGAAAAAAATGATCCAACAATTTTGAGTGTATGTCGTCTTGCAAAAAATGGAGGATTTGGTCGGTTATTAGTTTTAAATCTTTTAGGTGTTCGTGCTACTAACCCCTTTGATATTTGGGCGTATGAAGATCCTCTGGGTGTAGATAATTATCGAACGTGGGATAGGGTACTAAAAGAAGAACTAATTCCAGGGGTAGACACCATATCTGTAGCTTGGGGACGGGCACCAAAGGAGCGTCGTCAATTGCTCCACTTTATTCCTGCATTAGCCGAGGCATATTGTCGTCTAAAACCCTGGAGAAAATCTGTCATGACTTGGGTTCAAAACATTGATGGTTCGCCTCGACATCCACTTTATATTAGTGGCAGGACAGAACTACAGCCCTATGATCTTGATAGTTATGTGAAGGATATCTTGCAACGTAACAATACCCTATTGTCTAACAATTTAAAAGATTTTGTCGAATAACAGATTATTTGTCGTCTCAACAAGTTGTTGAGAAAGCAGGGAATTTAAAGCACGAGTTGACATTAGATATGTAATGTAATGTTCTGGTTTTGGTTGTTGAAGCATTGTTATTGAAGGTACGTAATTGTCTTTGAAAAAGTAAGTTATCACAGGCAATTATTACCTATAACAAACGGGTTTCTCACCACTATCATTGAGATGCGCCGACCTCCCTCCACATTGGGATATGGCGCTCTCGTCAAAACCTACACTGCCGGCCTGACAATTTCCAGAATGTGGTTTGGGATGCCTCACGCAATCGCCTCCCAAGTTCTGGGAACACTAGGACTGTCCCAGAGGAGAAGGTGTGATAAACAAACTCGCAATTGCCGCTGCCTTAGTCCTTAGCTTGAAGAGTAATTACCAATTGGTACGGGGAAAGTGCGCTGCCAAGGTGTAGGGCTAGCGATCGCTCCGAAGATGGTGAAGACAAACTTGCCGCCGATGGTTGCAGTTCGCAAGCGATCTCATTCTTGATTCTGGTGACGATGCTCTCGCATCAACCGATAACTAGACGTGCCCAATCGCCGTAGGTTAAAACAGCGATCGCATCCTTGCACTTTCCCCTGTAATAACTGTGCGTCTCCCAATCCGACGACTCGCTTTAATCTTTCTCCTAACATCTGCTGCAACGCCTTTCGCGCCTAACTTTCCAGCAATCTTCCCTACAATACAGGCGTTAGCGCAAACCCCAGATTCTCAGAAAACGGAAGCAGACCAACTGCTAGACCAAGGCAACAAGCAGTATTTAACCAGTCAATTTGAGGCAGCATTACAGTCTTGGCAACAGGCACTAAGTCTCTATCGGGAAATCAAAGATCCCTTAGGTGAGGGGAAGGCTCTGGGCAATCTGGGACTTGCTTACTATAACCTAGGAGATTACGCCAAAGCGATTGAGTATCAGCAGCAGAGTTTAGCCATTGCGCGGGAAATCAAAGATCCCTTAGGTGAGGGGAAGGCTCTGGGCAATCTGGGACTTGCTTACGATGTCCTAGGAGATTATGCCAAAGCGATTGAGTACTACCAGCAGCATTTAACTATTGCGCGGGAAATCAAAGATCCCTTAGGTGAGGGGAAGGCTCTGAACAATCTGGGAATTGCTTACAATGTCCTAGGAGATTATGCCAAAGCGATTGAGTACTACCAGCAGCGTTTAGCTATTGCACGCGAAATCAAAGACCGCCAAGGTGAGGGAACATCTCTGGGCAATCTGGGAATTGCTTACTTTTCCTTAGGAGATTATGCCAAAGCGATTGAGTACTACCAGCAGCATTTAACTATTACACGCGAAATCAAAGACCGATTAGGTGAGGGGAATGCCTTAGGCAATCTGGGAATCGCTTACTTTTCCTTAGGAGATTATGCTAAAGCGATTGAGTACTACCAGCAGTGTTTAGCTATTACACGCGAAATCAAAGACCGATTAGGTGAGGGGAATGCTCTGGGCAATCTGGGAAATACTTACTTTTCCTTAGGAGATTATGCCAAAGCGATTGAGTACCACCAGCAGCATTTAACTATTGCGCAGGAAATTAAAAACCGCCAAGGTGAGGGAACATCTCTGGGCAATCTGGGAATTGCTTACAATGTCCTAGGAGATTATGCCAAAGCAATTGAGTACTACCAGCAGCGTTTAGCTATTGCACGGGAAATCAAAGACCGATTAGGTGAGGGGCAATCTCTGGGTAATCTGGGAAGTGCTTACGATGCCCTAGGAAATTATGCCAAAGCGATTGAGTATCACCAGCAAAGTTTAGCCATCGCGCGGGAAATTAAAGACCGCCAAGGTGAGGGAACATCTCTAGGCAATCTGGGGAGTGCTTACTTTTCTTTAGGAGATTATGCCAAAGCAATTGAGTATCACCAGCAGCGTTTAGCCATTGCACGGGAAATCAAAGACCGATTAGGTGAGGGAAATTCTCTGAACAATCTAGGGGTTGCTCTCCAGAGGTCGGGCAATCTAGGGGAAGCTGAAAAAACCCTCCGCGCTGGAATTGAGGTATACAAATCTCTACGAGAACGATTGGGCAACAATGATGCCTACAAAGTGTCAATTTTTGAGGAACAAGCTCGCACCTACCGCCATTTACAACAAGTCCTGATTGCCCAAAATCAACCCGTTGCTGCTCTGGAAGTTGCTGAAAGTGGTCGTGCCAGGGCATTTGTGGAGCTACTGGCAACACGCTTCTCATCCCCTTCCTCTACTCAACCGAGTGTCTCTCCCAATCCACCCGACATCCAGCAAATTCAACAAATCGCCAAACAGCAAAACGCTACCCTGGTTGAATATTCGATTATTTATGACGAGTTCAAGATTCAGGGTAAACAAGAAGCTCGCGAATCAGAACTCTACATTTGGGTAATCCCACCCACAGGCGTTGTATCGTTCCGTCGTGTTGACCTCAAACCTCTATGGCAGCAGCAAAATACGACGCTTCCACAATTAGTTGTCAACAGTCGTGAATCGATGGGTGTTAGAGGTCGCGGCTTGAGCATCATCGCTAGATTAGATGAAACTTCCCAAATTAATCGATTACAGCAACTCCATCAACTACTCATTCAACCCATTGCCGACCTTCTGCCGACTGACACTACTGCCCGTGTCATCTTCATCCCTCAACGCTCCCTGTTCCTGGTTCCCTTTGCTGCGCTCCAAAATGCCAATAACAAATACCTAATCGAACAACACACTATCCTCACGGCTCCTTCAATTCAGGTACTGGCATTAACCCGTCAGCAACGACAACGGGTTCCAATGTCAGTTAGGGATATCCTAGTGGTTGGCAATCCTACGATGCCCAGCCTTGCCCCCAAAATTGGGGAAAAGCCTCAACCGCTTTCGCCCCTACCGGGTGCCGAGAAGGAAGCGATTGAGATTGCTCGTCTCCTGAACACGACAGCCCTCATTGGTAAACAAGCCACTGAAGCCGCCGTTGTTCAGAAGCTACCCACAGCCAAAATGATTCATTTGGCGACTCACGGATTGTTAGATGATTTTCAGCGTAGCGGAGTACCGGGAGCGATCGCGTTGGCTCCTTCTACTCAAGATGACGGGTTACTTACCGCCAGCGAAATCCTCAATCTCAAGCTCAATGCTGAGTTAGTTGTCTTGAGTGCTTGCGACACTGGACAAGGTAAACTGACGGGCGATGGTGTGATTGGACTGTCTCGTTCTTTAATTACGGCAGGTGTCCCCAGTGTTATCGTCACTTTATGGTCGATACCGGATAACCCTTCTGCCTTACTGATGACGGAATTTTATCGGAATTTGCAACAAAACTCGGATAAAGCGCAAGCTTTGCGAAGCGCGATGCTGACGACGATGAAACAATATCCCAACCAACCCAACGCTTGGGCTGCATACACGTTAATTGGGGAAGCTGAGTAACTCGAAGTCTCGACTTGCGCTCCGATGCCAAATTGTTTGAATGGTGGGCACCAGAGGGAACCAGGTTTGTTGGTGGCGATCTAGTGCTGAAGCGACCCACTTATGACGGCGAACCAGTGCCCAGGCCTCGGCAACGATTCACGCCAGAGTCAAAGCTAGAACTACTGGATTATCACCCAATGTTTACGGGCAAATGTCCCCGCTGCAAGATGCCCTTTGAGGTGAAGAAGCCGCCCTCAGTAAATTGGGATTGCTCCCGGTGCGGATGGGTAGATGATAGCGTGTGAGCGATCACAGCACCCAGTCCTGATCTAACGCCTAAAATTACGGCAACTTTGAAGAGATTATCAGTTCTAACCTCATTGATTGGTAGTCTTACCTCAAGAACACCTAGAAAATAGTTACGATGACACAACTGCACGCCTTGATTTTTGACATTGATGGAACGATGTCAGATACTGAGCGAGATGGTCATCGCGTTGCTTTCAATCGTGCCTTTGCTGAAGCGGGTTTAGATTGGGATTGGTCAGTCTCGCTGTATGGAGAGTTACTTGAGGTTACGGGGGGAAAGGAACGCATTCGCTTTTACTTGGAGCAGTACCAACCGGATTTTGAGCCACCGACTGGCTTGGACAAGTTTATCGCCGACATTCATGCAACCAAAATCAAATGTTTCCAACAATTGGCGGCTGAGGGGGCTATGCCGTTGCTCGTAGGAGTGAAGCGATTGATAGAAGAAGCCCGAACTCAAGGAGTTCGCTTGGCGATCGCAACAACAGCTTCACGCCCCAATGTTACAGCCTTATTGGAACATACCCTTGGAGCCAATAGCCCTGACTGGTTTGAGGTGATTGCCGCTGGTGATATCGTTCCTGCCAAAAAACCAGCACCAGATGTTTATCAGTATGTCTTACAGATGATGAATTTAGAGGCCCAAGATTGCCTTGCGATTGAAGACTCGTACCAGGGTTTAGAAGCTGCAAGTCAACTAGGTTTGAAAACAGTGGTTACGGTCAACGAATACACGCAAAACCAAGATTTTTCCGGAGCCATACTGGTATTAAATCACCTGGGAGAACCTCTTCAACCCTTTAGTGTTATTGCTGGTGATGCTGGAGATGCAAGTTATGTCGATATAGCACTGGTGCAGCGTCTCCACGCTCACTAACGTTTGAGAATAACGTTAGTAATCACTAGAGCTAATAAGATGAACACAAGCCATCTTTGCTTCTGGAACGGACTACCTGTTTAGTGATAAATCTTAACTTTCCTTGCATCTTTTTCAAGATATTGAGATATTGAATTGAAAAAATCAATTCAGATAGAAACTTATGGCAACTGAGCAAGAGCTTCAATCTCTTTTTAATACCTTGGATAGAGATCAAGATGGTAAAGTATCGAGTAATGAGCTTTTTTTAAGTCCTGGGTTAAATGCAGTCATTTCAGCAGAAACAGGTACTAGCCCCGCGGAACTGCTAGCGACGTATCGAGATGAAGAGGGTAATATTACCTTTGAAGACTTGAAACAAGCTGTTAAGAAAGCAGGGAATTTAGAATAAGCGCGATCGCATACGCCAGCAGCGATTGAAATAGGATCACTTACCCAAGTGGATGAGTGTTTTACCTGATAAAGAATTCAGCAGTTCGAGAGCAGAAAGCAATCGCTGACTACCAAGGATAAGAAATTACTTCTTATCCTTTCATCTGGCAGAGATTTAAGCACCAGTTGACATTAGGAGTGTAATGTCAAGTTCTGGGTTTTGTTGTTGAGACATCGTAATTGAAGCGTGATTATCTTTGAAAAGGCTCATTTTCACAGGCAATGGTTTTCAGTCCTAGCAGGTGCTAGCTTATCATCTTCCATCAAAATATCAGACTCTACTTGACTAAGACATTTGAGATGCATCTGTTCCAAATCGTTCAATACTGCGCTCACCTCAGTACCAAACTTGTAGTATTCAGTTAAGCTTCCTAATCGGTAGTTAAACGGCTGGTAACGATGCTTGAAATATAGCTCAACGTTGCCCCTGTATTCCCAAGCACCAAGTACCTTAAGTTCTACAGCTTGGTAGTAGCAGCGTAAATCCCGCCTAATTTCTAGCATCCGTTCTTCAATTGTTCGCTTAGTTATACCAATTTTATATAGGATTTGATTATCAGCTTTCACTTCTAGGTAGTACAAGCGATGCTCTAGGATTCTTCTAAGCTGAGTTCGGTATAACCATAAATCAACCGTTCTTTCTTTCAGGTCAAGAGACTTAACAACTTTAGCGAGTTCCACCTTACGCTTCAGATTCGATAATTTCTTGAGGATAAGTGGCTCCTGAATTTGATTGAATTCCATTAAAGGCAGCACTCCACACGGAATCATTCCTAGCTGAGTGAACTCGTAGCCAGGAGGATTCAGATAAGGATTCTTCTGTAATAGTTTGGCTTTAATTAATGGCTTGAGTTCGCTAGAAGAAGGGATACTCCAGCTATTTGCTCCGCATGACTTCCAAAGGGTTTTGAGTAGTTGCAGCGCCTTACCCGATAGTTCAATATTAAAGTTGTCGTATAGAGGTAAGCTGGGGAACTCTCGCTTAACCGTCACGGAGCGACAACTTTCCTCAACGTGAGCGAAATGATGTTCCTTAACTTGACCCTTCTTGGCAACTAATTTGACTCCACAATAGGGGCAAACTAGATCGCTTTTTCCGCTGGGAACATCAACGATATCAACCAATTTATTATCAGCATTAACCCCAAACTTTAGCAGCCACACATCAGCCATATCGCCAATCACTAAGTATTTACAGTCAACTTCCACGGTAGATAGAAATCAGGACGCTCCCTTAAATAAACGCGATCGCCCCTCACGTTTTGGGAACACTAAGACTGTCCCAGATGAGAAGGTGTGATGAACAAACTCGCAACTGCCGTTGCCCTAGTCCTAGCCTTAACCGGAATCCCCGCCACTGCCCAAACCACAGCAACAGTAGTCAGCACTGGCGATGGCGATACGCTGCGAGTCAAGAGCCAAGGGAAGGTGGTCACGATTCGCATGGCTTGCATTGACGCGCCAGAAACAGGACAGCGCCCCTGGGGTCAGCAATCAGCGGCGAAACTCAAGCAACTTCTCCCCCCTGGTAAAGCTGTACAGGTTCGGGAGATTGAGCGCGATCGCTACGGGCGGACTGTCGCTGAACTCTACCTAGCAAATCAGTCGGTGAACCTCCAGATGGTTAAGCAGGGGCAAGCAGTTGTCTACCGGCAATATCTAACCGGCTGTGCATCCACCAAGAATCAGTATCTTCAGTCTGAGGCTCAAGCCAAGCAGAAGAAATTGGGATTCTGGAATCAGCCCAAGCCAGTCATGCCGTGGGATTTTAGGAAGGGGCAATCAGCCAGCAATCAACCATCTTATAGCCCCAAGCCCAAGCCAGCTCCATCTGCCCAACAAAACTGTAGTCCAGCTTATCCAGGCGTATGTATTCCCCCCGGCCCACCGGATTTGAATTGCCCGGACATCTCCTATCGAAATTTCAAGGTTCTGCCTCCCGATCCGCATGGCTTTGACCGCGACAGTGACGGGGTTGGATGCGAAAAAAGGTAACAGTGCAGTGAGGAGCGATCGCTCAGTTAAGCAGAGAAGACTAAGTATGTACCCACTGCGTCGTTAGTAAGGAGGTCTGCTACGAAACGCTCTTGGATGGAAGTTACTGAATCTGCTGCCCTTGTCGGCTCTGCATTGGGAACCGTCGCGGCGGCAGTCTCGCAGCAGGTGGTCTATGCAGCCGCTCCCCTGACGGTAGCTCTCTCGCTCAACGCAATCAATCGCCACCGATTTCAACAACAGACGCAGCAATACACCAAAAGTGCGATCGCCGACGTGCATTACGTTGTTCAATCCCTGCATCACCAGCGCCATACGCTACCGCCAGCCGAAACAGTAGACCTCGACCCGATCAATCAGTCCCTTGCACAGCTGGCACAGCAGTTCGACAACCGACCAGAGCTAGGGCAGATTCAGGAGTTGAAGGACGCACTCTCATCTCTTCCTCATCCCCTAGAACTGGAGAAAGTTATTGCTTGTCAAATTGAAAAATCAGCACAAGTCTTGACACTTGAGATTAACGGACAGCTTGCAGCCATCAAGCCTTATGAGTATCAATTGGCGATTGACCGCCCTGGCAGCCGCGCCGTGTTCATGGAAGCCCTCGCTCTTGCTCAGGAACGGTTGATTTTAGTTTGTCCGTGGCCCAATATTTACGGCGTTAATTCTGAAGTGATTCAGAAGCTTGAGGAACTACTGAAGCGCCAGGTTCACGTCGCGGTCGGCTGGGGACATCTCAAGGATATTGACAAGGTAAGTTCTATTGGTCCAATCCGCCAGCGGCTTAAATCTTCTTCCTATCTCTACAGTGCTTTGCCCGAACTGGAAAATTTAGAGCAGAAATATCCAGACCGATTCCAGCTAAAGCTACTAGGAACCCATGAGAAGTTTATCGTGTGTGATCGCTCGTGGACGATGCTGGGAAGTCATAATTTTTTGACCTCTGATACCAAAAGCACGGAGCGAGAGGTGGGTTTAAGAACGAATGACCCGCGCATCATTGCAGATTTGATTAAGCGGTTTGACACTGCTAAGGACTTGGAGAAGCAGTAGCCTATCCGGTTCTAAGGGAAACTTGAGTAAAACCAACTGCAAGAGTATGCCGAAGATTCCAGAGTGCGATCTCGCTCTAGCTCAATCCCCGCAATCCTTTTATCGTGTGTGCTGTGCATCCAACGGGACCCAATAGCGATCGCTGTCTCGACTTCCGACCCGCTGCCGAACTAGAGGAACCGGACGAACTGTGGGCACCTCCAGGGACGAGGTTTGTTAATGCTGATCTACTGCTGGAGCGACCCACTTATGACGGCGAACCAGTGCCCATGCTGGAGCAACGATTCACGCCAGCGGAAAAGTTAGAACTGCTGGATTATCACCCCATGTTTACGGGCAGATGTCCCTGCTGTGAGATGCCTTTTGAGATGAAGAAGCCGCCCTCAGTACATTGGGATTGCTCTAGGTGCGGATGGGTGGATGATAGCGTGTAAGCGATCGCTCAAGCCAAGCGTTGCAGAACCACTCAATGATTTGGTTTGATTCGCGGAAAAAGAGGAACCAGCCACTCATTGTACTTGGATGAGTGTCTTTCACAGTAAAGGTTATAGCGATTTCAAGAGTTGAATCTGCCCGCCTCATTATTGACTACTTTTAGTCATCAGGAATGATGGCAAGCACTGCACAGCTTCATTCGCCAACGAAGCATCTGGGACTTTCACCACTGGGCTTGGAGTACGCCGACCTTCCTCCGCACTCTCGACCACGACGATCTGTATTGTATGGACACTGGCAGCTTCCTAAGATTGAATTGCGGATTGGACCTCCTACCTCTGGAGTTGGCGATGCCTGCTCTGGTATCTGTGTAGATTCAGATGGGTCTGGTGCATCCCAGCAATCGCCGATTGTATTCACCCGATACATAGCCGGTCACTGACGACCCAGAAACGTAAAACCACTTCAAGCCAATATGTTTTACGGTAATTCGTTCGCCATTGTTCAAGGTGTCAATCACAGGGGCATCGCCATTGTCTGACTGCCTGACGTTCAGCGTTGTGTTTTCGGTTTTAACTATGCCGCATCTGCTTACCCGGTCGTTTGGGTCTGGTTCTTCAGCGACCAGAGTAAGCGCAGTAGTAGGTTTTGATTCAGGCGTGGTAGAAATTTCAGGAGATGGGCTGGCAACCTCGGATGGACTTTCGATAGGCGTTGGCGACACCTCAGAAACAACTGGGGGAGATACAGGTGGCGAATTGGTAGTTTGAGGGGGTTTGGACTGACCAGCGAGCGTCCCTACCAAAATTAATCCCGCTAATAAATACTGTTGCCGCTATCTTTGCATTGCGAGTCCATCGGCTAAGCCAAACCAAAGGGATACCTACTGGCGGGAGAAATATCAGGGCAGGTAAGATGTAGCGCTTCTTCTGATACCACTTTCAGGCTTGTTCGTTGGGCATGGGTCGGGTTTGACCGGGACTGCAACATTAATCTATCCGCCCGCAACAACCCATGCCCGGATTGAGCATTCAGCGATCGCCCTTCCAGCGCCAAAACTCACCCCCTTAGTTAAACGGAGTGAGTGTCATCGTCGGTAGTTGTTGGTGAACCTCAAATCAGAGATTTATCGCTGGTCTGTGATGCCTGTTGATGGTATTTGCTGGCACTTGATGATTACTTCGCTCCCGATGACAAGAGCGATCGCACTGAGTTGACGATTCAACCGCTTCTGTAAGCTCAGCACCCCATCGGCTTAGCTTCACATTTAAGTCTGGTGGGTTTGCGATTTACGGTAGCCTTTCAAAATTTCTATGATTCAGGACACACGCATCATCCTGTTCAGCATTTTTCCCAGTAGAGGCGATCGGGATCATCATGACTATCCGCGCACTCAAACTGAAGTTCACTCCAAACAAGGCACTTAAAAAACAACTGGTGCTGATGTCTTGGGCAGCACGGGATTTAACCAATATTTTGGTGGCTCACGCTCGATATATTAGAGAAGACAGAGGTCCGGCCTGTGAGGTAGTTCCTGCTCAAGGTGATAGCTGTACGCTTCAAACTTGGGATAGCGAAAGTAAAAAATGGATTGATGTCCCGCGAGATGGTAATGGTGTTCAACACGCGATTGTCCCTTGTATGGTGCCAATCACTCGAAAACCTAAAAAAGGGGAACTCAATAAAGCTAAGCCACTCATCAAGTCGCACGGAGAGACTGCTGGACAATATTGGGATAAAGGACTCGCATGGGAAATTCTTCAAGCCCTCTACTCTGGTAAAAGTTGTCTCTGGCCTCGCACCTATACTGACCGCATAATCCCCAAAGGAAAAAGCAAAGGTTTAATAGAAGTCGTAGAAGCTACAATTCAGCAGAAGCCAAAAGCTGAGTATAGCTTAAGTTTTGAATATGATGGAAAACCGCATATAGTAACGCTTAGTGCTAGAACGGTCGGGGTTATTGCCCGTAACTTTGACGGGAACTTCAAGAGTTTTGAGAGTAATCTTAGGCGCGGCGATCCAAATGCTAAGCCGCCTTATAAACAACGAAATTACGTTCCTGTTGTCTTCAAGAAGGATGAAATCCATTGGGAGGGAGAAGGTCTAAGACTTGGCTGTGTGTCGGAGAAAAAACGACATCAGGGGATTACCATTGCTTTCCCGGCATTGAAAAAGTTAAAGGGTCAACAGTTCCAAGATGCCAAAATTACCCGCTCCTTGAACGGTGAATATTGGCTGCATCTGACCCATGAAAAGAATATTGAAAAGAACCCCGAACTAACAGGAATTGGTGCCATTGATTTCGGGCAGAAGCGAGCCATCGTCATTGCTAACCAGAAGGGCGAAACGGCTACGATTTCTGGTAACAACATCTGCGCGGTTAAACGAGTCCGCGATCGCCGCCTCAGAGAGATTGGGCGTTTACGCAGTCGCACTTTGCGGGGGCAGGCTCGTCAGTACCTCAGCAAGGATGAGCAAGACAAAGCGTTAGAAAAGAACCGTAAGAAGCCGGGGTCTGGAGAGAAATACGTCCGCAGCTTGGTTGCTCGAAGACGACGAGACGGCAAAGACGGTCAAGGGCGAGACTTAGAAGCGATTGGGCAGAAACAACTAGGAATTCCTCTTAGGAAGCGATCTCGTCGGCAATTTAAGATACTCAAAGCATCTCGCCAACTCTCTGTACGGTCGCGTCGCGCATTGGACTATGCCAACCATTGCGTTACTAGGGCTGCTGTAGACTGGGCGGTTGAAAACAAAATTGGCACCCTTTACGTTGGCGAACTTGACAACATTCCCAAAGGTAGAAAAAAGGGACAGCGCCGGATGAAGCAGGTGAAGCGCAACAGCCTGTGGGAGTGGCCTACGCAGACAAAATATTTGGCGGATAAGCTCGTTGAAGCTGGCGGTATCGAGGTCAAGAAAGCCAGCGAGCGATTCACCTCTCAGAAATGTCCCCAATGCGGTACGCTCCATAAACCGAGCGGTCGCCGCTACCACTGCCGACCTCATAAGGAGGGATGCGGATGGAAAGGAGACAGAGACCAAGTAGGGGCAGTTAACTTCTTGAACACCTGCCTTGAACGGGATATGGGCGAACCGGGTAATTTAGTACCGGGACGCAATTACA
>NZ_JAMPKA010000034.1:0-64574 GCF_039961855.1 Trichocoleus sp. Lan | reverse complement strand
TTTTCAGGACGGTATCGCAACCGCAGAAAGCGCTTTGGCTTGCGTTTAAACCTAATTGCTGGCTTGCTCAACTACGAACTGGCACACCCTTCATGATTCATGCAGGAGGTCTAATCTTTTAAGAAAAAAACAAATGGGGAAAAGGTAAAATTTTATTTACCCTTTCCCTAAAGGATTTCTTACCGGCACGAACTTATTTAAGCAGTTGTAAAGTAGAAATTAACCCATCCGGGTATTTCTCAAGCGCCTTTTGTTTGGCAACCTTGTGATCTACATCCAGAAAATACTCACCGCTATCTGCCTCAATCGCGATAAACCAGTCAGGATAATCCTTCATCAATTGGGGACTAACTTGTTCAAAAATTGCGCGACAACGCTTAATAAAAGTGGGAATACCGGCGGGTGCTTTTCCAGTCATTGGTTGCCCGGTTCCGAAGAAAACGCGGGATTCCTTCTTAACCAAAGACTCAATTACATCGGCATCGGTTGGCAATGCTGCTGTAAGAACTTCGCTGCCTGATTGGGTGACTAGAACATCATCTTCTATGCGAATCCCGCGCACATCTTCAAAGTGAGAGAGGCGATCCCAATTCACCACATCCTGATATTTTGCTCGGAAATTGGGGTCATTTAAAATTGCCGGAACTTGATAGAATCCTGGTTCAATGGTGACTAACATTCCAGCGCGTAAGGGGCGATCGAGCCGCAGGTAAGCTAAACCAAAGCGATCGCTCCGAGTTCTCCCCTCTTCATACCCCGCCAAATCCCCCAAATCTTCCATATCGTGGACATCCAAACCCACTAAATGACCGATTCCGTGAGGGAAAAACAAGGCATGAGCATCCATTTCTACCAAATCTTCCGCACTGCCCCGCAGAATGCTTAAATCCACCAACCCTTGGGCGATCGCAGTCGCTGCCAATAGATGAATCTCCCGATACTCCACATCCGGGCGGATTTTGGCAATACAAGCATCGTGAGCCGCCAAAACCAAATTATAGATGTCTCTTTGGGTAGAAGAAAACTTCCCCGATACAGGCCAAGTGCGCGTGAAATCTGCTGCCCAGCCCATCGATGTTTCAGCGCCCACATCCGCCAGCAGTAAGTCTCCCGATTGCAGGGGGTGCCAATACTGCTGATTGTGGAGAACCTCCCCGTGAACCGTGACGATACTGGGGTAAGCGCAGCTCATATTCTGTGAGATGATGACACTCTCCATTGCCGCACGCACACCTGCCTCCAACTTGGCACTGGATGTGGCAGCCATTCCCGCTAAGTGAGCTTCCACGGTGACAGATGCAGCTTGTCGTAATTCTACCAAAGCACCTGCATCGTGGCTGAGTCGCAAAAATATAATGGCTCGTGCTAACTCCCCATCAATTCCCTGAGATGCATTTGCAGATGCGATCGCGCGATGCATTATCTGAGCTTGTTGCTGCCTAGTTGCGGCATCCTGCACCGAGATAGTCGCAGCATCCGCTGAGCGTGACTCCAATTCTGCCATCGAAAATGCCGCATCCGCTCCAATCGCCTGGGCAATTTCCTCACGTTTCGGCATTTCTCCATGCCAGAGGGCACTGGCAGGAGACGCATCATCCATAAACAGTTCTAGTTTCCCAGCTTCGAGGCGGATCGCCGTATTTTCCAGAGGTACCCCCGCAAAATAGAGGAAATGACTGCTGGCGCGAAATGGGAAAGTATTGGCTGGATAATTTCGGGAACTACTACGCCCAGACCAGAGAATAACTGGAAAATCAATTAACTCGGCAAGTCGTTGCCGCCGGTGAAGCAGAGTAGCGGCAAACGTGCGATTTCTCTGAAGTTGCATCATAGCGAGTAGCGGCAGTTTATGGCTTTTCCCTTTTGTATTTAAGTTTAACCTGAGCTAAAAAGCCATTACCCATTGGCTATAAACCGCCTCAAGACAATCGAGGACGTATCCCGTAATGCCGATAACGCCAATAATCATGCAGGATTTTGCCGTGATCGAAGCATAAATCCGTGGGAATTCGCCAAGATTCAAAAATTCCAACCGCCTTGGCATCATCAGCAGCTTGAGGTTCGCCCGTTGCCGTTGCGATAAACACAACGCTCATCGTGTGACTTCGCGGATCGCGGCGGGGATCGGAATATACCTGGAATTGTTCAATTAACTCCACCTGTAAGCTAATTTCTTCCTGCGCTTCACGCCGCGCCGCCGCTTCTGCTTTCTCCCCGTAATCAATAAACCCACCCGGAATTGCCCAACCATAAGGTGGATTTTGGCGTTCAATTAATACAATCGGTCGATGCGGTCGATCGATCAGTTCAATAATGATATCGACAGTCGGAGCAGGGTTTCGGTAAGTCATTCTGAATATATTGCCCCCCAATGAGCGGGATCGAGGGAAAAAAGGCTGAATTTATTCTGCCGCGATCGCTGTCATTTATGACGGTTGAATTACCGAATGCAACCCGCCCTAGGAGTGAGTGTCAAACTTCTGCGTACCGTGATAATGTCAAATCGTTTGCATCCTCTCCATCAGGTTATTTATGCCGTTTCCTAGATCTAGTGGCATTTTGCTACACCCCACTTGTTTTCCTAGCCGGTTTGGCATCGGCGATCTCGGTTTAGAAGCTTATCGCTTTATTGATTTTTTGGTGGAGAGTTCCCAGCAATTTTGGCAGGTTTTGCCATTAGGACCAACCGGCTATGGCAATTCTCCCTATATGTGCTATTCAGCATTGGCGGGAAATCCCTTACTGATTAGTCCTGAGAAGCTGCGCGACGAGGGGTTACTTACCGAGGATGATTTTTCTGGATTGCCAGAATTTTCCCTAGACAGGGTGGATTTTGAGCGGGCGATCCAGACCAAAATGCCTTTGCTCGCTAAAGCCTGCGAAAACTTTAAAAACCAGGCATCAACCTTACAGCAAAAGGAATTTGCAAGTTTTTGCAAGGCGGCTCATTGGCTTGATGACTATGCCTTATTTATGGCGATCCGGGAAGCTCAGGGACACGCTAGTTGGTATAACTGGGAACCGGAAATTGCTAAACGCCAACCGGAAGCCTTAGAACAGTGGCGGCAGCGGCTGAATGATGAGATTTATTACCACAAATACTTGCAGTTTGAGTTTTTCCGGCAATGGACTCAACTGAAAAGCTATGCCAACTTGGGCAGTATTGAGATTATTGGCGATATTCCAATTTATGTGGCTCACGATAGTGCCGATGTCTGGTCGCATCCAGATATCTTTTGCTTGGACGAACAGACGGGGGAACCGGCGCTGATGGCTGGAGTTCCACCGGACTACTTCAGCGCCACAGGCCAGTTGTGGGGCAATCCAGTCTATAACTGGGAAAAGTTGCAGCAGCAAAACTTTAAGTGGTGGATACAGCGCTTTGAATCTTTGTTAGATTACATTGACATTATTCGGATTGACCACTTCCGAGGTTTCCAAGCCTACTGGGCAGTTAAGCAGGGCGAAACGACTGCTATGAATGGGGAGTGGATTGACGCTCCTGGAGAAGCTTTCTTTAAGCTACTGAACGACAAATTAGGCAAGCTTCCTATCCTGGCAGAGGATTTGGGCGTGATTACCCCAGAGGTAGAGGCGCTGCGAGATAAGTTTGAATTTCCGGGGATGAAGATTTTACAGTTTGCCTTTGGTTCGGATTCTGGCAACGGCTTTTTGCCTTTTAACTATCCGCGCAACTGTGTGGTTTACACCGGCACCCATGATAATGACACCACGGTAGGCTGGTTCTATCAACTTTCAGACTATGAAAGGGAGAATCTCCTGCGTTATGTGGGTTGCATCAGTTCCGACGGCATCCACTGGGATGCGATCCGGCTGGCGATGGCTTCGGTGGCAAATCAGGCCATTATTCCTTTTCAGGATCTTTTGGGATTGGGGGGCGATGCCCGAATGAATTTCCCCGGCAAAGCAGAGGGAAATTGGGAGTGGCGGTATCGATCTGAAGCCGTGAACCAAGAGATCGGCTATCGTCTCAAAACTCTAACTGAAACTTTCGGTCGCGCCCCAATTAAGAATCAGGACTGAGGGGTGAGGGGTAAGCAGTGAGGACTGAGGACTGAGGACTAAGGGATCGGGGTTGAGAGGTGAGGACTGAGGGGTGAGGACTTGGGCGATCGCTTGCGTCACTGGTGTATATCGCGTGTCTTTGAAGAAAAACGCGATCGCGTCTCGACCCTCACAGTTCTCAGCACTCATTAAGACCCAGGAGGATTAGCGGCAAAGGTTACTTCTCGAACTTTACCGGGGGCACCCAGTTTCTTTGCCTTTTCATCATTAAAAGCGACTAGGATACCACCCGCATTACCAGCTTTTACAATCAGTGTCTCCTCTGCAACCCAGATGCGCTGAGTGCCTTGGGGGAGCGTTCCCTCAAACTGCGTCTTGCCATCCACCACTACCCGAATCCATGATGGGGTTTTGACGGTTACGCCAACCCGTACCGGCTTACCCGTTTGACTGGTATTGCTGCTGAATACTGCTGGGGTAAACGGCCCTAGTTTTTCTTGCAAGTCTGTATTGGCTGCATTAGCTTTGGCGAGAGACTCTCTAGGCGATCGCTCTTGAGTCCCGCCCTTTCCTACTTCTAAAGCCGGACGATTCACCACGTAAGACAGACCGTTCACTGCACCAATCACCAGAAACACATAGATCAAGTAAAGGTGAATCGGTCGCAGCTGAGCTGATGGCAAATAATACCGCCAGGTCGGCTTAATAAGCTGGAAAATCGGCCCACTGGGAAAAGTGTCAGAATACTCTACCCCATCTAATCCCAGTGCATCAGCATACCGCTTGATAAAGCCTTGAATATAGACGGGTTCAGGCAAGATTTCGCGCCTACCTTCCTCAATTGCCTTGAGCAGACGAACTTGAATCCTGGTTTTGTCGCCAACTTCCTCTAGGGACAGAGATTGTTCCTCACGCACCTGGCGGAGGCGAGACCCCAGTTCTTTTAGCTTCTCAATTTGTTGCTGTTGAAGATGAAGTGGATTCTCCTTCATACACGGCGCTCCTTGATGTCTGCTGGCACTTCTATTGATGTTAGATTGACTTGGTTTTGTAGAAAACTGATTTCAAAATCTTCAAGAAAACGATAAGTACCAGGGAACATAGGCTCCCCTGTTCGTTTTAAACAAATGGGACCAATCGCGGCACGGTGTAGATGAATGACGGGATAGCCCAGTTGCTCGGCAATGCGTCGAATTTGTCGGTTTCTCCCTTCTGTAAGAATCACTTCCAAGCAGGTTTGAGAACCCCGCACATCCAAAACGCGAACTTGAGCAGGCAATGTCTTTTTCCCTGACAGTAGAATACCCTGACGCCAGGATTTTAGTACCTCTTCTGGGGGATGACCCTGAATCCAAACTTGGTAAGTTTTAGGAAGATGATATCGCGGATGGGTCAAGCGTAGCGTCATTTCACCGTCATTTGTGACCAATAACGCGCCGGTGGATTCGGCATCTAGACGTCCAACTGGATGCAATCCCTGACCTTCTCGGAGTGCAGGAGGCAGTAAATCAAGAATCGTGCGGCGCTTTTGAGGATCGCGGCACGTAGAAACTACCCCAGCAGGTTTGTAAAGCAAGATATAGAGCATTTGAGGACGATGAGCTGGGAGTACAAGTTTGCCATCAACTTCAATCCGGTCTTGTTCTGGATTTGCTGTTTGCCCCAGATGCACAACAGTACCATTGACCCGCACGCGCCCTGCTTCAATCATTTTTTCAGCTTGGCGGCGGGAGGCAATACCCCATTGGGAAAGAATTTTTTGTAGCCTTTCGGCCATAGGCGAAATCGAGCGACGAATGAATAAAGGTTAGGGCTTAGCTTGTTGAGGCAGTGCCTCGGCTAGACTATTAGGGATTTTTGATCTTAGATTTAGGATTTTGAAGGAATCGCCAGTCTAAAACCCAAAATTGACCTCTAATTAGACTATGTACAAATATTACAGGAAGAAAGCCATTGACATCTAAGCAAGGGAGCAGGATTATCAGCACAACATTATCACCAGCGTTGCGGCTGTGGTTGCGATCGCAAGTTTCGCAAGTTGAAAACCTCCAGTTTAAAATTTCCGGAGGCGATCGCCAAATCCTTACAGGTTATATCCCTCAAGTTTTTATTGCCGCCAACCATGCAGTGTATCAAGGACTGCATCTGTCACGCATTCAGTTAACCGGAGAAAACATTCGCATCAACCTGGGTCAAGTTCTTAGAGGTAAACCTTTACGCCTTCTCGAACCCATCCCCGTTTCCGGTGAGCTAATACTAGAGGAGACAGACCTTAAGGCATCTCTCCAGGCACCCTTATTCGCCACTGCTTTAACTGATTTACTGGGGACACTACTCCAAGCAGTTCCAACGCACCCAGCTGACATCTTAAAAGACCAGCAAATCAGTTGGCAACAGATTACCATCGATCCGGAAAGTTTGAAACTCAGCGGCACTTTAACAGACCCATCGGGTAACGCTACACCTCTAGTGCTGCGGACAGGTCTAAAGTTAGCTAGCCCTCACGAACTGCTTCTAGAGTCCCCCTGTATCGAGACGCAACAGGAACTGCTCCGAGGCAATTTGGATGAATTCAAGATAGATTTAGGCCCAGAATTAGATATTCAGGAATTAACTGTGATTCCGGGTCAGTTAGTTTGTCGCGGGCGGATTAATGTCATTCCAGCCGAATAAAAATAGGACTTAGGAGTTAGGACTGAGGGCTGAGGACTTAGGAGTTAGGACTGAGGGTTGGCTAGGACTGAGGTACACAAAAGAGGCAGATAAAAGAGATTTTCACTACTAAACTTTGCTTACCAATTGCCTCTATGGTGTGCCCCAATCGTGTAGAAAGACTTTTCTAGCGGGGTAATAAAGGTAACAAGAGTGTGACGAAATAATACACCAGGGGAGCGGTAAACACGTAACTATCAGCCCGATCTAAAATGCCGCCGTGACCCGGAATCAGTTGCCCTGAGTCCTTTACCCCAGCATCTCGCTTCATCATCGACTCCGTTAAGTCTCCCAGCAAGCTCGCAATCCCAACCAGCAGCCCTAAAGCCAAGCCACTGAACTGCCAACTGGGCCAATTCAGATACCAAGCTCCAGCAATTGCCACTACCACACTGCCAAGAACCCCAAATACAGCTCCTTCGACAGTCTTTTTGGGGCTAATCTCAGAAAGGCGCGTGCGACCAAAGAATTTACCAAAGATGTAAGCACCGATATCAGCAGCCCAAATACAGAGGAAGGCCAAAAGCGTTGCCGTCAAACCTTGGGGCAAAGTGCTAAGTTCGTGCCAGGAAGCGGGCAAATAGCCATTCAATGGCTCTGCAATCGCGATCGCGGGAGCGAGTCCGACGCGCAGGCGCACCCAGTAGCTGGGCAGATAGCCGCCGTAGAACAACCCCAATATAGAGGCGGAAATATCGGCAATTGTGGCAAGCTTGGGCTGAAACAGAAGATAGAAACAAATCAACGTTCCTGCCAGGGGAAACATGGCATCTGTCAAGGCTGGTGCCAGAGACGCTGTGATTAACAGAACTTGGCTCACTACCAGAGTAGTTTTGCCAGCGGGTGCCATGCCCTTGGCTCGTGCCATCTGAAAATACTCTAACTGACCGAGATAGACGATGATGCACAGACCAACTGTAAAGAACCATCCTCCAAAAAAGAGCATCAGGAGGGCGACAGCGATCGCGACGATTCCACTAAAAATACGAGACCAAGGCATAAGATGCGCTCTTGAGACCGCAACAACGAAGTTAATCTAGTCTTAATAAGATTAAGAATTACTTTTGCACACTTTAACCGATCTAAAACAGATTTAGGCAATTGCTGCCGTTAATTTAGAATAAAGCCAACGCTTTTTTTCAGCATCCTGCTCATTTCTCCTGACACCGTTCGTCAATCCCGACAAAAAATAAATTTCTTGATGGTACGCATCTTAACGGGAATTTTTGTGTTCTCAATCGTCAAGAATGCTGCTCTAGCCTTTAGGATTAAGATTTTCAATCCAGTTTCTCGCCACTCAAGATAAAAATTGGATTGACTGCGGCAAAGATCTGATGGGTGCCTCGCGTTTCCAAACGATTGACGGCAGATTGAACCACCTCGATATTTCGAGCTTGTAATTCGGCGAAGCCTTCGGAAACGGCATAGAGACTTTCTAGATTAGCCGCCGTTGCAACCACCCTACCTTGCGGTTCTAAGTATTGCCAAACGACCTTGAGAATATCCTTGATGGGTTGTCCGCCTTCGATGCAAACCCGATGGGGGGGAACGGGTAAGTCTTTTAGGCACTCTGGGGCGCTTCCTTCAACGACTTCGACATTACGAACCCCAAAGCGATCGCAGTTACGGCGAATCAAACTTGCCACTTCCTCATCGCGTTCTACGGCAATAATTCGACCTTTCGGACACAATAAGCCGGTTTCTACGGGGATCGTGCCGGTTCCCGCGCCAATATCCCACAACACAGAATCGGGTTTGAGTCTGAGTAAGGAAATCAACAGTAACCGCACCTCGCGCTTGCTGAGGGGAATACCGGGCAACCGCTCGAAGAGGTCATCTGGGATACCAGGAGTTACGTAGGGCCACATAGAAAGTTTTAAGTTTTGAGTAGTAGAGACGCGATCGCTCGCGTCTGAAGTTTTGAGTACTAGAGACGCGATCGCTCGCGTCTAAGTTTTGAGTTTAAGCCTGTCTCCAATTAGCGAACAACCTTTAACGTTTTGAGGGTCGGATCGCTACAACCCGTAATACTTCCACCCAAGGCGAGAATCTGTTGCAGGTAATCCAAGGCGGAGGGAGCGATCGCTTCCCCTGGCATCAACACGGGAATTCCGGGTGGATAGGGACAAATAAGTTCGGCACTGATGCGTTCTACAGTCTTTTCCACCGGCAACGTTTGGGTTTGGGAAAAAAATGCTTGACGGGGAGAGATGGAAGGATGAAGCACGAAGGAGGAAGGATGAATCTGAAGAAATTCAGCTTTCCACCGGGTGAAGACATCCAGGTATGGGGCTATTGATGTGGTGGGCGATCGCTCTTGCACTAAAATTCGGAGTGCCGATACCATCTGCACAATATCAGATGGAGTGTTTCCCAAACTGATGATAAAAGTCAAACTGTGCAGCGATGGTAACTCAGCAGTCACGCCTAGCTGTTGATGGAGAATTTCATCCGCTTCAAATCCCGTCCAACCTAAGTCAGAAACTTTCACACTCAGCCGCGTTTTGTCAAGAGCAACAAAACCCGGTGTATTGGCAGTTCTTAACACGGATAACCCAGAAATTTGGCTAATTTGGGTAATCGCTTCCTCAGCCAAGTGTAAGGTTTTCTCCATTAGCGCTTTCCCATGCAATGCCATTTGCTGACGTGCTGCATCCAGGGAAGCCAACAACAAATAGCTGGGACTGGTAGACTGTAACAGTTGTAAAGCTTTGCTCAAGCGATCGCGATTGACTCGATTGCCTTGGACGTGCAGCATTGATGCCTGGGTGAGTGCCCCCAGTACCTTGTGGGTGGATTGTACCGTTAAGTCGGCTCCAGCGGCGAGGGCAGAAGTGGGCAAATCTGGATGAAAGGCAAAATGGGCACCGTGGGCTTCGTCTACGAGCAAAGGGATACCGTGCTGATGAGCAATTTGCGCGATCGCTCTGATATCCCCGCAAACGCCATAGTAAGTCGGGTAAACCATCATCACCGCCTTGGTGTCCGGATGCTGTTGCAGGGCGTCTGCTACCGCCGATGGGGTGATACTGTGGGCAATATTTAGCTCTAGGTCGTATTCTGGATTCACAAAAATCGGAATCGCACCCGAAAGGATTAAGCCGTGGATTGCCGAGGAATGGATATTCCGAGGCAGAATAATTTTGTCTCCCTCGCTACAAGTGGCTAAAATTGCCGCCATTAATCCACAAGTCGAACCATTGACCAAAAACCAAGTGCGTTCTGCCCCAAACGCTGCCGCTGCCAGTTCCTGGGCTTCTTGGATCACGCCCTCTGGGGCAAACAAGTTATCTAACTCCGGTAATTCTGGTAAATCTGCTGGAAACACGGCGGTTCCGAGCAAATCCGCTAACCGTTGGGAAATTCCTTGCCCCCGCTTGTGTCCGGGCGTGTAAAAGGGTGCATGATGCTTCTTGGCGCACGCTTGAAGGGCGTCCACTAATGGGGTAGTTGTTTGAGACCCTGGGATAAAATCCATGCTGGAAATTTTTCTAAAATCGGTGATATCCGGAAGGTAAGCGGGGGAGAAAATCCGAGCGCTTTTTGCCTTTGCCGGTTTAGGATAGATCGTTTCTGCCCAACAATTTCGTAGGGGCAGTTCAACTTGCATCGAAAAGCGATCGCAGACGAGTTAATGCGTTCTCAATACCTGCTACAGTAATGAGTTTGGATGCGGTTGGATGAATCTTCAAGTGTAAGTGTCGCGGAATGTCGTTATTCCGGGGGATGTCATTGTTATGCGTTCTTACCTATTTTGATAGGGTTAAATTGTTCAATGCGATCGCCATGATTAATCCCAGTCCTAATCCTATCCCCCAACCAACCATCCCCAGCCCGATCCCCGGATCGGAGCCTAATCCGATTCCTGGATCGCCGCCAGAAGTACCAGAACCCGTACCGGGACCTGTACCAGAACCCATTCCCTCACCTGTGCCAGAGCCTGTGCCAGCCCCCGTTCCCCAGCCGATTCCCTCACCTGTGCCAGAGCCAGTGCCAGCGCCCATTCCCCAGCCGGTTCCAGGTCCGATTCCTCAACCGATTCCTGAACCTATCTAATTGATTCTACCCAGTTTTACCTCTTGAACTAAGATGCTTAGAGCCGGAATTGTCGGACTTCCCAACGTCGGAAAATCTACCTTATTTAACGCCTTGGTTGCCAATGCCAAGGCTGAAGCTGCCAATTTCCCTTTTTGCACCATCGAACCCAATGTTGGTGTCGTGTCGGTGCCAGATGAACGGTTAAACGCCCTGGCTAATATTTCCAGTTCGGCGCAAATTATCCCGACACGGGTTGAGTTTGTGGATATTGCTGGTTTAGTGAAAGGTGCTAGTCAGGGGGAAGGACTGGGTAATCAATTTTTGTCCCACATTCGAGAAGTTGATGCCATTGTTCATGTAGTGCGATGTTTCGAGAATGATGACATTATCCACGTTGCCGGATCTGTTGATCCAGCGCGAGATATTGACATTATTAATTTGGAGCTGGCTTTAGCAGATTTATCTCAAGTAGAGCGACGTATTGAGCGCACCCGCAAAGCTGCCCGTACTAGCAAAGAAGGACAGATTGAACTCGCTGCGCTAGAAAAATTGAGCGCTTTATTAAATGAGGGCAAACCAGCGCGGCGGGCCAACTTAAATGAAGAAGAAGCTGAAGCGCTCAAAGGATTAGGATTGCTCACAGGTAAACCAATTATTTATGCTGCCAATGTCTCTGAGGATGATTTGGCAACCGGCAATAAATATGTAGAACAAGTGCGGGAAATTGCGACCCAAGAAAATGCCCAAGTCGTCATTGTTTCTGCCCAAGTGGAAGCAGAACTAGTCGAATTGCCAGAAGAAGATAAAGCTGAATTTCTGGGTTCTCTTGGGGTGGAAGAAGGCGGATTAAAATCTCTGATTCGCGCCACTTACGAACTTTTAGGCTTGCGTACCTACTTTACAACTGGTCCTAAAGAAACTCGCGCTTGGACAATTCACGCCGGAATGACAGCACCCCAAGCAGCAGGCGTCATTCACTCTGATTTTGAGCGCGGTTTTATTCGGGCGGAGACAGTCGCTTACCAAGATTTAGTAACAACTGGTTCCATGAATGCTGCGAAGGAAAAAGGCTTAGTCCGCAGTGAAGGGAAGGAATATATTGTCAAAGAAGGCGATGTAATGCTGTTCCGTTTCAATGTGTAGGTTAGCATTATCAACTCTATTATCGATAAGTGGCTGGACGCATTTTAGCCCCCTCTCTCATTTTGTGTAGAAAGGCCGTTTTATCGCGTTTCTAAAAACCCGGTTTCTTATAGAAATCGGGTTTTTCAGTATTTGTACTGAAATCGCAAAAGCAGCTAGTGCGATAGACTTTGATGAAGTTTGCTGCTAGCTTAGCGATGCAAGGATGGTGAGAAATGCTGGGATGGCTCTTTGGAGGTTTGATTAAAAAATTAGAACGTGCTTCTAAAGACGTTTCGCAGGATTTTGTGAAATCGGCAGGGAAACAAATTGGTGAATTATTTGATGAAAAACTATATCCCTTAGCTGACAAGCTTGATTATATAGCTCAAAACCGAATCAACCAAGCAAAAAATGAAATGGAGGAATTAGAAACTAAGACGGTAGGTGATATTGAGTCTTTAATTAACCAGGCTGATGAGCAAGTAAAGAAGGCTTTAGAAAACATTAATCAAGTGCGGGAAGTAGCGCTTAGAGATGTAAGAGAAACTATCGGAATAACTGACACCTATTTAGAAAATAGAATTAATCAAATTTCTTTAGTGGTAATGGAAGCCTTGCAGTTAGGTAGTCAATTCACTCCCGAAGAAATTAATAACAAGTTAATCGCACCAATGTTGGTAGAGGTTAATTTGCTAGAAGAAAAACTATTTAAAGATGCTAATCAGCTTGTAGATAAAATAGACGAAGCGATAGATGGAAAGCTTGAACAGATTCGGAATGAGTTAAAGAAACATTTAGCTCATGCATTGCCGAATCCTTTTGATAAATGTAGACAGAGGCTCAAAATCGGATTGAAGCCTGGTGCTAGGCTGTCGGACATTGAGCTTTATGAACTAAGCGAATGCTATGAATTGAGCAAGTTGAATGAGAAAAGTTCTATTGACGAGGTACTGAAGATTTATGGACAACTTCAACACAATGCAGCGATGATGGCTGCTTTAGTCAAAAAAGCTCCAGAGTTGAAAAGGATAGCTATTCAAGATTGGCTTAAATATGGCGTACTTTGTGAGTTTTGGCGTGGAACAATCAAGACTTATGATTCTACCGAACCTCTTTTGCTAAAGCCTGAGAAGTCGCAGCGATTCTTGACAGATAAAGAGGATACATAAAGTAAGAAAGAGGTTTTTTATGAGTAAAGCTGGTGCTGGTGACTGGAAAACGCCGCTGGGGTACTACGAAAGAGCGATCGCAGAACTAGAACGAACACGCGAACAGTTTCAGGCAGAACTACAGATTTTAAAGGAGCTTCAGGCGTCTCAGGAAAATCTGAAAAAAGAACTTCAGGCTGCTAAAACAGAAATCCAAAATTGTAAGACAGAAATTAAAACTCTGAAAGATGAGCTTCAAGCTATTAAAGCAGAGCCTATAATGACAAAAGCAGAACTTCAGGCTACCAATGAACGCTTTGAGAATGCAGTAACACAAGCCGAAAAAATAGCTGAATATGCTCACAAAGAATCTAAGACTGCTCAAGACACCGTTAATGCGGTTTTTGCGGAAATTAAATCTGTTAAAGCTGGAATTGAAAATGGTTCAATTGTTGCTCAGAAAGCCTTAATGTTACAAGGTAAAGATGACAACCATTGGATGAGATTTTGCAAACTTGATAGCATCAATCATCATTTTTTCCAGGTATGGAAAGTTGATGATAATACATGGCATAATGATATTCGAGTCAAGGCTGCAACATTTTTACGAGCCAGAGATGACAAGCATTGGATGGGATGTCATCGAGTTGATAGTCAAAACAATGATGTTTTTGATATCTGGAAAGACCAAAGATGGCACTCCACTAGCCGAGTGCAGATAGCGACTCGGTTGAGGTAAAGGCTGAGTCAACAGAGCGATCGCAATTAAATCCTCTTCTGAGCATCCTTAGCATTTTGGCAGTTCAAAATTTAATCTTGCTGATGAGCAAATTGGTAAGCACCGACGAAGGAAAGGGTGTCGCTTGCTCTTGCGAGTTTGCTTTGCCAGGGGTTAACATCGAAGCATTCATCCATAATCTACTGAGTTACTAGCTCTATGAAGCGCAGAAAGTTGCTTCAGTATTCGGCGTTAGGTAGTGCATCCTTTTTAGGAAACCTGATTTTACTCAGTCAAAATCAGCCAGATATTATTGCTACAAGCATGAGCAATAAGCGACTCTACGAATGGATTTTTTTATATTGGATGCCTTATGATAACGACCTCTCAAAGTTTGGCCGTTCTATTATGGATATGCTTGCCAAAAGTGTGAATAGCGATAATATTCTTGTAGCGATACAATCTGATTTTAGCGGAGCTAAAAAAAATTCAAGAAACATCCTTACTAAAGGAAATATTTCTACTCAAAGCTTAAATACAGCAAACAGCGCCAGTGAGGAAGCTTTTTCTGAATACCTTAATTGGGCTAAGTCGCAATTTCAAGCTAAAAAATGGGCAATTGTATTCTTAGGACATGGGGGTCGTTTAGATGAAATTAGCCCAGATGAACACCCTGAACCAGGCTTGAATTTAAAAACTCAGTGGATGAATATCCAAAAATTAAGCGATCTGATCGCAAATTTTAATCAGCAAGTAGGCAAGCGGGTGGAGTTAGTTTTCTTTCAAAATTGCAATAAAGGAACTATTGAAGCCAACTATACTTTTCGAGATACAGCGAAATATACTCTTTCTTCCCAATTACTGCTAGGTGTTCCCAATTATTATTACGAGCAATTATTTAATTTTTTGGGGCGTCAACCAGAAATTAGTGGAGGACAGCTAGCGGAAAAGATTATGGAGTTTGAATCTAGCGATATGTACCATAGCTATACCGCTATCAATAATCGTGCTATCACGCAACTATCTGCAAAAATTAATCCGCTTATTGATGCAGTTCTGGCAGCTAATATAAAAAATATAAATTTGAGCAACCTGACAACTTATAAGTATATGGGCGAACGGTTTGTCGATGTTGTCTCATTTTTTCAAACTATCACCAATCAGTCAGGCGCAAATCAAAATAGATACAATGAATTCGTTGATTTTTTAAATAATTCAATCATTTATAAAGTAAAACGAAATGGTACATTATTTCGCCCTATTCCAGAATATGAAAATTTTTCGGGGCTTGGTATCTTTTTCCCGGAAAGCAAGCAGGAGCTGGAAAAATACCGCGATTTCCAGGCTTTTGAGAACTTGAAACTTCTGAAACTTTTCGACGCAATTATCGTTAGCTGATTAGTTCAGGAAGGTGGACAGTGCCCACCCTTCCTGAACCAATTAATCTTGTTGATGAGCAAATTGATAAGCACCAACGAAGGAAAGCGCGATCGCCATCACCGCTAAAATCGGCACCGAGTACCAGGGAAACTGCGACATTGGTAAGTAAGCTGCGGCGCGTAAGCCAATACTGGTATAAGTCAGGGGCAACAGATAGACAACTATCTTGAGGGCAGCCGGGAGAGTGGCGGGATCGAAGAAAGTTGCGCCCAAAAACGACATGGGGATGATAACGAAATTATTGTAAAGCCCAACCGCTTCGAGCGATCGCACGCTTAAACCAACAATCACACCCAACCCAGCAAACACCGCGCAATTCAGCACGACCAGCAGCAGAAACAAAGGGTTCAAAAAACTCCAAACCTTGCCAGTAAAGAGTACCGCCACTAAAATCACCGAACCCGCTGTCATCAACCCCCGCACCACGCCAGCTAGCATTTTTCCTAAGTGCAAAGCGAGAGGATGCACTGGTACCAGCAGCATTTCTTCAAAAGTTTTCGAGAACAAGCGATCGCCACAGATGGAAAATGTCGTGCCGGTGAAACTAATCACCATCGACGATAGCGCCACCATCCCCGGCAAAATGAATTCCAGATAGTTATTGTAATTACCGCTAATCCCCACACCAGGCTTGATAGAGCTACCCAACCCCAATCCAAACGCCAGAATGTAAATCAGAGGCGATATTAGCCCAGACGCCGCCACCTGCACAATTCGGACACGTAAATCTAACCAATCCCCCCAAAAAACGGTGAGACTATCGACAATCAGAGTTTGAAACTGGGAGCTTTTTAAGGTTTTGCCCAGATGTAGCGACGTTTGTGATTTCACAGATGCAAGCCAACAACAGAGAACTGCTTAATTTTTACTTTACATTTAATCCAGTCCCCACCTAGCTTGAGACAGAAGCCAAGCAGAGGCGAGGAGGCAATGAGATTTCGCTCCCCTGCACCTCTCCCCTGTGCCTCTCCCTGCACCTCTGTACCTCCGCACCCCTGTTCCTCCTACACTCGTCAGTCGAAGGCAAAATCAGTCACAATAAATCAACGACTACCTTCCCGTGCAACAGATGGAGGCTGGAGGCGATCGCTGTGCTGCAAAGATTTCTAATCATTCTTGTAATACTTGTACCTTTGGTCATTGCCTATCTGATTAATGAAAAACGGAAAGCCAAGATTAAACAAATTAAAAATAATACTGTTGTTTTGGTGAAAGGTGCAGAACAGAAGTATCCCAGCTTACCTCTGAAAAACTATGGAATTCCGCTGATGGTTAGGCGTCAGAATAGAGTCCAAGTTGTCTTTCCCAGACTGACGCCTGAAGGGGATGTTGAATATATTTATTCCTGGCATCCCCTCAATGATGTGGAGGTGATCGAGCAGAACTCTAAAACGAACGATCCAAAGCTGACTACCATCAAAGAACTAGCTCCCATCATTCACGAACACTGGCAATTAGAGCCAGAAATGTCCGTACTTGAAGAGCAATATCGTAAAATTAATGACTTAGCTGATTTAGTCTCTACCTCTGATGTGTATTCTGTCCAAGTAGCTACCTATGAGAAAGCTTTACTTGAGGTTGAAAAGCTGTTAAGGAAAGCCGAACAGTTACAAAAAATATATGTTCGTTTAATTAGAGAGGCTTTAATTGGAGTTAAGGTAGCTGAGTACAATCCCGATCGGCTTATCGTCTCACATCTGGCTTTTGAGTTGCAGTATCAACGAATGAAAGAAGAATATCAACATCTCAAAGATGTCGCCCATGCCTACTCCCAATTGTTGAATGAAAGTAGAAACTTAGCGAGCGAGGAGTAAGCACTGGGGAGGCAAAGCAGCTACAGTTGCAAGAAATCTTGTAGAGACGCGATGCATCACTTCTGGTAGCTGGGAAACTGTAGTTTCAAACTCTTCGATGCCTCTTTGCCCCTTTCCCTTCCTCTTTCCCCTTCTCTTCCCTTCCGCCTAGCGGCACAATCTATAGCCATACTGGGAGAAAGGAGAGCAGTTTGATTACTCCCTGTCCAGTAGGCGTGAAATTACCTAAGCGACGATGAAACGTAAATCTAGATACCCTGCCGATACTCCCTATAGTGCCCCTAAATCCGCTAAATCATCCCCTTTCAATTACACTTCCATCGCTTTGATCGGCGGCGTCTTCGTTCTGGGAATCGGGGTAGGGATTGGCTTTAGCTCTACAGCGACGTTTAGCCCAGAAAACGTCGCATCGCGTGATTTCATTGACCGTGCTGCGCCGAATCCTGAGCTTTGCGTGCAGTTTGGAGCCAGCGCGATGGTGATGGATACTCGCGTCTATGTAACCCTAAATCCCTTTAACGTTTACGTTTCGCAGCCCAATATGCGACCGGGTTGTGTTTTGCGTAGTAACAACTGGTCTATTTTGGAACAAAGAAAGCTGGTAACAGCAGATCAGGTGCGGGATTGCAAGAACCGGATGAACACCTTTGGCTATACCGGCAGTTTGGACGGGCAACCAGATATCCGCTGCATCTATCAGAATGATGGTGCCCAGAATTTCTTCCTGAATCAGCCAGGAGCAGGCGCACCGCCACCAGAAACAAATAATTTCTAAGGGGAATGGCTAATGGCTAATCGGTAATCGGGATTGGTAATCGGGATTTGTTCGTTCCAATAACCCATTACCGATCGCCTTTGTTTGCCATTAGCAACTCACTTTACCGCCAATCTTCGCTGAGCTGAACTTGCAGTATTTGATTCGGTTGAATAATAGCGGTTTGAGGAGCTGTCAGATAGGTGGTGGCAGCACCGGCGGCAGCGCCTCCCAACAAACCGACGCCTGAAAAGCCTCCTAATAGAATTAAGGCTAAAGCGCCAATGGCAGAATTCCGGACAACTCGGTTCTGTGAAACTTGACGGTTGCCGTCTAGGGAGTCTGATTGGGCGAGAAGGGGAAAATTGCGTCCACCCAGGCTAATCGCTTGGGTAATAAAGCGACTGCCGCGTCGGTCGATCTCAAAGCGTCCAATCACCTGCGTACCAACTGGGGCGATAAGTTTACCAGTGCGATCGCGTATTTCTTCCTCTAGCAGCAACACTTCCTGGCGCGAGACACCATCTCGCAGTGTTAAAACCTTGTCGCCCGGATAACGCAGGCTCAGCGGAGTGCCAGAAGGCAGCAGAATGTCTGGATTTAGAGATGCCGTTGGCGCTTGTATCGGTGCCGATGTGGAGCTGGAAGGATCGGGCACAACCGTCGCCGTCTTAGGTAGGGGCGGCACGATAACCATTGGAGAGGCGGTGGTTCTCGGTGCGGCGGTTGTCGGTGTGGCAGGTATAGACATGGGTACGGACGCACCCGCTTCTAGAGAAGGGACTGGGGCTACTCTGGTTCTCCTTGCAGGCACTGGGGGGGGATTTTCCTCCATCGGCAACGGTTGACCAAATTCAACCACTCTGGTGACAGAGGAAGACTGAGGCTGCCTCACGGGTACTGGTGGTGCTGTAGCGATCGCGCCAGAAAGAGGAGGTACGCTCACCAACACAGGATTATTCGTCGCAATTCTCCCTGGAGGAACCGTTGGCGGCGCTAAATTGGGTAACGTACTTGAGTTATTCAGAGACGGCACGCTCACGACACCCGGCGTTGGGTTCCCTGGAAAGATAGGGGGAGGCAGGGACGGAGAAACCCCGCTCCTGCTGGGAGGCACTGCTTCTGGAGCGAGAACGCCAGCAATCAGGGGACGCAATACCCAGCGATTCCCAGGTTCTACTTGCAATTGCACTTGTTGGGGGGATAAAACTACCTCTGGTGCGAGATCCAGCACTATTCGGGTAATGCCAGCCTCGAACTGAGAGACTCGAATTTGGCGGATTGGGCCAGAGTAACTTTGTTGAGTTTCCACCATTCCCACTTGAGTATTGGGTAAATCCAGAACAATCCGAGACGGTTGAGCCAGAAGAAAATAACGCGGCGTCGTTCCCTCATCCAGAGTGATTTCTAACTGATTCAGCGCTGGGTCAAATCGCCAATTTGTTAACCGGGCAGCGATCGCTTTTAACTCCATGCCGCTCCCTATAATCGCGATCGCGCCAACCAAACTAAGCGTTTTCAATCTACTCATAAAAAGTCGAAATCCCAGTATCAATTTTTCTCCCCACATCGCAATTGACTGAAATAACGTTCCAGGTACAACAATTGTCTCCGTAATTTCAGCGATCTACATCACAAATAAAATGGATTTATATCACCAAATCATCACATAAAAGATCACACTTCAAACGCGAGTGCTATCACCCAGTAATTTCTCGGATGGTTTCATACTACGAGTATTGGCTAACTAAACTCTGAGACGTCCCATGTTCCTAAGCCGTGACAATGTGCCAATTGATGCTTCTAGCTGGGTGGAGCGGTGGAAAAAAGTCCAGAGAAAGCTTGTCAAGCGAACGATGCAGTTGCAGCAAGCCAATCGAGAACTAGCGCAGCAAATCACCGAGCGTCGGCAGGTGGAAGAGGCTTTGCAGCAAGCAGAGGAAAAGTATCGGAGTATTTTTGAAAACGCTGTCGAGGGAATATTTCAGACAACCCCGGATGGGCGTTACATGAGTGTGAATCCAGCACTGGCAAGGATTTACGGCTACGCTTCACCAGAGGAACTAATTGCCCATCTGACGGACATCAAGCGCCAGCTGTATGTAGATCCCAATCGGCGTGACGAATTTCTGTATTTACTGCAAGAACACGGTTCGGTGAGTGGGTTTGAGTCTCAGGTTTATCGAAAAGACGGCAGCATCATCTGGATTTCGGAAAATGTACGGGCAGTACGCCAAGAGCTGCGATCTGCAAAGCAATACGAAACGGTAAGCAGCTATAGTGTGGCATACACTAAGGACGAGCAGTGCTTCGGTCATACATTATGCGATCGCGCGGGTGCCTTACTCTACTGCGAAGGCTTCGTCACCGACATCACCGAACGAAAATCTGCTGAAGCAGCCTTAAAAGCATCGGCAGTAGAATTCAAACAACAAGCGAACCATCTGCAATTAGCTCTGTGCGAACTTCAACAAACCCAGACGCTTCTGATCCAAAGTGAAAAGATGTCTAGTCTAGGGCAGTTAGTTGCTGGGGTTGCCCACGAAATCAACAACCCAGTTAACTTTGTTTGCGGCAATCTGGTTCATGCGAATCAATATGCCCAAGATTTGCTAAACCTCCTACAGCTTTATGGCAAACATTATCCCCAGCCAGTGCCTGAGATTGAAGAGGAAGCTGAGGCAATCGATCTGGATTTTTTAATTTCGGATTTCCCCAAAACCTTATCCTCCATGCAAATCGGGGCTGACCGCATTCAGCAAATTGTCCAGTCCCTGCGAAACTTCTCGCGGATTGACGAAGCCCAGATGAAGGCAGTTGATATCCACGAAGGCATTGACAGCACTCTACTGATTCTCCACAGCCGCTTGAAATCCAGAGGAGTCAATACGGGGATTGCCATTCTCAAAGAATACGGCGATTTGCCATCCATAGAGTGTTATGCCGGACTCCTCAACCAAGTATTTATGAATCTCATTTCTAATGCGATTGACGCCCTGGAGGAGACAGAGGCGCGAAGAGGCAGCGCACAGGAGATGCTACATTCTTCCTTGCTCGGCTCTTCCCCGGCTCCCCTGCCTTGTATTCGGATTCGTACCGATGTCCTCGACAACGGAAAAGCAAGTATCCGGATTATCGACAATGGCCCCGGAATGAGCGAAGAAATCCGCACTAGAATTTTTGAACCTTTCTTTACGACAAAGCCCACTGGTAAAGGCACGGGGCTGGGTTTGTCAATCAGCTATCAAATCATTGTCGAGAGACACGGCGGCGTTTTGAAGTGTAATTCAGCACCAGAGCAGGGAACCGAGTTCGTCATCGAAATTCCGATTCGGCAGTAAATTTAGGAATAAGTATCTTTTAGCAGGTTGGTACCGTCTAGTTTCGCGCCCGTCAGGTAAGCCCCCCACAAGTTTGCTCCGTCCAAGTTTGCCCCGCTCAAGTCTGCTTCTGTCAAATCTGCCATTTTCAAGTTTGCCCCGCTCAAATTGGCACCCCTGAGATTTGCCCGAAACAAATTCGCTCCACTAAGATTCGCCCCGCTCAAATTTGCTCCACTGAGATTGGCTGTGCCTAAACTTGCCTCCATTAAAGAGGTTTGGCTCAGGTTAGCTCCACTCAAGTCAGTTTCGCTGAGCGATCCCTCCTGGAAGTTCGCTAGACTCAGATTTACGCCTTTAAGATCGGTTCCAATTAAGTCTGCACCTTTAAAATCTCGTTCTCCCGCCGCATATCGCTCCAGCAGTTCATCCTTCTCAACGATCATCCACTCCTCCTTTTCTGGTTGGTTAATGTAGCTTGGCGCAACTGCTGAAATTTTTGGTAGTGGTAAATCTGTAGCGCTCGGTTGGGTTTTGAGGCAGCAAAAGAGTTTTTTCTTTCAAAACTCAGACGCGAAGTGACAAGTCAGCGCTAGGCTAACGCCTCGCTTCGCTGTTTTCATGCCCAAAGGGCTGTACGCTATCGCTGCAAGTCTTTTCCAACTTAAAACTTTTTACCACTTACCCAAAAACTGTTATTCCCATATCAATTAGGATTGCTATATTAGCCCTCAGCATAATACGGTTACGTTGGAGTGCAACACTTCTTATGGCGGTAAATGACAGCACAATTAAGCTCGATCAGTTTTTAAAGTGGGTAGGGATGGCGCAGACGGGTGGGCAAGCTAAGCTTTTGATTCAACAGGGTTTTGTTCTAGTCAACGGCACCCTGGAAACCCGGCGAGGACGACAGTTAGTTTCCGGCGATCGCGTAACGGTGGGAAAACGAACTGTTGAGGTTGAGTTGAACAATGTTGAGTCCTAGCAACTTAGAAATTTGTTCCTTTTAACAGATGTCGTCGGATTGCGTTGACGTAAGCAAAGACTGGAAATTGATAATACTCAACAACAACATCTACGACAAAAGCAAGATGAGCTAAAAAGGTTAACCCAATCCAAAGAGTAGGCACCCAAGATAAGGGAGTACCGGGTATTGGGGGGAAAAAGTAGGTAGACAAGGCAACAAGAGTAGCCGGTAATAAGACTAAGGCAACTGCTGCCAACCCAACACCCCAACCCAACTCATTCCCCTTACGATGGGCACCTTGCCAAGTTCGACCATTCCAGCGCCAAGTTATTGGTGATGCGCTATCTGCCATTTTCACAGATTGTTGAATCGGATCGGCAGTGAAAATATGATTGCAAAAGTTACAAGCCCATGCCTCCATTAAGGGCATTGCTGCAATCTCACCGTGCCGACAAACTGGACAAGTGTAAACGCCGTCCAACCTAAAATTGTTGTCTGGATTTATTGAATGAAACATCCGCTTAACAAGTATGAAAATTAATCAAGGCTTTCTTTGAATTATAATAACAACCAAATATTTGCGGTTTAATCGTTGGAGTGATTTATGATTAAATCTAGACAATTTATATAAAAAAAAGACTGAAAATTTTTAATATTTATGCAGAAAAAGATTGGTGGATAGATAAAAGTTTAATCTTATCGTTGTTGCTGAAGCAGTGATTCAAGAAAGTTTGATGGGTTTACAGTGGCTGAAAATGCTGCGGTTAGTGGCTGATTTTATAGCTGGAGTGGTGACGCTGAGGTAGCGAAGCGATCGCTAGTCCTCCTCAAAAATTGCCCCTCGCTGCTTGAGATCGAGCTTCATTGCCTCAGAAAGCCCCAAAACTCCTTCAAACAAAGCATCCTCCACATTTGCACCCTTGAAATCGGCACGCTTAAGCTCAGCATCTTTGAAATTTGCGCCGCTCAAGTTAGCACCGCTTAAATCAGCATCGCTGAGATTGGCAGCCGTCAGGGAGGCATTCGTCAAATTGGCATTGGGAAGGTATGCACTGGTTAAATTTGCACCGCTAAGGTCGGCACTAGTTAAATTGGCACGGGGCATTTTAGTCCGCAAATCTGCTTGAGTAAGGTTCGCGTGCAACAGATGAGCATCCCGCAGATTCGCATTACAAAGGCAGGCATGGGAAAGGTTGGCACCGCTTAAGTTGGCACGGCTCAAGTCGGCAAAGGTGAGATCGGCATTGCTGAGATTGGTATGATTGAGGTCAGCGTTGCGGAGGTTGGCGCTGCGGAGGTTAACACCACTCAAGTCGGCTTCAGCAAAATCCTCAGATGGATTGATGCCCAGCATCTTCGCGCCGCTGATGAAGTCATCTGCCTTGGCTGCTGCCAACAGTTCCCGTATGATTGTCAGATACTGCTGCTGGTAATCGCGAGCCGCCGGCAAGTCTCCGAGGGCGGTGTAAGCAAGTCGGAGATTTTTAAGCGCCTGTCCTTCCCCTCGAACGTCTTGTAATTCTTTGGCGATCGCTTTTGACTGGTGAAAGCAGAGAATCGCTTTTATATGTTCTTCCAAAGAATGATAAGCCGCCCCCAAATTCGAGAGCGTTTGCACCTCACCTGGACGATCTTGGAGTTCCCGCACAATCGCTAACCGTTGTTGCTGGTACTCAATCGCTTGTGTATCCTCACCGAGAATGTAGTAAGCATTTCCCAGATTTCCTAGCGCATTTGCCTCGCCGCGCCTGTCTTGGATACGTTGAGCTATACTCAAGTGCTGTTGATAGAATGCGATCGCCTGAGGTAAATCTCCTAAAGCCTTATACGCAGCCCCCAAATTGCCTAAAGCCGCTCCCTCAACGATACTCGCTTCGCTGCCTCGACAGAGGCTAAGTGCCTGTTGCCAAGACTGCATTGCCTCTTGTAGAGATGTAAGAACCTTTGTTTCTACATACGTCTGATATTGCTCAATTCCTTGTTTCAGTAGTCGGTTCGCTTCGTCGATCATCACCGCAATGTACAGATGAAGTAAAGCTTTTCGAGGCTCAAACTTTTCGCTCCCCGGCATCCTCTTCACTCCCGAATCCTCTCCTACAAGGCAGGAAGATTAATTTTTTTTAGGCTGGAGAGGGGCTGGCTCCCCTTCCCCGTAGAAAACATTTATTCGGCTTCCCTCTCCTTGTAGGAGAGGGTTAGGGAGAGGTGGGAAGGGGCTGAGGATTAGGTTTTTTGAGTCCACTGAGAACCGCTAGCAGCAGAGATTTTCTCAGGCTTTTGAAGCCATGCGCTCCGCACAGGTTCCAGTCAAACAAGCTCGATCCAAAGTTACACCAGTTAAGTTAACACTATCTAACTCAGCGCAGAGCAAATTTGCTCCTGTCAAATTTGCTCCGGCAAGATTTGCACCCCGCAAGTCTGCTTCTTCTAGATTTGCTTCGCTAAGCAAAGCGCCACGTAAATCCGCTTGGCTTAAGTCTGCACCTTGCAGATTGGCACCGCTCAAGTTTACACCCCGCAAGTCAGCGCTCCGCAAATCCACGCCTTGCAAGTTGACACTCATTAAGTTGGCACCGCTCAAGAAGGCACCAGCAAAAGACGCTTGAGTGAGCTTGGTTCCCATCAAGTTAGCGCCTCGCAAATTTGCCCCGCGCAAGTCAGCACCGCATAAGTCAGCTTGCATCAAGTTAGCGCCCAGCAGGTTTGCCCGCAAGTCAGCGCCTACAAGTTGCGCTTCGATTAAATTTGCGCCATCAAGACGGGCGCGTTCCAAGTTGGAGCCGCTAAAATTTGTGCCGACGAGGTTGGCACCGGCGAGATTGATACCTCGCAAATCTACTCCTGAAAAATCTTCATCTTCTAAATCTGTACCTGGCAGTTGCTTGAGTTTGCCGGAGCGAATTGCTTCAATGTCCATTTGCTAATTGCTAATTGCTAATTGAAGGATTGCTAATGAGGAAAAAAGTTTTAAGTTGTAAAAGGCTTGCGGTTATCGCGTCTGAAGTATGGCATTAAAAAGCTCTCTTTTCACTCAAAACTCATAACTCATCACTTTCATTACCCATTGCCCATTAATGAAGGTTGCACTGCTGTACCGGCATAGAGATTTGCATCCAAGAGCCACATTCCCGCCGTCACTTTAGTGGGCGTGACAGGTAGAGTCAAACCCTGTTGCATCCCCATGACGAGGAGTGATAGAGTTTCAACCAATTTGGGATCGAAGCGATCGCCCTGTTGTTGCCGACACTCTTCTAAAGCTTTGGATAAATTCTCTTCGCTGTCGGGATTGGCATTTCTTGCTTGCGCCAGTCGCCACTGAAAGTCTGAGACTAATTCCAAAATTCTCGATTCCAAGGGAATTTCATCACCCGCTAACCCGGCTGGCTCACCCGTTCCGTTCCACCACTCGGTTTGGTGAGTGACGATTTGGGCAACTGCCCGCAATTGTGACATTCTTCTCAATACTTGCGCTCCTGGGACCAACGGACAAGTCAGCGCACAACTCGGTGCCTCCTCGTCGTAGCGACTCGACTTAGCCGCAGCCAATACACTTTCCGCCCCCTGCAACGGATCGATGCGGTGCAGCAACCCGGCAAGGCGCAGGCGTTTCATTTGCCAAGCGGGTAAATCGAGCATTTGCCCGATCATTTCGGAGAACGCTACCACTTCTGCTGCTGCCATTGGGTTAGTGACATCTGCCATATCCATGAGTTGCGCCATCCGCAAGAATGCCTGGATTTCGTTGGAAACTAAGTTCCGATCCAGCGCTTGTTGGCGAGATCCGGCGGGGATGTCTAGATTGGTGCCGGTTGATATATCATCTTGCCCATGCTGGAGATACTCCACTACGGAAGACACCACTGCACCGAGATTGTGAGGGGTTCCTAAGGAGAGCTGTATGGACTCCTTGCAGGCGATGAGTTTTTTCTCTAGTTCCGGGTTGTAGCGACCAATATGGGCGATCGCTATATCCACCGTTTCTTTCACTAACTCTGGCTCAAACGTCCACAGCCCATAGAATTTGCGCTCCAAGTCAGACGCGGGTAGCCCTGCTGCACCATAATCTTCTTCCGAAAGCTCTTGACACAGCACCATCGCCGTGTACGTCGGCGAAAAGATGATTAAGTGCCACTCTTGGGCAACCGGATCGGAGGGATCTAAGCCCACTAAATCCACGTTTGGGCGTTGGCTAGTTGGGTGTTCGGTAAACCCCGAATCTGACGCCGCCATAATCGCGATCTGACCTGCTTTCTGTGCGATGTCTCCATAGCGCTCGGCTTCTTGCAGATACCATTTGCCTCTTTGAAAAGCGGCAATGGTCAAGGGAGAACTGTCCTCCGTTAAGATGTGGTCTTCTAGCGCATGGCACAGGGCAACGAGGGTGTTTTTGTAGTACACCCCAAATCGAATTGGTCTTTTACTCGATCTGTGGGCAACTTCTAGCTGTTGCAGAATGGAGCCTTCTAACATAATTTTGGTTTTATTAAATGAACCGCAAAGACGCAAAGAGCAAGGGAAGAAGAGCAATGCAGGCTAGGGTGGGCAATCGCTACTTAGCTATTTATGAAGCTAAGATACCGTAACTAGGTGTTTTTCTTTTGGCTGAATCGGTGCCGCAAGGGCTTCTTCTAAGTCGGCACAACCAAGTTTTTCCTCTAGGATTTTCATCACTTCTCGCCCGAAATCGTTGGGGTTTTGTTGCCATGCTTGCAGGCAAACTTCCCCAAAGAATGAGCCGAGGGGTTCTGGATTCCAAAGTAATTTTTTGGCTGTCCACGGCATAATGCTCATGGGATTGTATCCGGGTTTAAGGACATTCTGCTCGAAGGCATATTCTTCTAAATGAGTATGGGGTTGTAAACCAATAAAGAAGATTGCCGGTTCGACTTTATCTGCACCAAATATCCGCTCTAGTTCCCGGTGGTAGGCAATGGTTTGGCGAATCGTTTCATGCGTTTCGTCGATTACATTAAATGAGTAATTGACGGAAACCAAATCGTTGAAGCCTGCTGCTTTTAAGTCGCGGCAATTTTCTAAGACGGTTCGCAGGTTATAGCCCATCCGCATCTTCCGCACAAGTTCTTGGGAACCGCTGGTAATGCCGATTTCAAAGTAGTTCATGCCGGTTTTTGCCATCAAGTCGCATAACTCAGGCGTTAAATTGTCTGCCCGAATATAAGCTGCCCAATGGATATCTTTCATCCCAGCATCGAGGATTTTCTGCAATAGCTCAACGGCGTCATCGATAAATTTCCGAGCTGGGATAAACTGAGCATCAGTAAACCAGAAGTTACGAATCCCTCGGTTATAAAGTTGTTGCATCTCTGCGACAACTTCATCGGCTGGGTTAATCCGTACCTGCTTGCCCTCAATCACTGTATAAATGCAGTAACAACAGTTGTGGGGACAACCGCGCTTTGTCTGCACGCCAACGTAGAAATCTTCGTCTTGCAGATAATATTGAAACTCAGGCCAAATGGTTTCGATGTAGTCGTAATTGCAGGCGGTTTTTTCGATATTCGTAGGACGTTCGTGGATCATGCGATCGCGTGGCGTTGTCTCTCCCACCACATAGCATCGTTCATCCCGAAAATCCTGCCCTCGCAGCATTTTCTCCAGCAGCGCTTCGCCTTCACCCACTGAAACAACTGTCCCAGATGGCAGACTCTTACCGAGTTGTTCGTAAAATACGCTCACAGCACCGCCACCGACAACGGCTTTGGCTTCTGGATGATATTTTTGAGCGCGTTTGAGTCCCCGTTTGATTAATCCCAGGTTGCGCCACAGTTCGGTGTAGTATGCCGTGGTGACGCGCAACCCTCCCAGTGCCCCGCGCAATTTCAGCAGCGGATTTTTGGCGTAGTAAAACTCAAAGGCGTGCTGGAGTGGGTTGCCACCTCTGCCGCCCACGGGCGCATAAATCTGAATATCGCGCCAGGAAAATACCAGCAATGTGGGTTTGAATTCATCAACACACGTATCCAACGCCCCAGTGAAATCCAGAGGCGGCACGGTTCCTAAGTCAAAGATCCGCTGTTCGACTTCTGGGAATTGCTTGTGTACGTGATCGGATAAGTAAACCACTCCGATAGGGAAAATCGGGTTGCAGGGGAGGCGGACGTAGAGAATTCGATTATTCATCGTGGTTTTTTGTATCTAAATTTACTACTACTGAGACTGAAAGCGACAAATGCGATCGCTTTGTCAAAAATTATTCTGGCTATGACTTGCTCTCAGGATTCGAGCCATGTTTGGTATCTTTAGCGACTAGATGTGAATCCGCCATTGACCCGCAGGACTTACTGGCGACAGCAGCACCTCTGTATCTATAAATGAAATGATTCTGAAAGGTCTTTATATAACTTTACGATAACATTGACTATCCTTAGTCTTGCCCTGATTTTGGTTCTGGAGCCAAAAAAGAAAGCCGAACACTGCAAAATCGATCTCTAGTGGCAGCCGGTTCTCAACAAAAAGTCAAAATTCAGCACCAATTCATTGCTTATCCTGGAAAAACCTTGGCTTCGCTTGCATTTTCATCTGGCAATGCTGGCATGAGACGTGAGGGAGGTATTTTTACCGGGAGTCATATGCGAGTCGGAAGCTTAAGCACGGAAAATTGCCGTTACAATCGCCAGTAGCAAAGGTTACTAAAACGGGAATTTTTTCCTCTAACTTTGGGGGGATATCTCACCAGAATATTCAGTTGGTATTCGTGTTTACAACAAGCCGGGATCGCCGAATGTTAGCTTAGTTATGGTAATCCTAGGCAGTGGCGCAAAGCTCCTCAGCAGTTATGGCTCAAATACTCGATCCCCTTCCTTCTGGTAACAGCGATCGCATTCTGTGCTGCTACGTTAATGCTACAAGCCACATTCAAATTGCTCGGATCTCTAACATTCCGAACTGGTACTTTGAGCGCGTTGTCTTTCCAGGACAACGCTTAGTGTTTGAAGCAATGCCCGAAGCGAATCTGGAAATTCATACAGGGATGATGGCAAGTGCCATCCTCTCAGATACCATTCCCTGCGATCGCCTGTGTATCAGTGAAGGCAATGATTCCGAGTTGAATACAATCGACCTACACGATCAAGAAAACAACGATAATACCCGAAAGCTTGAAATCCAGAAAAAGAGAAATTTAGAAACCGTAGAATCTTTAACAACCGCTTATATTGGCTAGTTTTGCTGAAAAAATTCAGTAATTTCAGGGTTGTCATAAGCGACAGCTCTTTTTTAGTGGATTTTCAGCAATTAGCGATTAGCTTTTCGGGAAATTAACTGGTTAATTCTCGTATACGTAGATAGACAAATTCTTTTTTCTCAGCGATCTAGCAGTCCTATTATGATTCGTAAAAGCGAGATCCTAGGGCACCTCTTCCGAAGTCGGGGAGCTGAAGGGCTGGTATCTCTCCGCTAAAAGTAGGATTGCTATTGCACCAAGCGAACAGCTTAAGATGAAAAGTAGATGCTGCTGTAGCTGAATGTAAGTAAGTAACGAGTGAATCTACCTTCTTTTCTCTGGCTCTGGAAAATTGCTGCATGGTCGATGGGCTTGTCGATATTAGCCTACCTATTGCTGGGAGTTACTGGCAGTTGGATGTTTGCGGCTCGTCAGCAAAGAAGTTCGCAACCGCGATGGTTGCGTCTTTTTCACTACGCCACTGGCGCAATTCTGGTGGCTCTCGTCTTGCTGCTGCTCGCCATTGGGATTGTCGGCACCTTAGGTCATTATGGTAGCCTCGCTCACTCGGCGCACTGGATTGCCGGGTGGGCTGTGGTGGTATTAGTGTTGCTCTCAGCGGGAAGTGCAATTCTGATTAATCCCAACCGAGCTTGGGCGCGTTCGGTTCATATTGCAACTAATCTAGTGTTATTCGTAGGATTAGCTTGGGTTTCGTTAACCGGCTGGAGCGTGGTACAAAAGTATTTACCCTAGATTTAACCTTACTAGGATGGTCACAGACTAAAGTCTATGCTGTTTAGATAACCATCTTTCTTCGCAAAGCTGGTGAGCATGGATGGGAAACCCCCGCCGCTACAGAGTTTTTTCACGGAGCAGGCTGGAAATCCGTCGGTGGGGTGAGTGGCACTAACCGAAAATTCGTGAAAATACACAAAGTTATTTCCTTAAGCGAACAGCTTAGGGTTTTTGACTCGACTAAGATGAATTAAAGTAAGCCTTTACCGCTGAGCGATGCGCGATCAAATAATCCCAGGCGTGATTTTCGTAGTAGCTCTTGCTATTTTTTTAGGCGGTATCGTGGGCGTGCGCTTCCCCCTCGGTAGTGAGAGTGCGGGGCAAGTAGTTCCTGCGGGTAGTCAAACGACAACACCATCGCCCTCTCCTACACCGACCACTACGGTTAGCCCAGTTCCAACCGTAACCCCTACGGCAACAACCCCTCCAGTAACGCAACAGCAACAACAACAACAACAACCTGCAACCCGCAGCAATCCTTATACCCCATCGCAGGTAGACCTACCACCCGAAGAAGATCCGGTGCCAGCGTTGTGGTAATCGGCTGTTAGAAATTGCAAAGGAATACAACGTGCGATGGAGTCGCTACACGAGGTTCGTGTAAGCGATCGCATTCCTCTCGCCATAAAGTCGTATCGTCGCCTACAGTAAGACAAGCGCGAAGCGCCGACCGGTCGGCGCTTCGCTATCGCCAAGGTTAATACTTATAGAAATATGGGCGGCTTTAATCTCGCGTTCTGCAAGAAAATCAGCCGCTTATGCCTGCAACTTTAATAACGACAAACCTTTTTATAAGACTTTTAAAGTTAATTTTTTATTCTACGATTAGAGTTAAATAGCTTACGACCTATTCTTAACCAAAATCTAATTTTAATTAGTTAGAATTATTTCTATTTGTTTGTTGGCAAAAATTATGCGTCGCCGCCATTTTTTTTGGTATTCCCTAATATTAATCACAAGCTGTACCGCAGCAAGTAACCCTAATGATAGAGATTCGCCTTCAAATGCCAGAAATTTCCCTGAAAAGCTCCGATTTACAGTAACCGAGATTCCGAGCCTTGAAGAGTTGCAGCGTAATTATGGGGGATTGCGGACGGCACTAGAGGAGGTACTGGAAACGAAACTTGAGTTTGTTCCCGTTGAAACATACATCGCCGCCGCCGCCGCCTTACAGTCAGATCAGCTGGATCTTGTTCTCACAGGCCCCTCGGAATATGTAATCATGCGTGCTAGGACAAATGCGGTTCCTGTCATCGGCATCACTCGACCAAACTACCATGCAGCTATCTGTGTCTCTGCTAACAGCAAGATCGAGTCAGTAGCACAGTTAAAAGGTAAAAAAATTGCCATGTGGCAGTTAGGCTCAACCAGCGGTTATCTGGGTCCCACTAAGTTTTTGATTGATGCTGGATTAGATCCTAAATCTGACCTAAAAATCCTCATGTTAGGAAGTCAGGGACTACCCGCCTTGAAAAAAGGTGAGGTCGATGCTTGGGGAGGGTCTACTGTTAAGTATGAGAAATTCCTCCAAGATGAAGGCTTATCTGAGAGTGAGTTACCGCTAATCGTGAAAGGGCCGCTTCTCCCCAAGGACTTATTTGTTGCTAGTAGTAAGCTCGCTCCTGAATTCGTTAAAGAGATGAGAGATCGCGCAATTAAAAATCAGGACAAACTAATTCAAAGTCTTTTATCCGTCGAGGAAGGTAAGTACAAAGGCTCTCAGATAGTTCCGGTGAATGATGCTGATTACAATATGATTCGCGAGGTCTATAAAGCTATTGGACAAGGTAGTTTTGTTCAATAGCTTTAATCGCTTGATTCGACTATTTTTGGATATTTTTCTTGTTTTTTTAAACCTCTAGACTTTCCTCAATGGATCTCAAAAGACATGGGGTTGCAGATAAGCCTAACTTAGATAACCAAGGGAACACCTTGAAATTTTCTACAAACTGGGTAAGACGCTTCATTCCGCGCTTGAGTATAGCCAAAAAAATTGGTTACGGTTATTCCTTGGCTATCGGCATAGCGGTTTTAGGAACAACGATTGGTCTAATTAGCGGAGACTATTACGAAAAGAAGGCTCAAAAGCAGCTAATAATTGCCGAGAAGCAGCAAAATCTCCTCAGTAACTTAGAAAATGCTGTTGGTGAACTGCGAGCGCACCCACAGCGGCTGGTTACTGTACTAGGAGAACCAATTTGGTTTGACTACGAAACTGCTAAGTTTTTTACAAGTGTTAGTCGGAGCCAGACAATATTATCAGAATTCCACTCTTTTATAGACAGCTACCCCGATAATTTAGCAACAAAGCCTACAGATTTAAAGAATTTATTGAATGGTTATGAAACCAATACCGAATCCTACACTCAGTTAATTAAGTTTCTCTGGCGGCAGATTGATCCAGCTAACTTGAAAACAGAAGAAATTTCGGTAGCGCAGCAAAAGTTCTTGAATTCTATCACAAGCAAAACAGCGACTAATATCATTGTTAGTTTCGACCGATTAGCAGAGAGTTTAACTAGGCTGAAAGAGACAGCAGAATCTCAACAGATAGAAGCAAAAAACAAGCTTGGGCAAGCCGAGACACTAAGGCTGCAAATTATTGTTGGGAGTATGCTGCTGTCAGTGGCGATCGCGGTGGCGTTGGCGATTATTACGGCTCGTGCGATCGCTCGTCCCCTCGAAGCAGTCACTCAACTTGCCAGAGCCATCACTCAAGAATCTAATTTTGACCTCCGCAGTCCAGTTACCACTGAGGATGAAGTGGGGTCATTAGCAACCTCTCTAAATTGCCTAGTGCAGTGGGTAGGAGAATATACCCACGAACTAGAGTTAGCTCGTCAGACACTAGAGGAGCGAGTAGAACAACGAACCGAGGAATTGACACAAGCGCTTCAAGAACTCCAACAAACCCAATCTCAACTCATTCAAACTGAAAAAATGTCCAGTTTGGGAGAGCTAGTTGCAGGTATCGCTCATGAAATTAATAACCCCATCAATTTCATCTACGGTAATCTGGAACACGCTAACGTTTATACGCAAGAACTGCTTAATTTAGTACATCTGTATCGGCAGCAGTACCCTCACCCTACCCCTCTTCTTCAACACGAGATTGAAGCAATTGACGTGGACTTCCTTACGGAAGATTTTACCAAAATCCTGTCTTCTATGAAGATGGGCACTGAACGTATTCGGCAAATTGTTTTGTCTTTGCGAAACTTCTCCCGGTTAGATGAATCTGAGATGAAACCAGTCGATATCCATGAAGGGATAGAAAACACGTTGTTGATTCTCAATCACCGCCTTAAGCGGGGAATTGAGGTAATCAAAAAGTATGAAGATTTGCCTCTCGTTGAGTGTTACCCAGCTCAACTGAACCAGGTATTTATGAATATTATCAGTAATGCAATTGATGCTTTGGAAGAGACCAAGAGCAAAAATGAGAGACAGGAAGAAGCGGAAGCAATAAACAAGGGATTTCCCATCCAAAATAAAAAAATAATAACCGAAAAATCGCAGATTCTGATTCACACGGAACGGTTCAAGTCTAACTATATTCGGGTAAGAATTCGAGATAATGGTTTTGGAATTCCTTTGCAAATTAGAGACAAGCTGTTTAATCCCTTCTTCACAACGAAGCCGGTAGGTAAAGGCACTGGCTTAGGACTCTCCATCTGCTACCAAATCGTTGAAAAGCACAAGGGGAAAATCGAGGTAATTTCGGAGTTTGGACAAGGAACAGAGTTTGCGATCGCATTGCCTATAAAAACTCACAACTAGCGTTAGCTCTTAAAAGAACTGCTATAGCAATCCGATTTGAGTTGTGAGATGCCAGCGAAAGCGAGATCCTAGGGCAACTCTTCCGAATTCCGGGATCTCGGTTTCGCTGTGAAGAGCGCATCCCTTTGCTAAGGCTACAAAAAAGGAGGCAGAAGTTTATCTGTTGCAGACAAACAACAAAATAGTATATCGCTTCACGCGCAAACCCCGTCCTCTCTATCGTTGCCTCGCAGATGGATGTTAAATTGTTTAAGATCCTCTGCAAAGACTTTCACAGCTTGCCCCCAAAGAGCGGCTGCTGTCTTGAAAGCAAAGTTTTTTCTAAATAACTTTAGCAGGAGTCCTACGACCCACTCTCCCCCATTGAGATAGAGCAAAGATGAATCGTGCCTTTTCACCCCTCCAACAGTTTCTAATCACTTGGCTGCTCGTTCTGACAAGCGGTTGGGTGACGATTTTGGCTCTGAGATATGTGGGTGAGTTGATTAGCATTTTGCTCACCGCCGGACTGATTGCCTTTTTTCTTAACTATGCTGTTGCCGTTTTGCAAACTTTCTTGCCCCGGAGTGTGGCAGCAATCTTAGTTTATTTAATAGCAGGCTTAACTCTGGTACTCATTGGTCTGACTGTAGTACCGCCAGTGTTTAATCAGGGGCGGCAATTGGTGACAAATTTACCTTCGCTCCTAGAGTCTGGACAACAGCAATTAGCCGCCTTCCAAGCTTGGAGTGCCGAACACAATTTACCGTTTGACGTGCGAATTTTGGCTTCTGAGTTGTTGGCACGAGTACAAGCGCAAGCCCAAGCGATCGCGACTAGAGGCTTTGGCTTAGTATTAGGCACTTTTAACTGGTTTTTTGACTTAATTCTAATTCTTGTTATTTCTTTTTATATGCTCATTGATGGTGAGCGAGTCTGGCGGGGACTGACGAGTATTTTCTCATCCAAAATTAAAGATGGTTTGACAGAATCATTGCAACGAAATTTGCAGCGATTTGTGTCGGGTCAGGTGTTATTGGGTGTGTTTATGGCAACGACTCTTTCCCTCGCATTTTGGGCATTGCACGTGCCATTCTTCCTAGTATTTGCGGTTTTTATTGGGTTGATGGAAATCATTCCCTTTATCGGAGCAACTTTAGGAATTGCCACGGTTGTGATTGTGGTAGCGTTTATCAATTGGTTTCAGGCGCTGCAAGTCTTAGCCATAGCGATCGCACTTCAGCAGATAAAAGATAATTTGGTCGCACCCCGAATTATGGGCAATTTGACAGGTCTATCGCCAGTGATTATCTTTGTCTCTCTCCTACTCGGAGCGAAATTGGGGGGATTGTTAGGAGTGATTCTAGCAATTCCCCTAACAGGTGTCGGGAAAAGTCTTGCAGAAATTGTCCTCGATCCCATGCTGCCACCTCAAACCGGATCGTTTTTTCACAACCCCTTTGCGAAGGAAGTCGTTATCACCACAGAGGAGCAAAGGGGAATTTCTAGCAATTAGCAATTCCTTAAATTTCCTTAACCCAAGATTGAATGCGGCTGAGCGCTGTTTCTAACGCAGATACTATCTCAGTCGTTCCTGCAAGTTGGTAGTGGGAGGCGAGTTCCTCCAGCTTTTGGGCATTGCTTCGCATCCCCTCTACTCCGACGTTGGCACTCGCACCTTTGATGTGATGAGCTTCTTTTGCAAGACTATCAAAGTCATTGATAGCGATCGCTCTTTTCACCGATTCTAGATGAGCCTGAACTTCCGTGAAGAACATTTGCAACAGTTCCAACTCAAACTCCCTGCTTCCCTCAGAAAGTTGATGCAGATGTTCCCAATCCACTAAATCTTGTAAAGACGAGAATCGCGTTTCTACATCTTCCCGTGTGGCAACACCCCCACTGCTGGCATTTGCATCTTGAAAAATGACTTTCGTCCAATGGTCGATTAGCAATGCTAACTGTTCCCTTGATACTGGCTTACTCAAATAGTCATCCATCCCAGCATCAAGACAGCGTTTGCGGTCTTCTTTCATCGCGTTAGCGGTTAGAGCAATGACAGTGGTACGGCGCGAACCTCCTCCTTGTCGCCGCCGAATCTCTCGCGTTGCTTCATAACCGTCGAGAATCGGCATCTGACAGTCCATCAGAACTAAGTCATAGGGAATTTTTTCCAATAACTCTACGACTTCCTTCCCATTCGCAGCGACATCGGCTTCATAACCCAAAGTATTTAGCTGCTTGAGGGCAACTTTTTGATTAATCAGATTGTCCTCAGCTAGCAAAATTCGCAACTTGCTTTGGGGAATTGGAATTCGGGAAGGTTGGGGTGAAAAATTCTTCTCCTCTACTTCTTTGCCTACCTCTTTGCCTCTGTCCCGCTGTTCCTCTTGCTTCCCCAAGATCGAGACAATGGTATCCAATAAGCGAGATGGCTTGACTGGCTTAATCAAATGGGCAGCAAATCCTGCCTTCGTCGCCCGTTGCGCCTCCCCTCGCTGATCGGCAGAAGTGAGCATAATCAAGGGTAAATTAGCCAGCATGGGATTTCCTTTGATTTGCTCGCCCAAAGTAATGCCATCAACATTGGGCATTTGCATATCAATCACCGCCACATCATAGGGAATTCCCCACTCCAGAGCTTCTTGCAAAACTCTCATGGCGGCGGCAGCACCATCCGCCTCATCTACTTGCATTCCCCAGTGCGCCGCCTGAGAGCGAACCACCTTGCGGTTCGTGGCATTGTCATCAACTACTAGCAGACGCCGTCCCGCTAGATTGGTAGAAGTTTGGATGGGTGGTGTTATCCGTTCCGCTTGCTTTTTGAAAGGCACTGTAAACCAAAACTTGCTTCCCTTCCCTGGTTGGCTCTCAAAGCCAATTTCTCCTCCCATTAAGGTGACGAGCTGTTTGCAGATGACCAGTCCCAAGCCGGTGCCGCTATACTGGCGCGTGGCAGAGGAGTCTACCTGGGAAAAGGGTTGAAACAATTGGCTCATATTTTCTGGGGTGATGCCAATGCCCGTATCGGTGACAGAGAAGCGAATCGTTACCACGTCCTCTGATTCGCCCTTCCCAAGAGAATTGAGGGAGGTGTCTGATTGTAGTTCTGCCCTCACCACAATTTCACCGGCGTTGGTGAACTTAATGCCATTGCCAATCAGGTTGGTAAGAATTTGTCGCAGACGACCAACATCGCCTTGGAGGTGGGTAGGAACGTTGCGATAGACCAAGGCAGCAATTTCCAGATCCTTGGCATGAGCTTGGGGAGCTAATAAATCTAAGACTTCTTCTACACAAGTAGATAAGTCAAAGTCTAAAACTTCCAGATCCATCTCTCCAGCCTCTAGTTTGGATAAGTCCAAAATCTCATTAATCAGGCACAGCAGGGCATCTCCACTAATGCGAATCGTTTCAACAAAATCCTTTTGCTCTGTAGTCAGGGGCGTGTCTAAAAGCAGCCCAGTCATCCCCAAAACGGCATTCATAGGGGTACGGATTTCGTGGCTCATGTTTGCCAAAAAGGCGCTTTTGGCTTGAGAAGCTGACTCAGCTTGGTGACGGGCGATCTCTAGTTCCTGGCGCTGGAGGGTTTCTTCTTCTAGGAGTTGGGATTGAGCCAGGGCAATGCCGACTTGGTCTGCGAGTTGTTGCAGCAGTTCGACTTCAAAGCTAGACCACTGTCGGGGTGAGGTGCATTGGTGGGCAATCAGCAGTCCCCAAAGTTCGTTTTTCTGCAAGATCGGGATGACTAATTTTGCCTTGACTGCCAAATGCTGCAAAAATTCCCGATGACACGGTGAAATCTCAGCATTTTCTACGTCAGCCACAATCCTGATTTTTCCGTGGCAGTAGTCCTCATGGTAAGCTTCGGGGAAGATTTCCGCACTGAAAGTTTGCCCTAATAAGGCGGGCAGACCAGAAACGACATTTTCAGTGACGATGGTACCCGTTTTATCGGCTGCCAGACGATAAATCACTACGCGATCGCACGCGAGAGATTTTCTGACTTCGGTAACGGTGGTTTGAAGAATTTCTTCGAGTTGTAAGGACTGGCGAATTTTTAGGGTAATTTCGGAAAATAATTGCGATCGCAAGTTCTGCCGCTTTAATTCCTCTTGTGCCTGTTTACGCTCGATCCACAGGGCAATCCTGTCCGCTGCAAATTCCAGCGACTGGAGAACAGATTCATTGAGGGGTTGACGAGCAAATATTGCCATCACTCCCATCACAGAGCCTTCAATAATCAGGGGATATCCAGCGAAGGCGACCATTCCTTCCCGCACCGCCCATTCTCTATCCAGAATCTGAGGATCGTCTACGACAGAATTGGTTAGGTAGGGTTGGCGAGTTTGGGCAATTTTGGCGATTTTCAGGGTGCCGATCGGAACGCGGCGATATAAACCCTCAACCTGCGCGTACATCCCAGCACTGGCTTGCAGTTCCAGCATCCTCTCTTCCCGGTTGAGCGTCCAGATCCGCCCAAATGCTGCGTCCAAATACTTCACCATTGCCTCGGTGCAGCGCTGCAAAATGCTTTGCAGGGTGTCGCTTTGAGTGAGGGCAGAATCCACCTCGGCGCGGAAGTGAGCGAGACGGGCTTGCAGCGCTAATGCTTCTTGTGTCCTTTTGTGGTTGGTAATGTCCCGCGTCACTTTGGAGAATCCGCGCAGGTTTCCAGCGTCATCATATAAGGCGGTTACGACAGCGTGCGCCCAAAACCGCGAACCATCCTTCCGCACGCGCCAGCCTTCGGCAACGCTATTCCCTTGAGCGATCGCGATTTCTAGTTCGCTTTGCGCGATCGCTTGTTGATTTTCTCCTGGCTCATAAAAACAAGAAAAATGTTGACCGATGATTTCCTCCGCTCGATATCCCTTAATCCTTTCTGCTCCCGCATTCCAGCTCACAATATATCCCTTGGGGTCGAGCATATAAATTGCATAATCTTTGACCCCTTCTACGACTAAGCGGAAGCATTCTTCGCTTTTTCGCAGATCCTCCTGCGCCTGCTTGCGACTGGTAATATCTTCAGAAATCCTTAATAAATACTGTGAGTTTCCTTGGGCATCTAAAATCGGTAATTTTTTAGTATGTAATATTCTTAAACCTTTATCTTTTGTCTGTATCCGCTCTTCTGGGATATCTAAAATTTTTCCGGTTGCCAGCACTTCTCGATCGGTAGCGGTGAAAAAATCTGCTTCTTCTTTGGTAAACAAGTCATAGTCATTCTTTCCCAGCAACTCTTCAGGGTTACGACCAATTAATTTTTGACCCGCTTTATTGAAACGCACAAAATTAAGTGCTTGAGCATCCTTGACGAAAATAATGTGGGGAATATTTTCGACAATTGAGTTCAGAAATGTCTGGGTATTCCGCATTTCTTCTTCATGACGCTTGCGCTCGGTAATGTCATGAGCGACTGCGTAAATCGCTTGCTGTTCAGACAAGGGCGTTGCTTTCCACAACAGCCATCGATAAGAGCCGTCTTTGCAGCGGTAGCGATTTTCAAAAGAAATTGTATCTATACCTGTAGAAAGTTGTTGCACTTGGGCAATCGTTGCTTCCCGGTCATCTGGATGCACAAATTCGATAAACGGTTGGCTTTGCAGTTCCTCATTGGTGAAGCCGAGAGTCTTTGACCATGATGGATTTAGACGTTTAAAATAGCCATCCATCCCGGCAATACACAGCATATCTAGAGACAGGGTGAAGAATTGAAGCTGTTCTTCTTGTGCCTTGTCGCGCTGTTTTATCGCCTGTGCCAATTCACGATTATTCCGTCGCAACTCCAGTTGCGTCATCACCTCCCGGCTGAGTGCTTGCAGCGCCACCCGCTGTTGGGGACTCAAATCTCGCGGTACGGAGTCAATCACACACAAAGTTCCCAGTGCCAAGCCTTCTGGCGTTAACAAAGTAGCACCCGCGTAAAACCGGATATTCGGATCGGAAGTCACGAGGGGATTATTGGCAAATCGCTCGTCAGTGGATGCATCGCGGATAACAAATAGGTCGGTTTGCAGGAGAGCATGGGCGCAAAAAGCAATGTCACGAGGAGTTTCCTGAGCCGTGATGCCAACTTTTGATTTAAACCACTGCCGATCCGTATCAACTAAGCTGACGAGGGCAATTGGTGTACCGCAGATGTGTGCAGCCAAAAGCGTCAGATCGTCAAATGCCTGTTCTGCGGCGGTATCAAGGATTTCATACTGCTGTAGCGCTTGAATCCGTTCTGGTTCGTTTTCGGGTAAAGGTGCTTTCATCTACGTTTTTGAAGGGTAGCATTCTAATTTTTACAGGTGTATTCAAAGCAATGCATATTTGTAAAGTTATTCAAATCGAGGGCGATCGCTATATCTCCTGCCTCGTTATGGCTTCCCTAAGAGCGATCGCCCAAATTTTCTGTTAACATCCACAAAAATGCCGATTGCAAGAAACTGCTGGAACGTTCCAGATTGCCTGCTAATGTAAGTAATTATACAGACAATAAATTTCCGCTCATTTAGGCAAGAGTGAAATCATTCATCATTTCTATGACCAAGCAAGAATACCTAAAAATTCTATTAGTTGAAGATAGCCTTGTGAGTCAGACGGTTGTATTTAAACAGTTAAAGAAGTTAGGGTATGAAGCAAATGTTGCTGCTAATGGTCAAGAAGCATTATGGATGAGATCCCAAGGAAAATATGACCTAATCCTCCTCGATTGCCAGATGCCGATACTAGACGGTTATGAAACTGCACAAAGAATTCGTCAATTAGAAGGTGATGCGCGACAGACAATCTTGATTGCAATGACTGCCAACGGCATGAAAGCAAATCGGGAGCGCTGTATAAAGGTCGGCATGGATGATTATCTACTTAAGCCGGTTCGTGAGGAAGAGTTGGCAGCTAAATTAGAAAATTGGATTGAAGTTATTATTAAAAATAAGCAGGCAATCGCATCCTCATCTGCCTCCTCATCTATAGATTTAACAAGTAAAATTATTCCCGTTGACTCCAGTGCTAACCCGGACGAGTCAAGCGTCAATGACTGGGTGGATTTAAATCGCTTAGACGATATAACCTTGGGGGATCTGAAATTGCGAAACGAAATTCTACAAGCCTTTTTAGAAGATACAAAAGTAAACTTATCATCGATAAAATCAGCAACTTTTTCTAAAAATTTTGAAGCGATTGAACATAAAGCCCATCAAATTCGGGGTGCTAGTGCGAATGTTGGCGTCAACAAATTAAAAAATTTAGCCGACCGATTAGAACTTCAGAGCCAACAAAAAAACTTTAAGGAAGTGACTCAATTGGTAATTCAAATAGAAAATCATTTCCAAAAGATTCAATCTTTTTTGTTTGAGATAATTGACTGGGAGAGGGTGGAGGGTGAAACTCCAGTCCTTCTTCACGCCAATCGGTCTGGAGGGACGCAGCTTGGTTCCACGTCAAAAATTTTAATTATTGATGACGATCCTAGCGTTCGGTTAGTCGTCAAAAACTCACTCCAACTTCTAGGTCATGAAGTCATAGTAGCGGCGAATGGTGAAGAGGGATTAAAGAAAGCAAAGCAGCTACACCCTCATCTAATTATTTGTGATTGGATGATGCCAGTCATCAATGGGCTGGAAGTGTGCCGCCAGGTTAAATCCGATCCAGAATTATCTTTGGCATTTTTTATTTTGCTGACGATTCGTGGGGATGTAAAAGACCGGGTGGAGGGTTTAGATACTGGCGCTGATGAGTATCTCCCAAAACCGATTGATATGAGTGAATTACGGGCGCGGGTGGGCGCGGGATTGCGATTGCAGCGGTTAACGCAAGAATTGAGCGAAGCGAATCAGGCACTGCGACAAGCGAATCAGCAATTGACTGCCCGTAATGAATTGCTAGAATCTTTGTCGCTGACCGATCAGTTAACAGGTTTATTAAATCGGCGGGCAATGGATCAGGCATTGCCTCATATGCTGCGGCAAGTCGGCAACCGCGATGCGAATACTCGCTACCGTTATTTGTGTGTATTTCTGATTGATGTGGATCATTTTAAGCGGGTGAACGATACGTATGGTCACACAGTGGGGGATTGTGTGCTGCAAGCGATCGCCGGACGACTACAGTCCAATGCACGCCCTAGCAGTCTGTTGTATCGCTATGGTGGTGAAGAATTTGTCTGCATCACCCTGGGACTGAATCTGCACAATGGTTTAGAGTATGGTGAAAGTTTACGCTCTTGCATCGCCGAATGCCCTTTCAAGATTTCTAACGAGCTGCTGCTACCCATTACCATCAGTGTCGGTGGCGCGATCGCTAGTGCTGTTAATTTAGTTGATTCTCAAGATTTATTACATCAAGCAGATCGAGCGCTTTACAGAGCTAAGCATGAAGGTAGAAATTGCCTACGAATGTTTTCCTCGTGGGAAAATATTGTTGAGATGGGTCACGCTTAAATTAGTTTGGAGTTGCTAATCCTCTCAACGATGCGATCGGAGCGTTACAGTAATGCTTGCACTTCAGTATTTACCGTTGAGCTTTATTAATAGAAAGTTTTTAATTTAGGATAGTGAAAATAACAAATGCAACTATTTTTAAATTAAAACTATATAAACCAATGATTATATTTTATTTGATTTAATTATCAACATTTTTAGAAGATTTTACTTAAAATTACAATCATAAAACTCATAAAACAATGAAATTTAATTTCTGATTCTCGATTGCTTGTCAGTGGCTGTACAGGAAACAAAAAGTCAATAGCAGTGATTCCGAGCCTAGCAGAAGGATGCCCAACAGTTTAGATTTGCCGCCAGTCATCAGAGTAAAATTAAGATGGTTTAAGAGCCTGACAAGAGAACTTCAGACAAGCGAGGAGTGCTAGTTGCAAGACCGCTGCGCTTACCCCGCATCCGCTTAGCGATGCTGTGAGGAGGGAGGAAATGAAAAATTTCAAACCAGGAAGCGTAGGAGCGATAACCGCAGGCCCCTTTAGTGATTTTCAGGGTGTGGTAGTTAAGTTGCAGCCTGGAGAAAAGATTGTTGTTGAAGTCGAAATATTGGGTCGCAAAGCAGAAATCACCCTAAATCAAGAGCAATTCGAGCTACTGGGTGAAGACCCCCGTCCGCGTTTCCGGGACGAGATTGAAAAAGATATCGACCAGATGCTTCAGGAGGAATTTGATAATTGGTGGCTGAAGCAGTTGGATCGACCAGAGGATGATTTAGTTGCCGAGTGGTCTGCTTTCTGTGCATTTCGTCAAGAATTTGAGGCGAAAGTTGCTGTAGAACGACAGACTTTGCTCAATGCTTTTGAAGCATCTTTTACCGCGATCGCAGAACATGGTGTCTCATGGGCAAAACAACGCTGGGAAACAGAAACAGAACGCTGGACGCCAAACGCCTATCGGCACGAAGAATTCTACAAAGCAGCGCGTCAGCAAATAAAAGAATGTCCTGATGATTCAGGTCATTGGACGGATATCTGGCGACATCTGTGGCAAGCGGCAAATGAACGTTCCTGGAAAGCGGAATATATGGCATGGCGTCAGGAAAATCTGCCCGATGCTGCCACGATCGAGCAGATGCGCTTAAATGCCCGACAAAAAGCCCAAGCGTTGGTGGAAAGAGTGCGATCGCTGGTACAACAAACCCACGGCTTGACCTTACCCGACCATGTTTTTGCATTCTGGGCTTTCTGGCTCAGCTTAACTCCGATTGAGCGGCAAGAAATGCACTGGATTGCAACACCTTGCGGTTTGTTTGATTTATTCAGTGAAGAAGGTTTGCAGCGAAAACCCATACCAGAACTTGACCATCGCTTACATTACCGCTATTACCGCGATCCGCCGGAGTTTCTCACTTTGCTGTACGGGGGCGGCGATGGTCTGCATTTTGGTCTTTGGTACGATGACCCCAGAGAACTGCCCACGGGTGTGATGTATTACTGGAACAACGATGGCATTCCCGTCTGTGATGACGGTTGTCAAACATTGCTCCAACAGGTTCGCTTCCAAATCGAAAAAGCGGTCTCTCAGCTGGAATATGACCGCTATGACAACGATTCTCGGCATCGACGAGTTAGACTCTCAGCACTCCGCGATGCGGTGATGGCGTTTGAAACCGCGGAACGCCCTGAAATGGGAAGTCTGTACGAGAAAGCCTACAAACAACAGCGGCTGGGTGCCAGGATTGCGACTGAGGATGGTGCGGGGGTGGCAATTCCCGGCTTCAGCGCCGAAACTTTCCCTCAGCGCGATCTTGAAGTAATCAGAACGGCTATCTTAGGGGATGCCCCCATTGTCCAAGACTGGATTGCGGCAGCACTAGAAGCTTGTGCCGAGGGTCAACCGGCTGAGGCGCTGGCATTCGGTCGGGACTTGCACTGGCTTTCCGGCGGGAATCCAGAACGAGAAGCGGCTGCTGTCAAACTGCTGGATGCTGCCTACCGCGCACTCGGTCGAGATGCTTTGGCTGCGATCGCATTGGTCCATTTTCAAAAGCGATCGCTCCAGTCAGTGAATATTTATTAGCGATAAAGTTTCTGTACTACTCCTCTTAATCCATTAAATATACGTCGTTAAAGACGTACAATAAAATCAACGTAGATCCATGTCTGACAAATGAGAGCCAATCCAGGGGGAGAAATCGCTCCATCTGAGGTATTTGGGCGGGATAAGTTGATTCAGAGCTTGTGGCGTAGTTTAGAGCGACAGAGCCTCGTCCTCAGTGCAGAACGGCGGATGGGGAAAACCAGCATTCTTAAGAAGATGAGAGCGGAGGCTCCAGCCGACAAGTTACCTGTGTACCGCGACTTGGAAAAAGTGCGATCACCCTTGGAATTTGCCCAGACTATCTTTGAGGATGTAGAGGGCTATTTAAGTCGTTCACAACAGACGGCGGCAAAAGCAAGGCAATTGCTGAAAAACTTGGCGGGCATTGAGATTGGTAGTGTAGTCAAGTTCCCGGATAATGTAGCTCAGCAGTGGAAAACCCTGCTCTCTAAAACCATAGAAGACTTAGTGGAGCATCAAGACAGCACGGTCATTTTCTTTTGGGATGAAATGCCGTTGATGCTCGACAACATTAAGAAGCGAGAAGGCGAGAGTGCGGCAATGGAAATTCTGGACACGCTGCGATCGCTTCGTCAGACGCACTCCGAATTGCGGATGGTCTATACAGGCTCGATTGGCTTACACAACGTCCTCACTTACCTAAAAAGAGCAGGGTATGCCAACCGTCCAACAAACGATATGAAAACTGTAGATGTGCCGCCACTGTCACCTGCTGACGCTCAGGAATTAGCGCGACGGTTGCTAGAGGGAGAAAGTATCGATACGGACGACTTACAGGGAACAGCGCAGGCGATCGCAACTGCTGTAGATGGCATTCCCTACTTTATTCATCACATTGTTGACCATCTGGTACAAGAGGATGACACAGTGAATGTTGCGATGGTCGATGAGGTTGTCAACTCTTATCTTATTGATGCACAAGATCCTTGGGATTTGCGTTACTACCGCGAGAGAATTGACACCTACTACGCCAACGACGAAAAACAGCTGGTGCTGAACCTGCTGGATATTTTGGCTGTTACTAATCAACCACTGCCGTTTGATGAACTGTTTAACAGACTTCAGTCTCAGCTGAGTAACGCAGATCGTGAAAGAGCAAGGGATGTACTGACACTAATTCAGCAAGATCGCTACATTAGCCTGCAACCTGAAGGCTATTACTTTCGCTTTCCGTTGATTCAACGTTGGTGGCAGATGCAGAGGTGTTAAGCAGTATGAAAGTAACATACCTGTCTCGCTTCACCCCCAGTTTGATGACGCCCGAAGCGTTAGAAAATATCTTTGTCCAGCGTCATAAGCTAGCACAGCAGCTAGTTGAACTTATCCACGAAAGTACTACAACTCCATCAAAGCACTACACGCTACTGATCGGGCCGCGTGGTATTGGTAAAACGCACTTTATTTCACTGGTTTATCATCGCATCCGCAAGATGGATGACCTACAAAATCGCCTCCTCATCGCATGGTTACGAGAGGACGAATGGGGTGTCACATCCTTTCTAGACTTGCTACTGCGTATCTTTCGAGCATTGCACAAAGAGTATGAGGATGCCCAACTGGTTGAGCGTGTTGAATCGCTTTACGAATTACCAGCTGAGGATGCTGAGCGTGTAGCCGCTGCATTACTCAAAGAAGTCATCGGGAATCGGACGCTGCTCCTTCTGATGGAAAACCTGGATGAAGTGTTTGCGGGGTTGGATGACGAAGGGCAAAAACAACTGCGTGCATACCTGCAAGAAAATGCCTTTTGCACAATTGTGGCGACAGCTCAGAGCTTATTTAATGGAGTTAAACTTCAGACTTCGCCCTTCTATGGTTTCTTCCGCGTCCGCTACTTGAAGGCGCTGACATTGGATGAAGCTGTGCAGCTATTGACGAATGTGGCAAAACTGGAGGGTGATCGCGATCTAGAATCTTTTATCCAAACCCCAATCGGACGCGATCGCATCCAAGCAGTTCATTACCTTTCTGGTGGCAGTCCTCGCGTCTATATTATTTTCTCCGCGTTCCTCACCCGCAAGTCGCTTGATGAACTGGTGGAAGCGTTTATGGCAATGTTGGATGACCTAACGCCTTACTACCAGGAACGGATGAAATGTCTCTCGCCGCAGCAGTGCAAGATTGTTGATGTGTTATGCGATCGCCGCCAAGCTGTCACCGTCAAAGAAATTGCTCAACGCTGTTTCATAACTCATCAGACAGCATCCAGCCAACTCAAAAAACTGCTGGAAATGCGCTACGTTAGTTCCGAACCTGTTGGACGCGAGTCATATTATGAAATTCGCGAACCGCTGATGCGCTTCTGTCTTGAAGTGAAGAAGCAGCGAGGAGAGCCAATTCGGTTATTTGTGGACTTTTTGCGTCTCTGGTACACGCAGACGGAGTTGGAACGGCGATTAGAGATGCTCTCGGTTGATGCTGTCCTTGAGCGACAATATGTACTTCTGGCGCTACAGGAAATAAAAAAAAACTGTCAAAATTCTCGTGTGGCAGTGGACAGAGAAGAATATAATACTTACGTCAAAAAGGGCAATGCTGATTACTCCATAGGAGAGTACCAGAAAGCTATTGAATATTATAATATCTCGTTAACTATTGCTAAGAAAATTGGTGATTACCAAAGTGAAGCATATTCCCTCAGTAATTTAGGGAATGTTTACCAATCCCTAGGAAAATACCAACAAGCAATCGGGTTATATGAGCAGTCTCTAGAGATAGTACAGAAGATAAACTATCACCAGGGTGAAGCATATTCCCTCAGCAATTTAGGCAATGTTTATCACTCGCTAGGGCAATACCAACAAGCAATTGCTTTGTATCAGCAGTCTCTCAGAATGGTAAGGGAGATAGAGGATCGTCAAGGTCAAGCTTATTCTCTTGGCAATTTAGGCAATGCTTATCACTCGCTAGGGCAATATCGCTTAGCAATTGATTACTATCAGCAGTCTTTGGCAATTGCACGGGAGATTGGAGACTGCCGAGGTGAAAGCACTTGTGTGATGAATTTAGGCAATGCTTATCAATTGCTAGGGCAATATCGCTTAGCAATTGATTACTATCAGCGGTCTTTGGCAATTGCACGGGAGATTGGAGACCGCCCAGGTGAAAGCACTTGTGTGATGAATTTAGGCAATGCTTATCAATTGCTAGGGCAATATCGCTTAGCAATTGATTACTATCAGCAGTCTTTGGCAATTGCACGGGAGATTGGAGACCGCCGAGGTGAAAGCACTTGTGTGATGAATTTAGGCAATGCTTATCAATTGCTAGGGCAATATCGCTTAGCAATTGATTACTATCAGCAGTCTTTGGCAATTGCACGGGAGATTGGAGACCGCCGAGGTGAAAGCACTTGTGTGATGAATTTAGGCAATGCTTATCAATTGCTAGGGCAATATCGCTTAGCAATTGATTACTATCAGCAGTCTTTGGCAATTGCACGGGAGATTGGAGACCGCCGAGGTGGAAGCACTTGTGTGATGAATTTAGGCAATGCTTATCAATTGCTAGGGCAATATCGCTTAGCAATTGATTACTATCAGCAGTCTTTGGCAATTGCACAGGAGATGGCAGATTGTTCAGGGGAAGTCAATTCTCTGAGCAATCTGTGTAGCGTCTACTACTCTATAGGACAATCCTGGGAAGCTATTCAATGCTGGGATAGAAGCATCGCAGCCTTAGACAATGCGCTCAATCGCTTTGCTCATAGGGATAAACCAGATAACGGAGACACGAAGGCAATTATCCGCAACCTGTTCAACAGTACGCACGATGCAGCGATATGGCGATCGCGGATCACAATCCTAGTAGAGCTTTACAAAAAGCACAAAGTTCTCCCCTCATTGGGAAAAGGACTTGTAGAGAGCATTCCCGCTTTGATGTCAGAAATGGTTAGCGACAAATCAGCACGGGCATGGTTGGAGGTATGGCAAGAACTAACGAGCGATTGTAAAGAATTTCAAATCCCTCTACGTCTTCTCAATGCTGCTGTTTCCTATCGCCAGACAAAAAGCGATCCGCGTGTCTTGCTAAAGCTTCCTACCGAAGAACGCAATTTGTTAAAACAGGTGCTAAAAATAGATGAGCAATAATTCAGTCGTTAATTCTAACTTTGTCGAGCGGGATTCACTAGACTAACTACTTTTAAAATGACAATTTACTTTTACAGTACCTGCGAAAAATATGGTTGTTTCTCCAATTTTTCGCCTCACGGCTTTGAATTAGATGAGTTTTATTGGCCTACCAGCGAACATTATTTTCAAGCGCAAAAGTTTGTTGGAACGCCTCACGCTGACCAAATTCGCCAGGTAAAGACACCGAAGGATGCGGCGAGAATGGGACGAGAGAGATCGCGGCCCCTGCGTCCCGATTGGGAACAGGTAAAAGATGACATTATGCGAAAAGCCGTGCTACGTAAATTTGAGACTCATGCCGACATTCGCGAAGAATTACTTTGTACAGGCGATGAGTTAATTGTTGAAAATGCACCTGGTGATTATTATTGGGGTTGCGGTGCTGATGGTAGTGGCAAGAATATGTTGGGGCAAATTTTAGTAGAAGTGCGAGAGATACTACGCCTTAGCAACCAGCAATAACAGAAAGAATCGGCTCAAGCTAGAGCAGAGCAATTAGCAGAGAGATTGCGCTCAATAGGGATTAATCCAGATGAGGTGTGAGTAGGCGATCGCCTATGCCGTATGCACCCAAAAAGTTTGTGGCTCTGATGACCGCTCACTCTAACGACTAGATGTCTTTATAGGACATTATCTAGCTGTATTGAGAGCAGGAATCAGAGCCACAGTTTAGTTTTATCAGAAGTGCAAGCAGTCTAGGAAACTAGCACTTTATCCCTTAGCGGTTGCCACGCACGGGCACTCGGCTGAGGTAGTCAATGTCAAACGCAGAGACCCGTTGTGGGTAGTTGCGCTTGGTACTGAGCGACGCCGCAACCTCGCGGAACCGGCGGGGATCGCCTTCGGGAAGTTGCCGTTCTTGGTTCTTGCGGCTGTAGAACTTCTCCACAGTGAAGCGCCAATCGGTCTTGACTGTGCCAGCACTTTCGCGGAAGTCTTCGCCATAGCGAGGCGTCACCAGGTTAAAAGGACGCTGTTCCATCCGCTTGCGCTGGTAGGGTACGGTGAAGTCCCCAAAGTTGTCGGTATATTCTTCGCTGTTCACCAAGGCATCAACAAAACCGCTGAAGCCCAAAGTGGCAATTTTAATCGACCAAGCGATTTCTTCGGCTTTGTTGTAAGGCTCCCGACCTAAAAAACGCTTGAGACAAATGTTTACAAGGCGATAGTTGTTATTGACCGAGACAACCACACGGTAAAATGCCTCTGACTTCGCCAGACCAGCAATAAATTCCCTTACTGTAATCGTCGCATTTTTCAGCTGAGATTCTAGGGTAATCTGACGGTTGAATCTGAGGATTTCATGCTCGCTGAAGACTTGGCGATAAGCCGCCCAAATCAGCTGCTCCATTTCTATCGGTGAATTGGCATCTTCCACGCGATAGATGTATGGGGTATCTTCGTTAAGATCCGCTTTTCCAAAGCTCTTAACTCGTTGGTTTTGGGTGGTTGGTTTGTATTCAAGTAATGGCAGTGCCATTTAAAAATCTCCCTTATAAAGTGGTTGAGACTTCCTATTTTCCAGCATCGGGGTATCCTCTGGTCGATGGAATCCCCGTGCTACCGGAGAGGAAAACTTACTTGCGAGTTAATCGAGACTCGTGTCTCTTGCGCTGTATTATCCCGTGTCATGTCGGGAATTTTGATGTTAGCCGTGTTAACGGTAACAGTATTGGTGACAGCTTTCGGGTTGATTGCCCGTGCCATATCCAAGAAGTTTTGCACATTGCCCCATTTGTAGCGTGCACTTTCTTCCTTATCGCGCCAGTAATCGGCGTAGCTAGGCGTCACCAAGTTAAAGGGTCGATCTTTGTAGCGACGACGCTGATAAGGCACCGTACTGTCGCCAAAGTTAGACTGATACTCCTCACTATCGACTAGGGCATCAATGAAGCCGCTCAGTCCCTTAGTGGCAATCTTAATTGACCAGGCGATTTCTTCGTCTTTGTTGTAGGGTGCCCTGCCCAAGATCCGTTTGAGGCAAACTTCGACGACTCGATAGTTGGAGTTTTTCTCAACAACCAAGCGGTAAAATCCCTCAGTCTTCGCCAAACCTCGGATGAAGTCGCGCACAGTAATGGCGCGGTTCTTCACTTGAGATTCTAGGTCAACTTGACGAAAAGAATTGAGGATTTCGTGTTCGCTGAAAACCTGACGGTAGGCTGCCCAGATTAATTCTTCAAGGTCGCTATTGTCAATGCAGTTTTCAAGGCGATAACTCCGGGGAGTATCTTCGTTTGGCACTTCGTAACCCGATACTCGCTGGTTCTGCGAACTGGGTTTGTATGAAAGCAAAGGGATGGACATAGGTAAATTGTTAGTTCCTATCTTGTTGGATTGCTAATTGCCATGAACCATGAACAATTAGCCATTAGCCTTTAGGCTTTGGGCGTTGGATAAAGGTAGCGGTAAGGAAGGGCTACGTCGGTGCGACCTACAGCAGGTTGCAAGTTGGCAGCTTTGCTCCTCGTGTCGGGAATCTCCATGTTTTTAATTTGAGAGAGTACCCGATCTCTGGTGCGCTGGTAGTTGACTTCGCTAGGGGCAATACTCCGAGCCATTTCCAAGAAGTTGTTTGGAATTGCTTGACGAACCGAGGTTTTACCCGCGGCGTTTTGACCCCCCACTTGGAAGTAACTCCGAGTATCTAGACCCATCATGCGACCGCGCCAGTAATCACTGTACCGGGGGTTGACCAAGTTAAAGGGTCGCTCGTTAAACCGGCGGCGCTGATAAGGTACAATCTCATCGCCGAAGTTCTGGCGGTATTCTTCGCTATCAACAACGGCATCGATAAAGCCATGCAATCCCTTGGAAGCAATTACAATTGACCAAGCAATTTGCTCGTCTTTGCCATAGGTAGCGCGTCCCAGAAACCGCTTGAAAGTGATGTCAACTAAGCGGTAGTTGGAGTTCGTGTCTGCCACCAACTGCCGATAAACATCGGACTTGCCCAATCCTCGAATAAACTCGCGCACGGATATGGCTCGATTCCGCAGTTGAGATTCTAGAAAAGGTTGGCGGTAGCTTTCTAAAATTAAATGTTCGCTGATGATTTGCCGGTAGGCAGCCCAGATCAAGTCATTAATTGCCGTGTCTGAGGTTGCATCTGTCAATCGATAAATCTGTGCGTCGTCCTCATCAGGTACTTCGTACCCTTCTACACGCTGATTCTGCGTGGTTGGTGTAATTTCAAGAAGTGGAATTGGCATATTTTTTGTTGTTAGTTGTTAGTTGTTACCTGTTAGTGATGAGTCCATGAATAAAAGACGAATGGGCCTTTGCTAAGGACTCATCACTAATGACTGGTGAGCCAGCTGAACTCTGGCACGAACTGCTGGGTCATTATCTAAAGCCATTTCCGCTAATCGCTTTTGGATGGACGGGCGGACTTCCAACTGAGTGGAGAGTGCTTGCAAGCCGACGACAGCGGCGTAGCGAATCGCCCAGTCCTGGTCTTGAGAAATGAGCAGCAGGGTTTCCAATGCCCTAGCGATCGCGCTTTGAATCTGTTGGGCATTCAACGTGTTCCACCGGAGGTTTCCCAGCCCTTTCGCAGCAGCGCGGCGAACGCTGGGCGCGAAGTCGGTGACTGCTGCCTCTACTAAGATGTCTAAAGCGCGGGGGTCGGCGATTCCGGCTAGGGCACGAATCGCATAAGCCCTGGCACCGTAGTCATAGGCGTCCAGTTTTTCCAGCAAGGGTTGTACGGCGATTTCCCCTAACTGAATCAGCCCGTCTACTGCTGCTACTGCCGCTCCTGGGTTGTTATAACCTAAGACGGCGATCAGGGTAGGAATCCCAACTTCTAGACGGGCGGCAGCTAAGGCTCGGACTGACGCCACCAAACGTCCGGGGGAATCTGCCTGTTCAATGGCACGAATCAGTTCTTGGGGCGAATCAGTCATTAGTCCATCATCGGCGCTCGGTGGTCAATGGCGAATTGCGAATTGTCAATTGCCATTTGTTAAGTAGCTGAGCATAAATAAACGAAGCAGTAGGGTGGGCACTGCCACCCGTGCCGTGCAATGGGTGGGCAGTGCCCACCCTACCTATAGGCTACGTGCTGTTTAAGTTATGTCTAGCTACTTACTGATTGCTAGTTGTTAATTGCCATTTGCTACTTGCGATTAGCCATTAGAAAACGACAATTGACTATAACAAAGCATCCATCAGGGTCATCACCCTGATGGCGTCAGCAGATAGCGAATTCGGTTCATCTGGGTGTAAAGACGCGATCGCTCGTGCCTGTACGTGTTCCAGCAGCCCTTTGAGGGCAATGAGTTTGAAGCTATTTTCGGTGGCAGCACTGGCGATCGCTTCCGCTGCTGGCAGATAACCAATCGCACCCAAGTCTGATAATACGATGCGGCGCAGTTGCAGATCGCTGCCTTCCAATGCTTGAACCAAGCGTTCCCCATAAACGGAATCTTCCGTTAACTGGTACATTGCCCGCGCTGCTGCATATTGCACCCGCGCGACAGGATGCTCCAGAAACGGTTGAATCTGAGCAGTTGCTTCCGCCGCTTGAAGTGCTCCTAAGGCTTCCAGCGCTGCTTCATAGGGTTGTGTCAGATGAGGTCGCCCTGGTACTGGCAGAGCGGCTACCACACCCCCTTCTAGCAGTTGCATCAGTTCCGGAATGCAGGTGCGATCGCCTAGCATTCCCAAAGACTGAGCTGCGGCTTCTCGAACATAGAAGTCGGAGCAGCGCAAACAACGAATCAGCCCTGGAACGGCTCGGCGATCGCTTAGTTTCCCTAGCGCTCGTGCGGCATTGCGACGGAGGGGGTATCCACCTAGCTCTGTCCGATCCGATTCATCCTCCAAAGCTGTAATCAGAGCTTCTACAGCAGCAGACTCGCGCACGCGGAATTTACCCAGCCACCAGGCAGCATAGTAGCGGAGACTTAAATCTTCATGGCGGAGATTGGCAATTGCCTGCTCCACCGTTAGCGGTTCGCTACCCGGTGGATGTCCGGACGGTGAGTCTGATTCAGAATATCGATCGGGATTAGGCGATCGCATCGTAGGAGTGCAATGACTTGGCTTTTACGAACATGGCTGAATGGGCTTTCTGGGTAAGCTGAATCGGCTTAGCGCTTGCCTTCAGCGTCATGATTTTGATGGGCTGTTGTCGCTTGGCTTTTAGCTTCGCTGTCTCCATCCAGAGTTAAAGGCTGAATGTTGACGATTCTGCCACCCATGCGGTTAATCCGCTGCATTTCTTCATTCATGCGGCTGTAGGGCACTGTGATATAGAAACTGCCACTACGGCGAATGGGATAGCTGAGTTTGTCAGATTCGTAAGTCTGACGTAAACCTTCGACTTCGTAGCGAAATACCCGATTGGCAGCGTCACCCAAAGTACCGCTCCCAAGTGCAGTTTGTCCAAACATCGTTGAAATAGCTCCTGTAATTGGGTTGAAAACAGTTGAGGGGGTGATGACATGAAACTTGATAGTTGGTGTCATCACCATTGTCAAAAAAGATTCATTCAAAAAAGACTAAGTGCGATGACACTTAGAATCTGCTCACCTTAAGCGGGTGAAACGCTGACAATTTTGCCGCCCTGTTTCGTAATTTGCTGTAGTTTTTGGGACAGCTGCTCGTAGGGCACTAGGAAGGCGTTGCTACTGCGACGGACTTTCGGGTAGCCTGGGCTGAGAATTCCAGACACTTCAATGCGATAAACCCGTCCGCTTTGTTCCTTAGTACCGCCGAGGGCTTTTCTGGGGGCTGCGTCTTGAGGAATCGCTGCCGATCTCCAGGACGAAGAACTGCCAGAGGGTTGGAAAATTGTAGAAGCCTCATTTCGGCTCAATTCGCCCATCAGTCGGGGAGTTTTTCCTCCAACTTGGGAGCGATCGCTATTCGCATAACCCCGATACAGGCGGAACATACGAGTAAAGCCGGTCGTTCTCACTCCCGGCTCTACCATAAATCCACGATAATAAGGGACAACGTTGTTTCCGAAGTTGGCTTCATACTCAACGCTGTCGATGTAGGAATCGATTTCTGCGTCGTACCCCTGTTCCTCATAGATATTGAGGTGGGAGTTTATCTCATCCTCTGCGTAAGGTGCCCGCCCTAGCAAATGCTTGTAGTTGAGTTCGATCAAGCGGGTATTGGAATTGCGAAAGAAAAACTTGTTTTTGTATAGATCTGACTTAGCGATCGCGCGGACAAAATCTCTTACCGTTATATTTCCTTGCCGAAGCTGCGATTCAGCATAGGTTAGGCGTTCCGACTTCATGATGTAATCGTTGCCTAGTACCTGACGGTAAACCGCGCGGATTACCGCTTGCAGATCGTCCTCTGTCCAGTCAGGCCGCAGTTCCACCCGTGTTTCATCAAATGCAGAAAGACCTAGGCGGCCTGCTGCTGCTAAATTCGACGCCACTAAACCGGCCATTCTTGCTCTCCCAACGCAACAACTTTTTAAGATTTTTATACTCAAATTGAGAAAAACAATGCCCGGAAAAATTAGCAACTGCTAGCAAGCACGCCAACACTCGCTGATTCTTCCGGGCACCGCACCTGAATACTAGCTCAGGGCGTTAATGGCGTAGTCGATGTAGGTGTTGGCTTCGTTAGCAGCTTGACCAGTCAGACCATGATTGGCCTTGATGTTCTTGAGGGCTTCTACGTACCAGCTGTTGGACAGCTCGAATGTGCGGTTGATTTCATCCAAACCGGCAATCAGGTACTCGTCCATTGGACCTGTACCACCAGCAACTAGACAGTAGGTAACCATCCGCAGATAGTGACCGATGTCACGGGCACACTTGGATTTACCACGAGAGTCAGAAGCATACTGAGGCCCCTGCATCTGGGTGGTGTATGGGAACTTTTGGTACACGGCTTGAGCAGCACCATCAATCAGTTGCTGAGCCTTTTGGGTCAATGCACGGGCAGCTTCCATGCTGGCAGCGGCACGCTCAAAGCGACCGTTAACAGCAGTCAGTTCGGTGTTGCCTAAGAAACGACCTTGGGTATCGGCTGCGCCGATGGCTTCAGTAATCGGGGTCTTCATTGTTGAGGTATCTCCCTAAAAGTGTTTGCAAAGTTTTCGACTAAACAACGCGAATGTTCGCGTCTATCCAACAGCAAGCTTGCTAGTTGTTCTTAAGCAACAGCAGATGAGGCACGATCGAAGTAGCTAGCTACTTCAGACATCAGTTGGCTACAGTCGCCCTTGGTGATGCCATTGGGGTCATTAGCGATTTTGACCGCAGCTTCTTTCATCTTTTGGACGCCAGCAGCAACAGAACCACCAGGAACGCCTAGAGCTTGGTAGGTTTCGCGTAGACCGTTCAAGCAGCGATCGTCCAACACGCTAGAATCACCAGCAATTGTGGCATAGGTAACGTAGCGCAGGATGATTTCCATGTCGCGGAGGCAAGCTGCCATACGACGGTTGGTGTATGCGTTTCCACCTGGTTGAATCAGTTGAGGCTGCTCTTCAAACAAAGCACGAGCGGCGTTGGCAACAATGCTGGAAGCATTGCTGGTGATGCGGTTAACGGTATCCAAACGCTTGCTGCCATCCTTGACAACATTGGTCAGGGCATCGAGCTGCTCGGTGCTCAAGAATTCACCGCGGGCATCAGCCTGAGAAACAACCTTGGCGAATGCATCTAACATGAACTCAATCTCCTACTACTGATTTGGATGAGTGTGGTTTTTTAAAACGTCGATATTTGTCAAGCAGAGCTACTTCAATCTATTGAATCAGCTCTTGGATTGGTCAAGCCCAGACATAAGTCCAACACGCTTTTTAAGTCGCTCTCCCATCCCTTCTGTTACTTTACCTGCAACAAATTGGTTTTCACAGAAATATGAGAAAAGTCCGTGCTTTTATGAGAGATTTGCAACCTTGATAAATCCGTGTCTTGTTTAACTTTTGTCTGTTATTGATCCCTCCGGTTATTTTTATACAACGCCTTCGCAGCTTTGTTTTTTAAGATTTATTAAGCAATCTCAAGAGCCATGAATAAAAGCTCAAATCCTTACTCTTCCAGGGGTCTTGGATTTTATTTCCCACATACTTCGTTACAATTCTCCAAGTATTTATACTCAAAAAAACCAAGGTTTTTGTCTTTATAGTTTCTTAATATTTGTTTAAAAAGTTTCTCGGCAAGGGTTAGGTGTTTTTTGGAGCTAAATGTAATTATGTAGTTTTATGTAAATATATAAAGCCTTATCGGTCTATCGATTGTGGATTAGTGGCAGCAATTCGTCTTCGCAGCACATCGAGAAGCTTTACAAATGCTGAGGGTAGGGGTGCGATCGCTTCTATCAACTCCCCGGTTACTGGATGTTGCAATCGAAGCCGCCAAGCATGGAGCGCTTGACCGGGAAGATTGACCCCGACAGAGTGACCGGAACTGTAAACGGGATCTCCCACAATTGGATAACCGATGTAGGCGCTGTGAACGCGAATTTGGTGGGTGCGACCTGTTTCGAGTTGAAAAAGCATCAACGTGTGGTTTCCCAGGCGTTCCTGCACCCGCCAGTGAGTCATCGCCGCTCGTCCCCCCTTCTCTAGCGGTACGACAGCCATTTTTTTGCGATCGCCCGAATGACGACCGATAGGCTGGTCAATTGTGCCGCCCTCAGCGCGGGGAGAACCGTAGACGACGCCCAGATATTCCCGACGTGCGGTTTTAGCTTTTAGTTGAGCTTGCAGGTGTTGGTGGGCTTGGTCGGTTTTGGCAACAACCATTGCCCCCGTCGTATCCTTGTCAAGACGATGGACAATTCCCGGACGTTGCACCCCGCCAATTTCCGCGAGAGGACAGTGGGCTAAAAGAGCGTTGACGAGAGTGCCTGCTTCGTGTCCTGCGGCTGGATGAACGACTAAACCCGCCGGTTTGTTGATGATAATTAGGGAATCATCTTCATAAAGAACATCTAAAGGGATTTCTTCTGGTTGCAGGTCTAGCGATCGCACTTCTGGAATCGTTAAAGATAGGCGGTCGCCCATTTGCATGGTTGCTTTCTTGGACGTGCAGACGGTGCCGTTCAGTAGCACGTTGCCGTCTTCAATTAGTTTCTGGATGCGCGAACGGGATAAATCTGGTAGTTGTTGGGAAAGATAGCGGTCAATGCGACTGCCTGTTTCTTGAACTTCGAGAGAGATTGAATGGGGGGAATTCACGAATTCACTGTTTAAGTTGGAAACGAACCGCAGAGGACGCAGAGGACGCGGAGGAAGAGAAACAGGAACAAAGGTTAGTGAGGGCGGCGCGATCGCATTTTAGTACGAGTGGGAAGACTTGTTTCTTAAGAGTAGCAGTGTAATTACTGCATCCTAGCCGAAACAAATTTACTTTATTTTCCTAATTTCCACTCTTCCGCGCCTGGTAATTTACTCAATTCCTCACTAATAATGTCGCGCAATGCCTTGGCTGAATTGGAATAGGTCAAGCTTAGAAGTTTATTTGCTGCGACAATTATCTCCGTCCTGCTTACCATATCTTGTAGTTGAAATGGGGTATAATTCCCATTTAAAACTTCCACACTTGCCGCGAATATAGCATCTTCAAAAGAATTTTCCAGGTAAGATTCCCATTCATCCTGGTTAATATAGAAGGAAGTTTTATTTTCTTTCATATTTAAAGCTTGAATCTTTAGAAGCGAATCTCGAATAGAAACTGCCCAAGAATTAGTTAAACGCTGCTCAATTTTATTCTTTATCAAGTGAACCAGCATTCTACTGAGAAAGCTCTCAATATTCTGCAAAATAGCTTTTTTACTCATCCCTTCCAAATCATCCACCAGGGACAAAGCATCTTCGTATCTTCCTTCCAGAATGGAAGCTTTTAAGTCGGTGAGTTCTTGAGTCATTGTCAACTGACCTCACTTTTACATCGCAAAATTATGTGGTACGCGGGTATAGACTAGGCTATTGACTATCAGAAGGATGCGATCGCTCTCGGCACTTTTCTGAGAGCGATCGCATCCTTACTTATACACAAAATCCTCCTAAGTTTGAGGAACTTTCACTCTAGTTTTAGGCAGATTGCTGCTTTGTTGAGGAATCTGTTGTTGCAGAAATGGTTTAACCCTCTCAGGTGAACTTGACCCTCGATAAGCGCCACAATAATACATACTTAGAACCGCTTTGAATGCCCAGTGATTCGACGGCACATCTGAGAAAGGATTGGGTAAAGTATCGGCTTGGTCTTGGGCGCAGGCTTCCAAAACTGGATCTGAAGTCGGTTGCGCTGGAGATGAGGGCGTTGTTGGGCTGAGTGGTTCGGAATCTTGCGCTTTAGCTGGAGCCACGAAGCCAATAGTGGCAAGGAGTATAGCTGTTGCGATTTTGAGTTTCATGGTTTGCAAGGAACAACTGTACGGGCAACTTTCTCTTAAAGTTGCCCCTCCTCAAAACTAACAATTACTGGCGTTAAATTGGCTGTTCCAATTTGTGGATAAATCCTAATTTCTCATCCAAAGGCTTTGTGACTGAAAGCCTTTTAGCTACAACGTTCGGCGCACCAGATCGGCTAAACGTTCGGCACTGTCAGGAACTGCTAGCGTAGCAGCTTTTTGAGCCATTTGTTGTAGCTGTTCGGGCGACTGCAATAAATTCAATACCTTACTTTCTAGTAACTGAGGCGTCAGTTCTGACTGCCGGAATACCAAACCAGCGCCTGCTGAGTTAAAAATTGCCCCATTGTAGACTTGATGATCTTCGGCGGCGAAAGGGTAGGGAATGAGAATCGCTGGGGTTTGCGTAACCGCAAGTTCAGTTAATGTCCCAGCGCCAGCGCGGCTAATTGCCAGGTTCGTCCGTTGCAAAAGTGCCGCCATATTGTCATAAAACGGCATGGAAAGATACTGAGGATGCTGGAAACTTTGGGCATCAGGGTCATTATCGCCCGTCAGATGGACAATCCAGGCACCGGCATTCAACCACGCTGGGGCGCACTCGCGGACGATTTGATTGACGGCAACAGCGCCCTGAGAGCCACCGACGACTGCAATCAAGGGGACATCTTCAGGAATTGGCAACTCCAGCTTTTGGGGGGTGCGAAACTGGGCGCGAACTGGGGTGCCTGTGTAGGCGGTTCCAGCGCGGGGTAGGTAATGCGCTCCATATTCAAACCCCAGCGCCACGCTATTACACCACGGACTCAACCAGCGAGTCACTTTGCCGGGGAGGGCATTGGATTCGTGCATAATCACCGGGATTCCAATGGACCGCGCGGCAATAATCGCCGGTGCAGCAATGTAACCCCCTGTGCTGAATACACCCTGAAAATTCTTGTCTTTAAGTAGCTGGCGTACCTGCCGGATGGAACCCGTCAGTCGCAGCAGAATGCCCAATGTCCCCAGTCCAAACCCTTGTTGAAACCCTTCCACCTCAATGGTGTTGAGGGGATATTGAGCCGGAACTAATTGGGTTTCCAGGCGGTTCGGGACACCCAACCACTCAATTTCATAGTCTGGCAGTTTCTCGGCTAGCGCGATCGCGGGAAATAAATGTCCCCCAGTACCACTCGCTGCAATTAACAATCGTTTCGGTTCATTTGCCAAAGTTTCTATCTCCTACTGGCTGTCCTGGCTCGGATAAGATTAAAAATCAGTTATAAATTAGCCAATAGAGCATCCAGGATTTCTACTCTTTAGCACGTCTGTTGCTCGACACGGTTTTCTTTATCCAATTATTCAAACACGTCTGTGATGCGTAACCAGATAACTCCGTCCGTCAGCTTGTTCCACTCTCTCATCAAGCAAAAGTCGAAAATTTTTGCCTTTATAGTTTTTACGTCCCTGCTTCATCCAAACACTGTTCGGGCAGCGAGTCCAGAAACAGCACCCGTCGAGCTAAAAAATTCTCTCACGCAAATTGATGCGGCTGCCAATCGTCAGGATGTCAATACGGTGATGCAGTTCTATAGCCAGAATTTTACCCATTCTGATGGCTTAAATCGTCAGAGCCTGCAACAGACTTTAACTCAACTCTGGAAGCGCTATCCAAACCTGAATTATCGTACAGAACTCAAATCTTGGGAAAAGGAAGGCGATGCCCTGGTTGCGGAGACGGTAACTCAGATTACTGGCACCCAGCGAATCGATGGCAAAAATATGAAGTTTGAGTCCGCCTTGCGATCGCGTCAGCGCTTTCAAGGTCAAAAAATTGTCCAGCAGGAGATTCTGGGAGAACGCACTCAGACGACCGCAGGCGTAAAGCCTCCCACGGTGGACATGAAGTTACCGGAAGAGGTACGCATTGGTCAATCCTATAGCCTTGATGCAGTCGTCCAAGAACCCCTAGGCGACGATTTGATGTTGGGAGCAGCAGTGGAAGAACCCGTGCGGGGCGATCGCTTTGCCAAACCCGCGCCGGTGGATCTGGAGTTACTGTCATCGGGTGGAATTTTTAAGGTAGGTCGCGCTCCCCTGACAAAAGGGAATTATTGGGTATCAACGGTTGTAATCCGCGAACAAGGCATGACAACAGTTACTCAGCGCCTGCGGGTTGTAGAAGGCAGTCGCCCTTCCAAATAGTTTTGAGTTTTGAGTTTTGAGTTTTTAATTTAATTAAGAATTCAAAGCTCAATTTTCAGAATTTATAGCAATTTTGTTTGATTTAAAAGGAGTCTTTTTAAAGACTGCAAAAAACGCGAATAAAAGAAAAAAGAGGGTTTTAAGATTTACTTAGATTGCCATAAAATTTCGTTAAACCGAATGATTTCTATCAAAGACAAAATCGTTGTAATTACTGGCGCGAGTAGTGGAATTGGTGCTGCTTGTGCCAAGATGTTTGCCCAAGCGGGTGCCAAACTGATCTTAGTGGCTCGACGCCAAGAGCGCTTGCAGGAACTCGCAGATGAACTTAGCAAAGAATTTTCTTGCCAGTTGCATCTACTAGCACTAGATGTACGCGATCGCGCTTCTGTTGAATCCGCCTTTTCTTCTCTCCCAGAGGCTTGGTCTGAGGTCGATATCTTAATTAACAATGCTGGTCTTAGCCGGGGGTTAAATAAACTCCACGAAGGCAGCATTCAAGACTGGGAAGAAATGATCGATACCAATATTAAAGGCTTACTTTATTGCACCCGCTATTTAGTGCCAGGAATGGTAAACCGGGGTAAAGGCCATGTGGTGAATCTTGGCTCCATTGCCGGTCATCAAACCTATCCCGGTGGTAACGTCTACTGTGCTTCTAAAGCCGCTGTAAAATCAATTTCCGAAGGTTTGAAGCAAGACCTCCTAGGAACGCCCGTGCGAGTCACTTCAGTCGATCCAGGGTTAGTTGAAACGGAATTTAGTCAAGTGCGATTCCACGGAGATAGCGATCGCGCTCAAAAAGTTTACCAAGGTTTAACCCCTTTAACACCAGAAGATATTGCCGATGTAATATTTTTCTGTGTCACTAGACCTGCTCACGTTAATATCAGCGAATTACTTTTAGTCCCCACCGATCAAGCCACTGCTACCCAAGTTAATCGACGAAATTAATTTCGTCTTTTTAAACACAAAGGTTCCCAAAGAAATATCTTTCCTCGGCGAACCTTTGCGTAAACCTTCGCGTACCTTTGCGTTTAAACTTCCACCGTTTCTTTACTCTTCAGTGGCACGTAATAATCGCCGTTAGCGTCAACTCCTACCTTCCCAATTACCTCGTCGCCGGTAATCAATCTTGCCCCACGTTTGCGAGTCCAATAATTCCAACCCCACTGGAGCATGACGATGAGTTTATTATCAAACTCAATTAAGAAGTAAATGTGAACAAATACCCAGGTGAGCCAAGCGAGCAAACCGGAAAACTTCACATAACCCAAATCGACTACCGCAGCATTCCGCCCGATAACAGCCATACTGCCTCGGTCAACATATTGGAAAGGTGCCATACTGTAACCGGCAATCCGCTGTTTGATCAGGTTAGCAACATATTCCCCTTCTTGCATCGCCACGGGTGCAACACCTGGTAGTGGTTTCTCATTTTGATGAGAAAAACTTGCCAAGTCTCCAACCACAAAGATATTAGGATGTCCTGCTATACTCAGGTCGGATTCAACGATAACCCGCCCCACCCGGTCAATTGCAGCGCCTGTGCGTTCTGCCAGAACTTTCCCCATTGGTGAAGCTTTGATTCCCGCTGCCCATAAGGTTGTTCTCGCTGGAATTTGTTCGATTTTATCGCCTTGTTTTGTGGTGATAATATTCTCTGCAATATTTGTCACCAGCGTCTTTGTCTGCACAGTGACACCTAAGCGCTGAAGAGAGGCTTCTGCTTTTGCAGATAACTCTGGTGTGTAGGGAGGTAGGATGCGATCCATCCCTTCCAGTAACAAAATTTTGGCTTCAGCGGTGTCAATGTTGCGGAAATCTCGCTTGAGGGTGCTGTAAGCGAGTTCTGCGATCGCTCCCGCTAATTCTACCCCCGTCGGCCCTCCGCCGATGATCGCAAACGTCAACCAGGCACGCCGTTTTTCGGGATCGGTTTCCTTTTCTGCCGCTTCAAACGCCATAAAAATGCGACGCCGCATTTCCAGCGCATCTTCAACGGTTTTCAATCCTGGCGCTACAGTTGCCCATTGGTCATTGCCAAAGTAAAAATGGCTCACACCTGTAGCAACGATTAACGTGTCGTAGATCAGTTCTTCGCCAGCGAGGATGACTTTTCGCTGTTGTGGATCGATATCCTTTACCTCTCCCATCAGCACTTTAGTATTTTTGCTCTCGCTGAGTACCGCACGCAGAGGAGATGAAATATCTGCTGGGGATAGCGTTCCGGTAGCGACTTGATAAAGGAGTGGCTGAAACAAATGAAAGTTACGTTTATCGACCAGTGTCACATGGACAGGTGCGCCGCTCAATGCCTTGGCAGCATAAAGTCCGCCAAAGCCGCCACCGACAATCACAACATGGTGAGGAGACTGATTTTCCACTGCTACTACCATAAAATTGACATCCTTTGTTTTATGTTGCCCGTGGCTACGGTTGAACTAACATTTCTTTACCAACTGGCAAGGCTTCCGTTACAGATGTTCATATTAGCCTAGTGTGCCAGGGTTAAAACAGGCGTAGCGACGGCTACAGGTAGATTGTTGTGCCTGGAAAGTCTGCCATAAGAGGTATTCAGCACACGTTTAAGCCGATGTTTGGGAATGGCGCGATCGCGAAGCGCTGACTTGTCAGTTCGCAATGAGGATGAAAAAAGACGCGATCGCCGTTTTGACTTGCCTTGTTACTCTAAACCCGAATATTCACATTGCCTAAATTACTGATTCATTGATTCGAGAGGGTTTTCCAACAATTTACCCTATCAATTTTTATGAGTTTAGGAAAAGATTAATCAGCCTTTTTATCGGACAATTAATGCTTTTTTTGAGGCAAAACATTTTTATTGTTTTGTGCTGCGACAGGATGGTTAGGCGCAATACAAGGATTACAGTGGAGGTGGAGGTGTAAGTTCCATGTTTGCAATTATCACACCAGAGAAAATCCAGTTATCCGCAGGCGCAGTGGTGCGGCTACCCGGTAGTTGGCAGGACTATCAAACACTAACTCAGCACTTAGGCGATCGCTCGATTCCTCGTATCAAGTATCGACCCGGAGAGATTTTGTTAATGTCACCGCTACCCCGACACGGACGAGAAGCCCACATTATTGCAATGGTGGTAACAGCTCTCCTAGACCATTTAGGGCAGGACTACGAGGCATTTACCCCCCTAACGATGGAACTCCCAGAGATTAGCGGCATTGAACCGGACTACTGCTTTTATATCGATAACTGGGCAGCAGTTGCAGGCAAAGACCGCATCAATTGGGAAATAGAGCCATCGCCCGATTTGGTAATTGAGATAGATGTAACCAGCTACACGGATGTAAATGACTACCTGCCCTATCGAGTGCCGGAAGTTTGGTTGTATAAAAAGAACCAACTTAAGATTTACCAATTGCAGAGCGATCGCTACACGATTGTAACCAGTAGCCGTTTTTTTCCCAATATTATCCCTCTTCTGTCACTTTCCGGAGAAGCAAGTAGTAAATCAGTTAAATTATCCAGAAGCCAAACCGGGTTTAAATTGATTCATTGCAGCAATTAAATGATTAAATCCCAGCAAT